>NZ_JAUSWF010000004.1:0-163502 GCF_030815095.1 Aedoeadaptatus ivorii
CATTCTATGTCCCGGCCGCATCGGCCCGCTGATAACATCTTTATTGAGACCTTTTGGCAGACGATGAAAGTGGAGATGGGAAAGATATCCGCCTTCACCAAAAACCAAGTGGATATGATGTTCGATTATTACTTTTATTACTACAATCATCTACGTCCCCACTCCTCGATTGGATACAAGACGCCGATGGAAGAATGGAATGAACGTCACTAAAAGTTGGAAAAGTTTGTCCAAAACATTGTACCAATTAAAGGGGCGACAGCCCCGCGTCGAAGGATCTCTTTCGCTAGAAAAGGGTAAGCGACGATGCCGATGCAGAAACGCGCGACGTTTGACTTTTTCTTTACAGGCAACAATACACGCAATAGGCATCGCGCAAACCTTCGACCCGCAATAGCTTACGAAGATCCGTTCGACTCCGCTGCGCTCCGCTCAGGGTGACAAAGTTAGGGTTTCGCAATAGCCCGTGCCGGAACGCATTACCGCCCCCATTGTCATCCTGAGCAAGGGGCGACAGCCCCGCATCGAAGGATCTCTTTCGCTAGAAAAGGGTAAGCGACGATGCCGATGCAGAAACGCGCGACGATCTCTTTTGCTCCGGACACGCCCTTCCCCGCTACTCCACATACGCGCGTATCGCGCTCCACGCTTTCTCCAGGTCATCCAGTCGATACCGCGCATTGGCGGGGCTGGTAGAGGGGAGTTTTACGCCGGGGATGCCGCTTTTGTCGGCATGGTATTTTTTGTAATATTTGTACGATGTTGCGCCGTTACAAAATACCCGGCGGATGTCGGCGGTCTCGAAGATCGGTTTTAGATCGGACGGCACGACGTTTTTGATGCTCGCATCTCCCGAGCCGATGATGTCGCATTGGTATATGGAATCGAAGACGGCGATATGGTGCGCGAGCAAGAATGCGCGCCGCTCGGCGATTTCTGTGCTGAGTCGCTCGTAGAAGAGTGCCTCCATCAGCGGCCAGAACCGGTTTTGAGGATGGCCGTAGAAGAATCCGTATTCCCGCGTTTTTACCGAGGGGAAGGAGCCGAGGATGAGGATTTTTGAATCCTCGCGATACAAGGGTTCCAAAGGATGAACGATGGTTTCGTGTCTGTTTTCTGTGGATTTGGCCATGTTTTACTCCTGTACTTAAAATCTTTCTTCTATTATATATCTATATAAATGTTCATAGTATTATGCCCGCCAAAAGGGCACCGAGGACGATCAGGGGCGCGGGCACTTTTTTGGAAAATAGCAAGGCGGCACTCGCGACGACGGCGAGATAGAGGTCGATTTTTACGGGAAGGGCGGCGATTTGGGTGATGGCGGTCATGGCGATGAGGCTCGCGGCGGTGATGCTTACGCCTTCTAGGAAGTGGCGTACGCGGGTGAGTTCTCGGAGGGCGCGCCACAGGGGGAAGATGAAGAACACGAGTAGGATGCCCGGCAAGAAGATGCCGAAGCCGCCCAAAAGTCCCGCCAAGAAGGCGAAGTCGCTCCCTTCCATGGCGCGGGCGGATACAAAGGCGGCAAAGCTAAACAGCGGCCCGGGCACCGCTTGGTCGATGGCATAGCCCGAAAGGAAGTCCGCCAGCGAGATGGCGGATTGAGAATGCACCAAATCTTGAATCATAAGGGGGATGACGATTTGTCCGCCGCCGATGACGGAATAGCCGTAGCGATAAAAGGAGGTGTAGAGCATAACCCAGGGCGATTGGACCTGCGCCCGCAGCACCTCATTGACGAGGGCGATGGCTACCACCGCCGCCAAAATCCACCACTTGGGCCGGTAGCGAATGCGCTCGCCCGCGCCCTCTTTGCGGTATTCCCACAAGATGGCGAGACCGCCCGCGATCAAAAGAAGGGGCACGACCCACATGGATCGGCCCACCAAAAGGAGACTTAAGGCGAGCATCACGGCAAAGAGCGCGAAGTCGCGCCGGGTTTTGAGCACCTTTCGCGACAGGGTGACGGCGGCATATACGATAAAGGCCACCGCCACCGCGGGCAGATAGGTGAGGAGGGGCTTCAGGTCGCCGCTTCCGTCGATATGGGTAAAGAACACGCCGACGCCGCCCATAATGAGGATCGCCGGCAGCGCCCATACCAAGAAGGTGAGAAGCGCCAAGATCGGCCCGCCCATATAATAGCCCACCGCGGTGATGGTCTGCGTGCTACCGGGACCCGGCACCAGGGCAAACAATCCGATCATTTCGGTGAGTTCTTCCTCGGTGATGTATTTCTTTTGCTCTACCAATCGCGACGAAAATACGCCGTAATGCGCCTCGGGACCGCCGTAGGACCCTAAGGCGCAGATAAACACATCTTTCAAAAACGTGCTCCACTTGACCGCTTTCATTGCTTCTCCTTTGCCGTTGGTTTGTAGAATGGGCCTTCCTGTAAAGCATACCCCTTTTGTGGGAATACACGCCTACAAAGCGCGCATTCAACAAAAACAGCCCCTCAGCGGGGCCGTTTGTACGATGCATTAGGAGCGTTCTCTTTTGCGTTGTAACAATTCTTGAAATTCTCGCTCCAGTTCTTCGCGCTCCCCCTTCGGCGGGTTCGAAGAGAGGGCGGCGTTGATGGCACTCAGCCGAAAATCGATCCGCATCCTTTCTTCGTCCTCCGATGCCTTTCGATCGGATCGATGGCGATAGTCGCTGAAATTTCCTTGAAACGCGCGGATCTTTCGGTCTTCTATAAGAAGCAGCGCATCGGCCACGGCGTCGATAAACGAAACGTCGTGGGTGATCATAAGAAGCGGGCGGTCGTAGGCGATCAACAGCTGTTCCAGCGCCTCTATGGTCGCAATGTCCAAAAAGTTGGTCGGCTCGTCGAGTATCAGAAAATGAAACTCCGAAGTCATGAGCTTTGCGAGTTTTGTCTTTGCCTGCTCGCCGTCGCTCAAACGCTCTACGGTTTTGTGCACATCGGCGCCTTCGAGTCCCAGGCGCGCCAAGACGATCCGCGTCATGCTCTCGTCGTATATCGAGGTGGGCACGACGTTGTCGAGTATGCTTTCCTCTTCCGTAAGAATTTCCCCCATTTGGCTGTAATAGCCGATTTTCAGTTTCGGATGTACCCATGTCCCTTCCCCGCGCAGGATCATGCTTACCAAGGTGGTCTTGCCCGCGCCGTTGTCGCCCAACAAGGCGGCTTTGGTGCCGTTTTCTATGGTAAATTCGGCATCTTGAAAGAGGACGCAGTCTTCGAACTGCTTGTTCAAATGCTCTGCGCGGATCAGAATTTTGCTGTGGATTTTTTCCGATGCGGGCGCCGACAAGCGAATCTCGGCTGCCTCTTTCGGCTTTTCCTTTTTCTCCAAGTGCTCGATTCTGGATTGAACCGATTTTACCTGTCGGTCCAGCTTTTTCTTGTTGCCCTGCCCGCCCATTTTGTGGAGGCGCGCCTCGGAATTTCCCATGCGCTTGGGCGTAGACCGCACCCTACCGGACTGCTTTTTGAGTCGCTCGCCGACGCCCAGTAGCCGCTTCTTTTCTTTTACATAGTTGTTGTATTCCCGCTGTGCAAACTTTTTGCGCCTCTCCCTTTCTTCTACATAAAATCGGTACCCGCCATTGTAGACTTCGACGGTCGTATCGTCGAGTTCGAAGATACAGTCACAGGTGCGTTCAATAAAGTCCCGGTCGTGGGAAACCACCATATAGCCGCCCTCTCGTCGGCACAGACTCTCTTCGAGGGCCTGAATTTGGCGGATGTCCAAATGCGATGTGGGTTCGTCGATAAGCAAAAATGTGTCATTTTGTGCCAAAAATTCCTCGAGCCGCGCCCTTTGTCGCTGGCCGGGGCTCCGGGGATCGCGTGTGTTCGTTCGGGACCCGTCGCCTTTTCCCACGGCGGGCATGTACAACACCGGAAGCGTCGCTTGTATTTCGCCGGCAAAGTCGTCGTCCCGGCCGGCGAGCAGCTTTAAGAAGGTGGTCTTGCCGGCGCCATTGTCTCCGATCAGACCGATGCGCCGGTTTTCGTCGATTGTCAAATGGTCGATTTGTAGGATGGTTTGTGTGCCTATGGTTTTCACAAGATGATCGATTCGTATCATATATCCTCCATTCTGCCAGAGGACTTCGCCTCTTTATGCGCCTGTCGGTATTGGATTTAGAATCATTTCACACCTCCTTCTTCCTATCGACCACTCGAAAAAAAAGGAACTAATATAGTAGTGTGGCCTTATTTATGGGACGTAATGATTATGTCCCATCTTTGTAGCTATATTAATTAAACTGTCATATTTTTGTTAAGGGAAAAATTCTATAGCTGACTTTACCCACTACATTCTTAAAAGGAACTTCTCCAAAAGTCCTACTGTCAACACTTTCTCCAGGATACCTATTATCGCCAACTACAAAAAGTTCACCTTCCAAAATGGTATGCGGCTTAGCTGAATAAATTGGGTCAGTGTATAAACCATTTTCTATGTATGGTTCATTTAAAAGTTCACCATTAATGTATATCTTACCTCCTTCTATACTTATCTTGTCGCCTAGCAAACCTATAACTCTTTTTATATACATTTTTTATTATTTTTTATTGGGGGAGAAAAAATTATAATATCTCCCCTGGTGTATTTTTGGGGGTTGATGATATTCTCATATTTGTTGACTATTAATAAGTCCCCGTCTTCAAAGGTGGGATACATGGAACTTCCTTCAACATAAGAAGTCTGAAAAATAAAAGTTCTTATAAATAGGGCCAACAAGAAAGCTACTCCTATACTCAAAACCCACTCCCTTATATTTCTTGCTTTATTGGTATTTTTAGTGATATGAAACATTTTATTTTTAGCCTCCCTGCTATAGATATTTGATATTTATTATATATCAATCTACATAAAGCATGTTATAAAGTCAAACCCATTTGTAATATAGCTTTCTTTATTTTTAACTGTCAAGAAATGTGTAGACTAACAGAGGTCATTAGAACCTTAGTATATTATCATTTTCAAGTTGTTCAATTATTTTCCTTAACTCAATAAATTCCTTCTCTTAGTTTGTCATATTACCTTTTTTAGCTTACCATCTTATTTTCCTTGACATCAATACTATCGTCTCTCACAGTCGCTTGTTCCATCACATTCACTTCGTTCGCACTCTTGGATAGACTTTACACGAACCCCACTGTTTTCCCCCTATTTCGCCAACAATGCTATCGCTTCGGCGTGTACGGTGCGCGGAAACTGGTCGACGGCCTCCAGGTGTTCGACGGCATAACCCGCCGCGGCGAAGATGTCGATGTCGCGCTTTTGGGTGACGGGGTTGCAGCTGATGTAGAGGATGCGGGGGGCGTCGAGTTGTTTGAGTTTTTCGATGGCTTTGGGGTGTATGCCGTCGCGAGGCGAATCCACGACGAGGAGATCGGGGCGCGTGGTAAGCGTATCGATCAGCTCCAACACATCTCCTGCAAGGAAGCGGGCGTTTTCGATGCCGTTGGCCTTGGCGGCCCGATTGGCGTCTTCCACGGCGGATTCCACGATTTCGATGCCGATGACTTCCTTCGCCTCTTGGGCCAGGATCTGACCGATGGTCCCCGTTCCGAATATAAATCGTAGACCACGCCTTTTTCCCGTCCTGCCAGAGCGCGAGCTTTTTCATAGATCAAGGTCGCCGTATCGGGATTGGGCTGGAAGAAGGAAAAGGGCGCGATTTGAAAATTCAAATCCAACAGACGCTCTTCTAAATACTCGTTCCCCGCCAGGTGGACGATTTTCTCCGGCTTAATGGCGTCAGCCCAATCATCTGATATCGTGTAGTAAATACTCGCCACGGTGCCCTTAAGGTCCAAATTTTGCAGAAGCTCTACAAATGCTTCTTCATCGATGGGATCCGACGAGGTCACTAAGTTCACCAAGTAAGAATCCGTAGCGCGAGCGTGGCGCACCACGAGATAACGCAAAGTGCCTTCGTGGCGCATGCGATGATAAAACGGGGTGTTCAGTTTGCGGAAATAAGCTTCCACTTCGGCGCGGATGGTTTCCATGTCCTCGGGCACCAAGAGGCATCCCGTAGTGGAGACGATGTCGTAAAAACCCCTCTTATGATGCAGACCTAGAGTTAAAGGACCGCCCTTTTCCTCGTCGCCGAAGGTGTATTCCATTTTGTTGCGGTAATGGTAGGTTTGAGGCGCCATGGTATAGGGCACCTCCCGGCCGTAAAGATCCTCGAGCATTTTCTTTTTAAGTGCCGACTCCTGCTCATAGCTTATGGTCTGGTACATACAACCGCCGCAAATGGGAGCGTGAGGGCAGTCGAGAGCGGTCTCCATGGGAGAGGGCGCCAAAGTTTCCAGGATCTTGCCCTTTTTATTATGGGCCCGATTGCGGGTAATGCGCACGCCCACTTTTTTCCCGGGCAAGCCGCCCTTTACATGAATCTCCGTGCCGTCTTCCGTTTTCACCACGGAACGATTCGGAAAATGACGCTCTACAATCTAGCCTTCTCTATATTTCTTAGCCATACTGCCTCCTTTTCTATTGCTCATATTATACCATGACGATTTCCCCCTTTCGAAAGGACACCATGCAAAAAGCTACCGAGTGAACGGTAGCTTTTTTGTTTACAAATCTTTACTTGTCGTAGACAAAGGTCGTGTCGTTGATTTCAAACCATGTTTCCTCATTAACACCAGCTTTGCGCTCGTAGCCGTGACCGTTGGTAGCTTCGACCACGGGATAATAAGACCACATACCCTTCATCATGTCTTTATAGGGTATCGTCTCGTTTTGATGAGTGTCGACATATGCCTCATCGGCGTAGCGATTCAGCATGCGATTCGTGATCGATACCACTTCCGCGCGGGTAATGGGTTGGTCGGGCTTAAAGCTCCCGTCGGGGTAACCTGAAATCCATCCGGCTTCGGCGGCCTTTTGAATCACATCGTATGCCCAGTGGTCCTTGGGTACGTCGGTAAAGGTTTTGCTTCCTTCCGTAATATTGGCAAAGCGCGTAGCCATGGCGGCAAATTCAGCGCGCGTAATATCGGCACGGGGCATAAAGTTTCCGTCGGGATAGCCCTTTACCATGCCCAGCTTGCTCATGTAGCTGATGGCCGTTACGGACCAAAGATCGTCGGGAATGTCTTTGTAATCTCGACTGTAAATCACGCCTTTTTGCGGACGCTCGTTTAAAAGTCGGGAGAACATGACCGTAACCTCCTGACGGGACATGGGATTGTCCGGTTTAAAGGTTTCGTCCTTGTATCCGATCATGTATTGTGCATGATCTCGCCTGTTTAGTAAAGGCGTATCCACCGGCGTCAAATCGATCCAATCTTTCGGTTTTTTAGGAACAATCGGCTTTTCAGGGTTGTCAGGAGTATCCGGTTTTTTAGGATCGGCTTCCCATTGAGCGTAGAGGGTGATGTCGTCTTCTATGACGGTGTCGGCGGTAAAGCCTGTTCCCTTCCCGTCTTTTTGCGTATTCCATCCCTTGAATTTATAGCCTTCTCTAACGGGATCCTTGGGGAAATCTTCCCCTAATTTGCTCTTTTCCAGTACGAGGAACGCGTCGTGAATCGGATTTTCCGTTTCATAATTCTTGTGGAAGATCACATTCTTGAACACGATTAAATTCACATCGTCGTTGTTCAAGGGATGGTCGTATTTCGTGCCCGGGTGAGATGTGGATGTGTACAGCAGTTTCACAAAGTCATCCTTTGTGCTGGGCGGTGTAAAGGTTTGGAAGGCCTTATTGTTTTTAAAGACCGTCGTTTTATCCGTGTTGATGTTGTAGTAATAATACTCTGCCGTGGGCGGTTGTACCAAATCGCCTGTGGAGCCGTCGTCGTATTCCGGCATGTAAGCGTGAAGATTACTATAAATGGCACCGCCGTGACCTGATTTGCCGGTGGCTTGGTTGCCGTCAAAGACCGTGTTGTTGACGACCTTAAGCAGGCCATGAGTTTCGTCCACGGAAATAGCACCGCCGGATTTGTCCGCCTTGTTCTTGGTGAATGTGCAGTTGTCTACGGTGACGACGCCGTCTTTGGCCAATCTGGTATTTACATAAATAGCGCCGCCATGACCTAAGTTTTCAGGATTGCCTTCGGAATCTACAGGTTCATCGGATTTAACGGCCTCATTACCTGTAAAGGTTGTTCCTTTAACGGTCATGGGCATGCTCGTCCAAATGCCGCCGCCATAATAGGCTTTGTTTTCATTAAATTCAGAATTGTTGAAATTCAACGTTCCGCCGCTCGGCAAGCACACCCCGCCTCCGGATCTTGCTTCGTTCTTATACAATTTCGCGCCGTCGATGGTGAGAGCTTCATCAGCAGGTAATTTGGAATAAATCCCGCCGCCAAAGTTTGCGACGTTCTCTTGAATCACGACGTCGCTTATTGTCGCATTCGGCGAGGTAAGATAGATGCCGCCGCCATAATAGGCTGCTTCATTCTCTTGAATAATGACGCCGCCTATATTTGTATTATTTGAGTTGACACGGATGCCTCCTCCGGTTTTAGCTTGGTTTTTTTTAATGGTTCCGGATTTAAGATCACATGCAGGTGTTTTTCCCCAAAGGTATATTCCTCCTCCTGAAGAAGGTGCTACATTTTCTGAGATAGTGCCGCGACCTTCCATGACGAATTTACCGTTTAATGTTACTCCTACACCGCCGCCAAATTTCCCTTGATTCTTAGATATTTTACCGCCGGTAAACTTCACAACCGAGTTACTTGCACAGTAAATTCCACCGCCGACATTCTTCGCGATGTTTCCACTGATTTCGCCGCCGGTGATTTCCAAGTTTGCATTCTTTCCGGTAGTGATCCCGCCGCCATTTTGGGCCGAGTTATCGGATATTTTTCCACCGGTAATTTTACCCTTTCCTTGTAAATAAATTCCACCACCGTTTCCGTCAGGTTGAACTTTATTGCCGGAAATCTCTCCGCCGTTGATGGTCAAGGTTCCCTTGCCGATATAGCCAATGGCGCCGCCGTAATCAAAGGCTTCGTTGTCTTTTATGATGCCGCCGTTGATGGTGACATCACCTACTTTTTGACAGAAAATAGCGCCGCCTGGTTTGGTTTCATCACTTGCTTCCACCTTGCCATTTTGCAAGACGGCGCCGTCATTGATCGTCAGCTCGGCAGGGCGTCCTTCAGTAGATTCCACCCAAAAAAGGCGCTTTTCATGATTGCCGTCGATAATAATATTTTCTACGGTTAAGTGCGCTCCGTTGACTACGCCGAGCATCATATGATGATCCTGAACATTCGCTTTAATGGTGCTCGGATTTTTCGGGTCCTTGCTCGTAAGGGTAACTTCGCCGTAGGGCCGGCCGAACTGACTGTATTCGGTCAGTTCAATATCCTTATTTACTTGGACGACAAAATTAGGTTTTGACCCATCTTTCGTAAGTTCGTACATTTGGTCAGTAACTTGATTTATGGTGTCGTAGTCACCAATTTTTTCTCTCTCTTTAAAAAGGGTAATAGCCTTTTCTTCCTCTCCTAAACTCGCGGCAAAAGTCTGCTTTGAGCTCCCCGAAAAAGCGATGAAAAAGGCGAGAAGCATAGCTGCTAAAACCTTGAACTGTCTTTTTCTACCTGAGTTCATTTTTTTACCTCCTGTTATATTCCTCTCTACAAATCACTGCAACACAAACTGCTGGCGTAAGGCATTACCTTCGCCAATGATCATTTTTCAACTCACGCCAAGTTTTATTTTATATAATTATTATACCATATTTAATTATATTTTTGTTTAATTTGATAATCAATGATTATAGTGCAATCAATTCAATAGACACCAAAAATCTTTTCGTCTGCAGCATGACTCTAAGTGTCGCCTCTATTTATATCTCGATTTATGTCTCGATGGGTAGCAAGCATTCTTTCCGGGTAAGTACTTCATGGTGATATTATGTTTAATTTTGAAAATTCTTACGAAAGGCTGCCTAGTGCTTTTTTCCGCAAGGTGAATCCGACGTCGGTAGCGCAGCCTTCTTTTTTTATAACCAATCCCTCTCTTGCCGAGGAGCTCGGCTTAAATCCCGATGAGATTTTCTCAGAGGAGGGTTTAGATGTTTTGAGCGGTAATAAGGTGCCGGAGGGGGCATCGTCCATCGCCATGGCCTATATGGGCCACCAATTCGGCTACCCGGCGATTTTAGGCGACGGCCGCGCCATTTTAATCGGCGAGCAGATTACGCCCGAGGGCGAGCGGCGAGATATTCAGCTGAAGGGCGCCGGCCGCACGGAGTTTTCCCGTGGCGGCGACGGACGTGCCTCTCTCGGGCCCATGATCCGCGAATATATTATGAGCGAGGCCATGTACGCTTTGGGCGTTCCCACGACCCGTGCCCTCGCCGTGGTGAAGACGGGTCAACCCGTCTATCGGAGCAGCGAGGAGGAGGGCGCCATTTTGACCCGGGTGGCCTCGAGCCATTTGCGGGTGGGCACTTTCGAATGGATTGCGAATATGGAGGGCGGCGATGTGGAAGCCCTTTTGGATTACGCCATCCACAGGCACGATCCCGATCTCGCCGACTCTCCCGACAAAGCCTACGACTTTTTATGTCGGGTCGCCGAGCGCCAGGGCCGCCTCATCGCCCAATGGATGACTTTGGGTTTTGTTCACGGCGTCATGAATACGGACAATATGGCTTGAGTGGTCAGTATGAATAAAATTTAATATTTCTCAAAAGCCTCGTATGTGGGAATATATCCATAAGTATATTTTTTATGTTTTATATTATCCCTATATCTAAATTTACTTATAATATATAGTTATTACTTGTATATCTAAAATACCATAAATATAGTAGACGAGATTTATCGAAATTTATTTATTATTTTTGGTTTTGCTAATACATAGTCTTTTGAGTATTCTTAAAATATAACTTCTTCTTTCTTGTTCAGTCTTTCTATTCGCATAATTTACCTGCCATATCACAGGTAAGAATTTAACATTTACTTTTAACATCCTACACAATTATTGCTTTTCATACCCCTAGGGACAGATATGAGAATTTAATGTAAATAAAAAAGACCTACTAAAGATTTCCCTTAATAGGTCTAAAATATAAAAATAGATTATTAACTTGCAATTAGGGAAATGAGATAATTAATCGTTCCATTTTCAATCAATATATAGAGACCGAGTCCAATAAACACGACTGGTACAATTATTTTTTCGTACTTTTCTACGATCTCTCCGATAGCAGAAATTGAGGCGAGATTGTGAGATAATTTGCATAGTATCAAAATTCCTAACGCAAATATAACTAAAGTTATACCAATCTCAATCAAACTCTTTCCTGTAAAATAGGGAATATAAATTCCTAAATTATCTCCACCCATTGCCACTGTTAAACTTGTAAATGCTAAAATTTTTGATCCATCTCCGGTAATCTTTCCCTCGATGTCTTCCTCATCAATATCTTCATCCACAAAAATTGCTTTTATACCAAGACCTAGTGGAATTAGACCAAGGAGTCCGATAATCCAATCTTGTGGAATAAAATTTAAAAAGTAAGCGGCAATAAGACTAACCAGAACAAGCAGTCCTGTACCTAAATACTGTCCTGCATAAATTGATTTCAAACCTTCCTTGCCTTGACTGGCGAATAAAATAGTCAAAACAACTAAGTAGTCAATTGATGTAGAGACAAAAACTAATAAAGCGGATACTATTGTTTCCATTATTTCTCCTTTCAAAATGTTTAATTTTTATAACCAATCAAAAATTGACTGCAAACACATTGTGCCTTGGCAGTTGCCAAAGGAGACAATTGAAGAAATAACTTCACAATTTTCCCACCTTTTCTTTTAATATTAGCTAAAGTATACTAAAATAGTCGGATTTTGTCAAGTATGCTGATAGATATCCACGCAAACTATAGAGATTGAAATTATATAAAATTAGATATACCAAACATTATTTATCTAATATTTAATCATCTCATTCACTCTTTTCTGAACTGTGTACTAATCATTTCCATCTTGTAGATTAAGTCCATGACCTGCAGATTCTGGATGGGTAATGGGTACAGGAATTTTACCTTGATTCCATTCTTTAAAGTCTTCATTTGTTTTAAGTTCTCTTACATCAAATTTATCTTTTATTCTTCTTAAATATGACTTATACCAATAAGCTATCAGAACAGGTTTTCCATTGGCACCTTCTATTAAATCTTCTAAAGCATCAAGTTTAATATCATGGATACGAATCATATCTTTATCTTCATCTTAAACAAAACTGTATGCCATTTGAAGTAACTTATTAGAAAAGGTTGCAGCATTAACTGCATCTATATACTTATCCTTAATACTAACTACCAAAACTTTTTTAAGGTCTCATAGATATCTCTTTCTTTATCTGATAGACTTACAAAGACTTCAATGTTTACCTTCTCTGGCATTTTTATGTAATCTTCAGCTTTCATAAAAGCTGCGATATCTAATATTTTACTGATTATTTCACTTGTCAAGTCCTGGTTCATCCTGTTCACTCCCCCCTAAAACATCTATAGTGCCAACATACTCTGTTATAATCTACACTCAAACTGTTCCCACAAGGTATTTTTTAAATGGAAAAATGGCTTTTAAGATTTTTTAAATCCTAAAAGCCACTTGTTTCAACAGTCTTATAACCTCTTATCTCATTTTCTTGACATCAATACTACAGTCTCGACATTGTCTTTATTGTCCAAACTAAAGTCAATGTCATAATCTATGAGCGGAAGCTTGAAAACAACCGATTTTATCCAAGTTCCATTTTTAGGTTTTTCATCATAAATCTGAATTTCTTCTATCAATTCATTGAGCAATCTCTTCTTGTCGATATCTGAAAGGACTGTATAAAGGCTATTAAAATTAACAAGGATTTTATAAATATTATCAGAAGTTATTTTTTCTTCAAGGATCGCCTCTTTCCTTTTTCTGCTATCATTTAACTGCATTTCTGCATATTCTAACTGATCATATATTGCATCAAGTCTGAGATTTAAATCAGTATATTTTCTATCATAATGTTTATCTTCAAAATTTAAAGAGTCTATTTGATTAATTAGTGATGCTTTTGTACCTGTTAATTGCCTAATCTTCGCTAAGCGCTTATTAATAACTTCATCAATTTCTTTTGTATCTATTTGAATATTGATTTTTTCTTCAATTTTTTTGGCAAAAGTAGGATTACTAACTATTTGAGTAATTATTGTTTCAACTTCTTTTTCAATTAATTCAGCTCTAATTTGTTTATTAAAAGTACATTTATGTCCATTCATCATTAGTCTATGTTTACAACCGTAATAGTAATAATCTTTGTAATGCTCTCCTTCTTTGTTTTTATTACGCTTACGGCTTTTATTTCCATATAAACCAGCACTACAATATGGACATTTTATTAGATTTGATAAGATATGAACTCTCTCACCTTTTCCTCTATTTATCTTCTCATACTTTTTAGCTTGATATTTTCTTTTTTCCTGAACTGTATTCCATAACTCATCGTCAATTAAAGGTTCATGATTTCCTTGAGCTATAATATAATGATCAGATTTTTCTAATTTAATTTTACCAGTATTTTTATCTTTAATCGTTTTTCTTCTTCCATATGCAATTTTCCCATTATATACAGGATTGTCCAATATTTGTCTTATTAAACTAGCTGAAAAATATGGATTTTTGCCATTTTGTCTTATAGGTTTATTAATACCTAAAGAAACTAAATACTTAGATACTCCATTGGCTCCCATATCTGAATTAGCATATAAATCAAAAATCATCCTTACTGCTTTAGCTTCATCTTCATTAACAACTAATTCTCCATTATCTAAGGAATAGCCAATTGGAGCAAAACCACCATTCCATTTACCTTCTCTAGCCTTTTGTTTTCGACCTTCCATAGTTTGAGAAAGTATATTTTCACGTTCCATTTCTGCTACTGCTGAAAGAATTGTTATAACAAGTTTTCCAGAATCTTTAGAACTATCTAAACTATCATCAACACAAATCAGATTTACATTATGATTTTCCATGACTTGTAATGACTGCAACACATCCGCCGCATTTCTTCCAAATCTAGATAATTTAAAAACCATTACATAATCAACTTTATCTTTTTCAGCTGCTATATCATTAAGCATAGCTATAAATTCATTTCTACCTGAAATAGATGTTCCTGATTTTCCAGCATCTTTATAGGTTTTTATTATTTCTATATCATAAGCTTTTGCATACTGTTTTATTCTTTCTTCCTGAGCATCAAGTGAGTAACCATCAATTTGGATAGATGTTGACACTCTTGTATATACATACGCTTTTTTCTTTTTCATTTTTCCCGCCTTTAGTTTGGACATATTTTCACGTTATAGTTATACCTATATTTTACATAAGTCTTAATATAAAAGTCAATGCAGTAGCCTAATCCGACGAATTAATATTATCCTCATTTTTATTTTTTTCTGAAAGTCTTGGCGGTACTTCCAATTTTTCAAAGTCTATTTGATCTACATACTTTTCTATTAATTCTTGAAGAAGCACAGCCAAAGAATCTAATTGATTATTTTTATTTGACATATTATCCAAGTTAGAATCCTCCGATATTTTAATTTCAACTTGTATATGTCAGAAATTTTTTTAGAACTTACCTAATAATCTAATTTCCAAAAAAATACTATTAATTTATTTTACTCACAAAAAATCTGTTTATACGCTCCATTTATGGACGTATAAACAGATTTATGGTATTTATCAAGGATAAGTTTTTAAACTCTTTTGTTATTATGGACCCTTTCTGACAAATTATAGATAGAAAATTGATGGCATGGAGAAAACAAAAAAGGAAGTGATAAAAAATGAGGAAACAAAGAAAGGAAGTTGCAAAATATGGAGTAAGGAAAAAAATAAAAAAGATTTATAGAGCAAAAATTTTAAGCAGGTAAAAAATGTAAGAGTGCCTCTACACTCTTACAAAATTAATAGCAAACCAAGCTATCAATCTAGAAATATGTACTTTAGAGCAAGCCAAGCTCTTTAAAAAATGTGTTTTGTCTTAGATTAGACAACTTAGAAGCTTCTACGGACTCGGTAGTATAAAAAGCTTAGTCTTAACAATTAGAGTAGCAAACAAGGCTCTAAATTCTTTTTTAAGAGCTTTAATTTTAAAAAGATAGTTAATATTCGAAAGGAGCATTTTATGTCATTTAATATCACAAACGAAGCTTTTAACAAAGCATTTGGAATAATAGATGAAGAAAAGAAAAAAACTAAAAAATGGGATAAAAGAAAGCAGAAATATATTTTAAAAAATCAGATTTATGGTAGATTAACAAGAATGTTAAATGATGGTATGAGTACATCAAGAAATGATGATAAGCACGATTCATCAGCTACTTCAAACAATAAAATTTATAGCGTTACAACTTATAAGACATACAAAAAACAATGTTATAAATTTGCAGAATTTTTAAAAGAAAATTATCCTGAAATAAAGAAAATACAACAAGTTAAAACAGAACATGTAAATGAATATCTGAAAAACTTAACTAATCAAGGCTTATCTGCTTACTCAATTAGCACAGCCAAATCAGCTATAGCAAAGGTTTTAAGAACATCATCTACAAACTTCATAGCGACACCACCAAGGACAAGAAAATCAATCAAAAGAAGTCGATATGAAGCTAATAGAGATAAACACATATCAGAAGAGCTAGAAAGAAAATTTTCTAAAATAACAAGCTCTACAGGATTAAGAAAAAAAGAAATGGAAGTTGTAAGAGGGGTTGATTTAAAAGAAATCAACGGGAAATATTATGTAAAAGTTAGACAAGGAAAGGGTGGGAAAAAACGCTTAGCTTTAATCATGGGCAAAGATAAAGAAGAAACAGATGAGATAATAAATATTTTTAAAGAAGCTGGAGAACTTAAAATAGCACCAAAATTACCTTCTCATTATGACAACCACCACTACCGAGCTGTATACGCCAAGAGAATTTATAATCATTATGCAAGACCAATAGATAAAATACCTGGTGGTTTAATTTCAGAAGGCGGAGAAAGATACATCATGAGAAATGATAGAGCTGGAGAAATATTAGATCGAAAAGCTATGTTAATAACCAGCAAATACTTAGGACATAATCGTATTGATGTAATCGCTCAATCTTATCTGTACTAAAATAAATAGATGTAAATATAAAATATAAGTTTATAAATAGTAGTTTAAAGTAAACTTACTATAACATAAGTATGTTGCTAAGGCATCAGTAAAGTACCCCTGTAATAGGGGATTTTTTTACCACCTATGTTTCATTAAAGATATCTAATAAAAACGAAGTTTTAAAAATTATCTGACATATACCTTTTAAGAAATTAAAAGGAGCGTTTTATGTCAGATAATGAAATTAGAGATAAACTTTTAGATCTTCTTTATCCAAAGAATAATGAGAAAAGAATTGTATACATGAGGATAAAAAGTAGAAAGCATGCAGTTAAATTTATAGAGCTTGAAAAACTTCAATATTATAACAGAAAAAATATTTATATTTCAGTTGCTGAAAGATTCCCTTCATTTAATAACACAACAAACAAAGCAATTATTGATTTAGATACTATAAAGCGTGTTTCTTACATTGTTGTTGACCTAGATTACTGCAGATCTTCTGAATGAAGCCATGAAAAAGCAGAGCAAGTTTATAACGCATTAAAAACATTTAATGTCTTTGATGATGTCCTTTGCCCTCATATAATACTTAATTCAGGTAGAGGGTTACATCTGTTTTATTTAATAGAACCCGTATATTTTTATAAAGACAAAATAAAAAAAGAACAACAGATTAGTTTGTACCAGGATTGTGCAGCATATATAAAAGAAAGCTTGTATGAAAAAATCTCTGAATTAAAAGATGCAGATGTCTATGCATTAAAAAACATTGATTTAGATAAAAACGTTGGATCTAATATATTACAAATTATAAGATTACCCTTATCCTATAATAAATCAGCTAAAGCAAGGGGTACTCTAATAGATATTAACGATTTTCCTAGATATTATCTCGGCTTGTGGATAAATGAATTAAAGCCAGAGAAAGATACAAATAATAACAATTATGTCCATAAAGCAAACATTGAAAAACTAAGCTTAAAAAGAATTGCTGATTATAAAACATTAATTAAGATAAGGAAAGAAAATTATACACTTGTTGGTCGTAGAGATAAAATAATGATTCAAGCAGCTTGGACAATTATTAATGGAGACCTATCTAAAGATATTTTATATGAAATCGGAAGTTTAATTGGAGGAGGATTCGAAAAAGAGAGGTATATAGAGTCAAAATGGAGGAGTGCTAAAAGGAATGTATCTTCTAAATACAAGAAATTATCAAACAAAAAAAATCATGGAATGGTTAGATATTTCAGAAGAAGAAAGTCAGTTTATGTCATGTCTCAAACCTTATACTGAAAAAGAGACTATAGCTAAACAAAAAAGAGAAGAAAAAGAAAAATTAATTTCAGATGTCAAAAAATATTATAGTGAAAGTGGTAATATATCTAAAACTGCTAGGAAATTTAACTTATCAAGGAATACCGTTAGGAAATACATTAATTTCGAATTGAACTAAATTTAAATACTATAAAATCTTCATACTTTACAATAAAAAAGAACACCCTTATGCAAGAGTATTCTTCGAATAAAGAGCTATCTTTTAATCTTGGTGAGCATTGAAAAACTATGAAAATTATTATGGGAAAGAGGTGGAGAGGTAGACTCTAATCAATTTCTAAAGTCTTTAAAATTGTAGCTGCTAAATTTTTTGATAGCTTTGGTGGCACGGCATTTCCAATTTGAATAAAGGCAGATGTCCTAGAAGATTCAAAATAATAATTATCTGGAAAACCTTGTATTCTCGCTGCCTCTCTTACACTTATAGATCTATTTTGGGAGCTATCTGGATGTATATAGTAATGCCCATCTTTTGAAATATGAGCGACAACTGTATGTGAGACTGAATTACTATCAATAGCCTTGTATCTGTCTAAAAAAGATTTAGTATTTGTATGTGTAATTAACTCTTCTGGTAGTTCGTTATATTTTAGATTTAATCCTTCTTTCTTCGCATCCGAAACTAATTTATAAATTTTTAAATCATTCTCGTTATTTGACCTACTAATATGCTGTGTTAATACATCCGTCAAAGCATCTCGATATTCTTGAGAGACTTCAGATTCATCAATAGATTTCGAATATTCATTTTTAAACTCACCTGCTTTTAAGTTCGGCAAATCAGAAAATAATTCTTTTATTGTAGGTGCCTTAGATTGATAGGTTTTTAATATCTCGAAGAAATTTTTCTTTACTTTAATATTTTTTCTAAAACCTACTAAAAACAGTCTCTCTCGTCTTTGACAAACTCCATAATCTTCAGCATTTATAATTTCATATCTAACTTCATAGCCCGCTGAATCAAATGCTTCTATAATCATTGGTAGCAAAGGATTATCTTTATAATCTTTAAACGAAAGCAATCCTTTAACATTTTCAAACACAAAGAACTTTGGTTTATACTTATCTAAAAACTGAACATAATATTCATATAAATAAATTCTTTCATCTGTTTCTTTTTTATGCTTATTATTAAACCTTCCAATTGTAGAATAAGCTTGACATGGAGGCCCTCCAATGATGCCATCCAAAAGTTCTCCATTGAGACTTTTATCTATAAAATCGAAAATATCTAAAATAGTTTCTTCATTAATCTCCAAGTTCAACACATCTTCTAAAATATAGTTAGGGATAACTTCAATGAGTTCTTGAAAATTTATTTCTTTCTTTAAATATTTGTTATATAACTCTAAATTATCAAGTTCCTTTAAATAATAATAGATATTTCTTAACTTAAGAGTGGAGCATGCAGATGCTTCTTTTTCAATATGGCAAATAAACTGGAATTCATCTATTCTAAATCCCTCACTTAATCCTCCACCACCTGAAAAAATATCAATGATTTTCATTGTCAACCTCCTTTCTAAATATATATAATGTTAATTAGTCTTCCAATAGTTTATTTAAGATACTCTCTGTGTTAAATGATGGTTGTCCTTGCCTATGATAATAAGAACTAAATCTTGCAATTATATCTCTTTTAAAAACGTCTGTAATAACTCCTAATTTTTTTAAATTTCTATCCTTAAACTGATTCTTTTCATAATCATACTCTAAAGTTATCAAAGAACGAAAATCAATAAATCCACCCTCAAAAAAACTAACTTTAGGTAAGAAATGATACCTCATAGATCTTTGATCAGAGTTTCTTGACCATTGTGCAATCTTATTTTTGTTCTTATTAGATATTTCATTCCCGTCTTTATTTAAGCATTTTTCTAATATATCACTAAAGTCTTGAACTTCATCATACTTTTTAATTTTAGCAAAAAGAATCTCATTTGTTTTTGAATTTGCCAAGTCACACGCTGGAGTCAATACTAAAAACTTTTGTTTGGTATCACAATCTTCATAAATATCACAACTGCAAACCTGTGTGATAGGGTTTGGGAACATATACATTTCTATAGGTTCGACATCTAAATATTTTTCATTGAACATAAATCTGTTACTTAACCAACTAGAGATATAACGAATCAATACAAATTCTTGCGTTTCTTTATTCAGTTCCATTAATTCTTCTTTTTTATTAGTGAAACACTCTGGTATAATTTCCCAAAAAAATTCTTTTATATTATTATTTACTTTACCTCTAGATCCTAGCAAACGGAAAATAGAGTCTTCATAGTAATTAATTAATTCACTTATTACATCTTCAAATGAGCTTTCATCTTTTGACTGAACTTTTATAATATTTGTATCAACATATTCACTGATTTTTTGGCTAAAACCAGTTCTTACAATAATTGGAATAATTTCTCTATCAATAATATTCTTTAATAAAATATTACCTGATATTTGTTCATCATCTTTTCCTGTATCTTTTTGCGGTACTAGCATTAAATCTACTATAACAGCCTCAAAATTATTCTGAAACAGTGCAATGGCAGCTTCTTCAGGTGTCGTGGCAACTTCAAAAGAAATTTCAATTTTATTTAATATATCAAATTCATCACTTATTTTACCATCTTCTTGTAGTTTTTTATATACCGCATCTTTGTTTTCAAGCATCATCAACTTAGAAATATATTTTTCATCGTCGATAACACTTCTATTTCTAAGCTCTTCTATAAATAACTTTTTATTATAATTGTCAATAGTTTCCTGCAATTGTTCTCTTTGTTCATAATCATCATCTACCAGTAATATCTTAAAATCGTCCATATCTTAGCTCCTATCCAATGTTATTCGAAAGCAAGCTCCGTTGGTTGCATCAATTACTTCCAATTTACCATTATTCCTTTGAACAGCTTCTCCTGCTATAGCTAATCCTAGTCCAGTACCGTTATCTTCAATGACTCTTTTTTTAGCAGAATATCCAGGAGTAAAAATAATATCATCTACTAAATCATCAGTTGAAACTCCTATTCCATTATCTGATATTTCAATAAATACTTTATCATCTTTATCAAAAATTGAAACATCAATATTCATAGTATCTTCATCTGTATACTTAACCCAAAATATTGCGTTTTCAATAATATTTGTTAAAGCCATATATAAATCTTCTTGTATTATATTAATGTAGAATTCATCAGATGATGCAAATTTCATTTTAATTCCTTGCTCGTCTGATACTTCTTGGAAAAGTTCTAATACATTCTTGATTATATTATTCAAGCTTGTTTTTTTACGTCTTCCTCTCTTATTAGATGAAAGCGGATCTAAGCGATTAAAAAACACACTTAGTCTTTTCGCTTCTGCACTTAATTTTTGCATATCTTTCGATAGTTTTTCATAGCTATATTTTCCTAACTCATCACTTTGATATGAATTTTTTAAATACTCCTCTATTGATGGAATTTTATTAGTATACCAAGATAAAGGCTTTCTGCCCTCATGTAAAACTACACTAATGACATTCCCTAGAGTAGTGTGTTTTTGATAAATAGCAATCGATTCTTTTACTTCTAAAAAATCTTCTTCTTTTTCTTTTTCTAAATTTATAATTTCTTGGCTTACTTCTTTATTTAATACTTTAAAAATTTCTTCTTGCTTCTCTGGACTTTTCTTCAATTCTTTTCTTGTTTTTTCAATTGATTTCTCTACATTTAACTTTACATTGCTAAAATCAAACAGTTTTTCCAAGGGTTTATCTTTCTTTTTAGGCTTTTTATCTCGCCTATACTTAAATCTTTCTTTTTCTAAAATGCTTAATGCAAAATTAGCAATTTTTTGTAATGTCCAATAACTATCATTTTCATAAAGTCCATCTCTTGCACTTTTTTCTTTTAACCCAGACTTTTCTTCATCTTCAATGCTGATTCGCCCATTAATCTGTTCTGAACCTATTGACAAAGTAGGATTTTGAACACGCTGAGCGTCTAAGTTTAACCAATCATATCCTTGGTCTCCATATGGTCTGATTCTAAAACCATTCCTATAGATACTTATACCGGATTGTTCCTTTAAAATATTTCTTATGTCTGTTTTTGTGTATCTTGCATCATGTGTATTATTAATGAAGTTAGTAATTATTTCTATTCCTTGTGGATCCTTATCATAAACCCTATAATCAATCATAATTTTACCACATTTTGTTAAATCTTCCTTCGTAAATATATCAATTTGTCCATTAATCATTTTTTCTTTGTCTGAATAGTAATTACAATATTTTAATTCATAAGAAAAGTCTTCATTAATACAACCAAATAGCCTATAATGGCATGTATCATAAAATTCAACTGGCTCTATAAACTTACATATGTTTTTACTTGTGTCACCAAAAAAATTTTCATAGCAAACTTCTATACTGAAATCTGTTTTATCGTATAAAAGTCGTGAAAGTTCTATTTCAATTTTTTTTGTATCTTCATCTGATATCCTTTCAGATAAATCATTCCCAATATCATTTGTAATATACAAAGTTGTTCCTGATACTTCATTAGTTTTTTCAGTTTCAATATCAACAGGAATATCAGACAACTTTTTATTAGTATTAAAGTCACTCCAGTTAAAAAAAGCAAGAGTCTTAAATCCATCATGTATAGTTGATAATTTTAATTTGTTACCTAATAAGGAAACAGCATATCGTCCTATGCCTTTCCTCCCCTGATATATTCTTCCTTTTGGACTTGTTTTGTTTTTTAATTTGTAATCAGTGGATGGTACCATCCATGCTCCTAGAACCGTGTCTTTTGACATCCCATGACCATCATCTTTTACAATTATTTCAACTGAATCTTTATTTTTTTTAAATATCATTTGTACATTTGTTGCATCAGCATCATATGAATTTTTCACTAATTCGACAATAGCCGCCGGTAAATCTTTAATCAAATCTTTGCCAATAGACATAATTAGTCTTCCAGTTGGTTCAAAATAACTCTTCATTTTTATCACCTCAAATAAATAACTAAACTCTATAATCACTTTGATCTTCTGCAGCAAATTTAACATAACTGTAGTCACTAAAATCTCCTACATATATCTCATCATTATCATACATCGTAAATGAATCAACATAAGATAGCCTTCCCGATTTCAATTCTTCTGCAAAATACAATAGATTTTCCACATTTATAGCTCCGCCACTTACACCAGCTCTATTGGCTATATGTTTTAAATTATTTTTAAAGTTTCCCTTAAAAAAAGAGGATACAAATAAATAGTTGAAATCCTTAACTTTTTCATCAAAGCTTTCCCACCATTTATTTGAATTTATTTTTTCATCTCTAGTTTGATTTTCTTCGATATATCTTATCATTTCATCTGCTTGATTAATTGGTAGATTATATCCAGTAGAATAAGCCTTATTATCTATAATTACGCCATTAATATCATAAGATATAATTCCATCTGGTTTCCTGCTTTCTCCAAGACGCACGCCCTTAAATTTGAGTTCATTAATTAAAAGATCGATTGTCTGAATTTCAAAATCTCTATTTGCTGTTCCATCATAAGCTAAATCAATTAGTGCTAAATATCTGTGGTCAACATATCTTAATTTATCTCTTACTCTATCCTTTAATTCTAGTACATTTGTCTTAGATATCTTAGTTCTAGGTATTTCTAATTTTATAATGTTATCATCAATTACATAGCCATTCCTACTATGTTTAAGTGATAGACCCATTGCTTCAATAACTTTTAGTTCGTCTTCTATAGTTATAATGCTTTCATCAATATTATTTTCTAATAAATAAGACTTAATATTTTCTAAATTTCTTTCTCTTTTATTTATAGCTTTAATTATATGTCCACGCCTATTTCTAATATAATCTCTATCTTTACCCTTGGTTGCTAGCATTTGCCAATAAACAATTTTATCAGTCTTTGGATATGATGATAATCCCCTTGCTCTTTTAAGTTCTCTTATACCATTCAAAGTAATCCTAAAGGAATGACCTATATTTACCTTGTATTCAACATTTCCAATTTTTGTTGAAACTTCTTTTTCAACTCTTTGAACTAAACCAACCTTAGATAACCAGCCCGAAATCATTCTTGCATATTTATCAGCTGACCCTTCTGTGTTTGAGCGAATACTTGCTTTATCTGTTTCAGAAGCAAGTTCTATCGCTTGAATATATAAATCTTGAGGAATTGATGTAAAACCAGCTTCTCCAAGTCCTCCTAATTGCTTACCAAGTTCATATTTTGTTAAATGGTCTCCATTTTCCAGTAAAGTTAAAATTCTTACAGCTGGTGGGTATGACAAAAAGGCTGAAATTAATATTTCTTTATCTGAATCTTCAGAATTAGATTTTACAAATTTTTCTCCTAGTTTTGTTATAGAGACTGTATCATTTTCTGTATCATAATCTAGAAGTCCTATGGATATTCCCCATCTTAAAAATCCATCTGCAGTCCAATCGTCTGTATAAGCTCTACCACCTTGTGTTGTAATGGTAGCTTGAACAATACCACTACACTCTGCATCGGCTCTTTTCTGACCTGATTTTATACCATGACCTTTTAATAAAACATAATCCATTTCAAGTGGATCTTTTTTCATTTCTGAAATAAGTTTATTTTGTAAATCTAAATCTTTTACTAATTTAGGAAGTTTAGTATTTAAGATTTCCTTATACATTTCAGTGTTTTTATCAAAAACAGAAACTACATTTTTTAAATTTTCAAAACTTGATGGATTTTGTATCCAACCCAATGTTCTTTCTGCCATATTTCCTCCTAGTAATTTGTAATCAAAACTTCTTTGGTTTCGCCTAGTTTATTACGTTGATAATTACTGTTTGCGTAATTTATCTTTAACAAGTGAACTTTATATTTTCCACTCCACTCTTGTAACTCTTTATTAGCTAATCCATTATTAAAAAACACATTTGATAATGCAAATTTAATTTTTCTATCATTTAATTCATCTAATATCTCAAATAAAGTTAGATCATCATCAAGAGTCCAGCCTTCAAATCCTCTTTTACCATCATTATAAGAACCTACAGAGCTTCTATAAGGCGGATCACAATATACAAAGTCTGAACTTTTAATTTTAGAGAAATCAAATTCTTTGAAATTCTTATTGCTAAATTCTATATTGAAAAGTTTATCTCTAAAAGAAGTAAGTCTATTTTTCATATTTTCATTAAAACTACTCCTATTAGTTCCAGCAGGGTTATTATAGTCATGATTTGAATTAAACCTAAACTGATAATTAAAGGAATAACACATCAAAACATATAGCAAAAGAGGGTCTTTATTTTTATTGTAATATTCTCTAAATTCATAATATGATTCTTTGTCTTCTTTAGATAGATTAAATCTACTTATTACATTATCAATATTCCTTAACAGCTCCTTGCTATCAGTCTTTTTAAACATTTCTAAAATTTCAATTACAAAATAATTTATATCATTAGCTATTTTCCTGTCCGCTTTAACATTAACAGAAACATCTAGTCCACCACAAAACACGTCATAAAAAGTATCTATATTATGAGGAAATAGAGGCAATACCTGAGCTAATAATCTATGCTTATTTCCAATGTAATTAAATGGTGATTTTATATAATTTTCGCTCATAACTACTCCTTTTCTACAAAATATAAGATTTCTTTTAAGTTTTTATTTTTATTTGTCTGTGCGTTCTTATATCTTTTATAATCTATAAATTTATAGTCCACAGTACTTTTCTTTCCATATTTTTCTAAAATACCAATGATTTCATCATGGGATAATAACCCTTCTGTATTATAGCTAAGAATAATATATCTCGAATTAGTTTTTTTGATTAAATCTTCAAAAGTATTGAAAACTGAATCTTTTCTGCAATAATCACTTTTTTGCTCAGAGTAATCTCTTAATCCGGTTACTCCTTTTATTCTAGGATTATCATATTTAGCTATTGTTTCTAATACATGATAATTGGGCAAGTACTGTCTTTGATTATATGGTGGATCAAAGTAAGCTAAATCTGTTTTTATATTCTCTATTAACTTATTAGAATCTTCATTATATGATTGTCCTACTGAATTATTAATTGATAAACCTACATTTTTTAATTTTAAATTATTTAATGCTCTTTTATCCCAGTGCTTTAAATAAGCTCCATATACACCAGTTATATTGCTTACAAATGGAACTGCTTCTATTAGACATGTAAGTAAATAAAAATATTCGTCTTCATTGATAAGAGAATTCTTATACCAGTTTTCAATTTGAGTCCTAACTAAATCAACTTTTAAAGCATTTTCTTCTGTGAAATACATTCTTCCACCTTTGGGACTGTAGTTTTGATAAACAAAGCAATTTTTTAGATTATTATCTATACTTTCTAAATTAATATTGTTTAAATATTCTATTGGATTTGATATATTAAGATTCTGAAATTCTAATTTAGAATTTATCCCAACTGTTCCTCTTAATAGCACATAAGAAAAATACATCAAATCGTTAGATATAACATCATATCCCATATTCTTAAATTCACGAGAAACTACTCCTGAACCAGCAAACACATCTGATATACTTTTAATATTTTTTGTCTTTTTTTCAATCAATTCTAATATATATGGTATAATCAGCGTTTTGCCACCAATAAATCTCATTTGATTTCCTCTTCATTCTTTCTTCTGTATTCAATGATCTCTCCAATATCACATTGAAAATACTCACAGATCTTACCTAATGTTTCTAAACTTACATTTTCATCTCTTCCCATTTTTGCTATTGTCTTGGGTGTAGTTGCGATTGCACATTGTAAGTCTGTTTTTTTCATATTTTTATCTATTAATAACTTCCATAATTTATTATATGAAAATCCCATATCATTCTCCAATTCTATATTTTACCTTTCTAAATGTATAGATTAACTACCTAATTATAGCATATAAAACAGATTCTTTACAATTATACGATTTACTGCTTTAAAACGAGCAAAAAATAACCTCAGAATCTAATCTGAGGCATTATTTTTTTAAATCATTCCAAAATACTCTAAAGCATTTTCTATTGCTTTTTCTTTTTCTTCTGGACAATTTGGTACTCTTTGATTTTCTTTCTTGCTAATATTGTAGTTTTCTCTTTCTATTAGACCGTGTTTCCTTTTTACTTGTGCAATATATAGGCATGATACTTTTAACCCGTATTTATCTAACACATACTTTTTAATTTCTCCATAAGTTGCCTCTTTTGAAAAGTCAATTTCAGATAATTCATCTTCCCCTATTTCTATATCTAAATGATGTTCTGTGTTTAGTTTGGACAATAGAGCTACCGTCTCCACATGTACGGTGCGCGGAAACTGATCGACGGCCTCCAGGTGTTCGACGGCATAACCCGCCGCGGCGAAGATGTCGATGTCGCGCTTTTGGGTGACGGGGTTGCAGCTGATGTAGAGGATGCGGGGGGCGTCGAGTTGTTTGAGTTTTTCGATGGCTTTGGGGTGTATGCCGTCGCGGGGCGGATCGACGACGAGGAGATCGGGCCGATCGGATAGGGTGTCGACGAGGGCGAGGACGTCGCCGGCGAGGAATTGCGCGTTGTCGATGCCGTTTTCTTTAGCCGAACAATTGGCGTCGTCGACGGCTTCGGGTACGAGTTCGATGCCGATGACTTTTTTCGCCTCTTTGGCGAGGATTTGGCCGATGGTGCCGGTGCCGGAATAGAGGTCGTAGACGACGCCCTTTTCCCGGCCTGCCAGTTCGCGCGCCTTTTGGTAAAGGATGGCGGCGGTATCGGGATTGGGTTGAAAGAAGGAAAAGGGGCCGATCTGAAAGTCCAAATCGAGCATGCGCTCGCGAATGCTCGTATCGCCGTAGAGATGGCGCACGACTTCGGGTTTTATGGCATCTGCCCAATCGTCGGATATGGTGTGGTAGATGCTTTTGATTTCGCCCTGCAAGGGCAGATGCAGGAGCATGTCGACAAAGGCGTCTTCGTCGACGGCTTCGGATGTGGTGACGAGGTTTACGAGATAGCTGTCCGTATGTCTTGCGTGGCGCACGACGAGAAAGCGCAGGGTGCCTTCGTGGCGCATGCGGTGGTATTTGTCGACGCCCAGGGCGCGGAAGTGAGCTTCGGTTGCGGCGCGAATTTTTTCCATATCTGCGGGCACCAAAAGACAACCGTCGGTGGAGACGATGTCGTAAAATCCGCGCTTGTGGTGCAGACCCAGGGTGAGGGGGCCGTCTTTTTCTTCGTCGCCGAAGGTGTACTCCATTTTGTTGCGGTAGTGGTAGGTACGGGGCGACGGGGTGTAGGGAACGGCGCGGCCGTAGAGTGTTTCGAGCATGGACTGTTTCATGCGGGATTCCTCTTCGTAGGAGAGGGTCTGGTAGGTGCAACCGCCGCAGACGGGCGCGTGGGGACAATCCGGCGCCTGTTCCACGGGGGCGAGGGCGAGGACGTCTGTGATTTTTCCTTTTTTGTGATCTCTGCGATTTCGGGTGATGCGCACGGCGACTTTCTGCCCGGGGATGCCGCCTTTAACGAGGGCGACGGTGCCGTCTTCGAGCCGCACTTTGCCGCGATTGGGGAATGTTCTTTCTTCTACGATGCCTTGTGTGTTCTTTTTTGCCATGGGTCTCCTCCTCCTTGAAAGGGTATTATACCATTAAAGACAGCCATTTTTTCCGAGAAACGGACGGTGCAATATGAACTTTCATTTCGACAATAGTTACGAACGACTGCCCTCGGATTTTTATAGAACGGTGGCGCCCACCCCCGCTCCGGCGCCCGCGCTTTTGATCGGAAATCGCGATTTGGCGCGGGATCTGGGCCTTTCGGATGCGCTTTTTTCGGACGAGGGGATCCGCTATCTTTCGGGCAATGCCATGCCTGTGGGGGCGTCTTCGATCGCGATGGCGTATATGGGCCACCAGTTCGGCTACCAGACGATGCTCGGCGACGGGCGGGCGCTCCTTTTGGGCGAGCAGATTACGCCGTCCGGGGATCGCTACGATTTGCAGCTCAAGGGCGCGGGCAAGACGCCCTTTTCGCGCGGCGGCGACGGGCGCGCGGCGCTGGGGCCGATGCTACGGGAATATATTTTGGGAGAGGGGATGCACGGGCTCGGCATTCCCACCACCCGGGCGCTGGCGGTGGTGACGACGGGGCAGTATATTCAGCGCACCCGCCGGGAAGACGGGGCGGTGCTTACGCGCGTGGCAAAGAGCCATTTGCGGGTGGGTACCTTTGAATGGGCGGCGTCGCGGGACGCTCAGCACGTAGAAACGCTGTGGCGCTACGCGGCTCTGCGCCACGATCCCGATTTGGCCGATGCTGAGGACGGCCCCGCCCGGTGGCTGGTGCGGGTATGCGAGCGCCAGGCGAGGCTGATCGCGAAGTGGATGGCGGCGGGCTTTGTGCACGGGGTGATGAACACCGACAATATGACGATCTCGGGCGAGACAATCGACTACGGGCCCTGCGCCTTTCTCGACGTGTTCGACCCGGCGGCGAAGTTCAGCTCGATCGACCACTTCGGCCGCTATCGCTACGAAAACCAGGGGCAGATCGGGGTCTATAATCTCGATATTTTGGGCGATGCCGTCGCCCCGCTCTTGGACGACGATCCGGAGGCGGCAAAGGAAAAGAAGACCCGCGCGCTCGAAGCCTATGCCCACGGCTTTCAAGCGGCGTATTACGAGGAGATGGCGAAGAAGCTCGGTTTTCAGGAAGACACCGATACGGCGCGAAAGTATGTGTCGGATTTTCTCGCCCTCTTGCAGCGAGAAACCATGGACTACGGCGAGGCGTTTTTGCGGCTCACCCACAACGACCGCCGAGACCTCTCCTCCGAGGCCTTTCTCGCCTTGGCCGATGCGATCTTTGCCGAAACGGGTGCCGAGGGCGAGGCGATACGCCGGCGCCACAACCCGGCGATTTGGCCGCGCAACTATTTGGTGGAGCGGGCGATTCGCGAGGCGGAGATCGGCGATACGGATTTTCTCTTCGAATTCGTCGAACTCTTACAAGACCCCTATGCCCATAGCGAAGCGCAGTTGGCGTACCGAGACGCGCCGACGATCCCGGGGTATACGACATTTTGCGGCACCTGATGCCGATCCTCCCTGCGGGAGGATTTTTTTGTGCCGATTTTCGAAGGGCGAATCGTTTTCTCATTTTAAGATATTTAATCTTTTCCGCGGCAATAGGGGCGGTGCGCCGCTATATTTTTTACAGAACCCCTGCTTTGTTTGCAATTTTTATTATCCAACCGCAATCGGTGCCCCGGAAGGGGAAAATTTCACCACTCAAAAATTACCATCTTCTAAAATTTAGAACGACAATGTCGTTATTTTGGTTTACTAAAGTAATGTATTATATTATAATATGAAGCAGTATACACGGGTTTGTAAAATCTGTGTATAGACAATATTGCCAGGCAATATTAGAAGGAGGAGAATATGAGAAATCACAAAGTACGTTTACTGTCTATTGTCCTTGCAAGCGTTTTATTGCTCGCTGCTTGTGGCGGCGGCGGAAAGAATGCGACCGCAAACAATACAGGAAACACCAAAACCACCGAAGGTGCATCGTCCGCCGGCGGCGAAAAGATTTTGCGCACCAACAATAAATCGGAACCCGGCAGCTTAGACCCGGCCATCGCCAAGGGTACGCACGAATCGTTTGTGCTGCAACACGCGTTCTCGGGCCTGATGCGCTACAACGAAAAGGACGAATTGGTCCCCGCGCAGGCGGAATCCTATGACATCAGCGAAGACGGCAAGACGATCACCTTTACCTTAAAGGACGGCCTCAAATGGTCTAACGGCGATCCTTTAACCGCCAAGGATTTCGAATTCGCCTGGAAGCGCGTCATCGACCCCGAACTGGCTTCGGACTATTCCTTCCAAATTACTACTTATGTAAAGGGTGCGGAAGAATACTTTAACGGCGAAGGCTCTATCGACGATGTCGGCATTAAGGCATTGGACGACAAGACCCTGCAAGTGGAACTGAAGAGCCCCACCCCCTATTTCTTGGACATTACCGCGTTCTACACCCTCTACCCCGTAAACGAAAAGGTCGTCTCCGAAAATCCCGACTGGGCAAAGAACCCCCAAGGTACGGAATTCGTCTCCAACGGCGCCTTTAAGATTACCGAGTGGAACCACAACGAAAACATTCAGCTCGTCAAGAACGAAAACTTCTTCGACGCGGACAATGTAAAGCTCGACGGCATTTACTTCGACATCCTCGAAGACGACAACACCGCTTACTCCAAATACGAAGGCGGCGAGTACGACGTATTGATCAAACCCGCGCCCGCAGTCACCGCCAAAGCGGTACAGGGCAAGGATCCCGAACTACAACTCGCCAAGGAAATCGGGCTCTACTACTACGAATTCAACACGACCAAAAAACCCTTCAACAACCCCAATATCCGCAAGGCGCTTTCCCTCGCACTGGACAGAAAGACCCTCGTCGAAAACATCACCCAAGGCGGCGAGATTCCCGCAGAAGGCATTGTGCCCTTCGGCTTGGACGACGATGCGGGCAAGGACTTCCGCGAAGCCAACGGCAATCTGATTACGGAAGATGTGGCTAAGGCAAAGGAACTCCTCGAAAAGGGTCTGAAGGAAGAAAATATGACGGTCGAGGACCTAAAGAACGTCACCCTTTCCTACAATACGGACGAAGGTCACAAGAAGATCGCCCAAGCCGTACAGGCCATGTGGAAGAAGAATCTCGGCGTAGAGATCAATGTGGAAAATATGGAGTTCCAAGTTCTGTTGGACAACCGTTCTTCCGGCAACTTCGAGATCGCACGTGCCGGTTGGTCGGGAGACTACAAGGACCCGAACACCATGCTCGATACCTTTGTTTCGGACAATCCCCAAAACGACTCCAAATACGCCAACACCGAATTCGATGAAAATCTGAAGAAGGCGGCGGAAACCGGAGACCAAAAGGTGCGCATGGACAGCATGAAGGCGGCCGAAAAGATTATGGTCGAAGACATGCCGATCATCCCCATCTACTTCTACACGCAACCCAGATTGCAAAAGGCCAATGTCACCGGCGTCTATAAGCCGATCCTCTTCTACCCCATCTTTACCTACGCGGATATCGAGGCGAAGTAAGAGGCATGGAAATTGCATGACAGGCATATACAAATAGAGAGAGCCGCAGGGCGGTTCTCTCTATTCTGTGTATCGGCCCCAATTCGTTCGATTAGAAAGGACAGAACATGAAAAAGTTTGTGTTGCGGAGATTGCTCATGGCCATCGCCACCATGTGGGTAATCATCACCATCACCTTTGTAATGATGCACTCGATCCCGGGCGATCCCTTTGCCAAAGAGGGCAAAATGCCCGAGCGGGTGTATGAAAACCTGCGCGCACAGTACGGCTTGGACAAGCCTCTGGCGGAGCAATACGTCATTTATCTGAAAAATATCGTCCGCGGGGACTTCGGCCAGTCCATGAAATCCCAGGCGGAAACCGTCAACCAAATGATTCGAAGAGGCGCACCGGTATCGGCGCAAATCGGGCTGCAGGCCTTTGTCGTCGCCATGATTTTGGGCCCGGCCCTCGGGAGCATCGCCGCCTTGTACCAGAACAAGTGGCCCGACTATGTCACTATGATTATCGCGATTATCGGGATTTCGGTGCCGAGCTTTATCTTTGCGACGCTGCTGGTGCAGTTTGTGGCGAAAAACGTCGCCTGGCTTCCCATTAGCGGGTGGGGAGAATTTCGCCACAGCATTCTGCCTTCCCTGGCCTTGGCGCTGATGCCCATGGCATCTAGCGCGCGGCTGATGCGCTCTTCGATGCTCGAGGTGCTGGGCCAGGACTACATTCGCACAGCGCGCTCCAAGGGATTGTCGCAATTTAAGGTGATTATGAATCACGCGGTGCGAAACGCCATTCTGCCGGTGGTCTCGACCTTGGGCACCACCCTTTCGGGGCTGTTGACGGGCTCGTTTGTCATCGAAAAGATCTTCGGCGTGCCCGGTTTGGGCAGTTTCCTAATCTCCTCCATCACCAATCGGGACTATACGCTGATTATGGGGACAACGATCTTTTACTCGGCGGTGTTGATCGTGCTGCTCTTGATCGTCGACATTCTGTATGTGGTCATTGACCCGCGGATCCAATTGACGGGAGGGAAACGATGATGCAAAAAGACAACTTCAACCGCACCGCCGTCGACCCCTCTTTGTTTGCGCCGGCGGTCAAAGATGAAAACAGGGAGCGCATTACCCGCCCGGTGATCGGCTACTGGGCCGACGTGTTCCGTCGCCTGCGCCAAAACAAACTCGCCATGGTGGGGCTGATTACCATCCTCCTCCTCTTGATCCTCGCCTTTGTCGGCCCCGCCATCGTGGGCTACGACTACGCGTCCCAAGACTATACCAAGATTAATATGGCCCCCAGTGCCGAAAACCTCTTCGGCACCGACGAATTGGGCCGCGACCTCTTTACCCGGGTGTGCTACGGGATTCGCTATTCCCTCTTGATCGGGATTTTGGCGGCGGCGATGGACTTTGTCGTCGGCGTGACCTACGGCGGGATCGCCGGTATGGCGAGCGCGCGCGTGGACAATATCATGATGCGGATCGCCGAGGTGGTCTATGCCATTCCCTACTTGCTGATCGTCATCTTAATTTCCGTCATGTTTTCCAGCGAACAGGGCGCGAGCCTCTTTACCCTGGTCCTCGCCATGAGTATCACCGGCTGGGTGCCGATGGCGATTATGGTGCGGGGGCAGGTGCTCCAGCTTCGGGAAAATGAGTATGTAACGGCATCGCGTTCCTTGGGCGCGGACAACGGCTATATTCTAAAAAATCACATTATCCCCAATACATTGGGCCCCATCCTCGTCAACATTACCCTTACCGTGCCCCGGGCGATCTTTTCGGAGGCGACCCTGAGCTTTATGAGTTTGGGACTGCAACCGCCCCAACCGTCTTTGGGCGTGCTCTCCAACGACGGGCTCGGCGTTATGGGCATCGGGTTATTCTATCAGATCTTTTTCCCGGCGCTGATGATTTCTCTCATTATGTTCTCCTTTAATGTGTTGGGCGACGGTCTGCGGGACGCACTCGACCCGAGACTTAGAAAGTAGGTAGGCAAGTGACTCAAAATATACTGGAAATACAGGAACTTTCCGTATCCTTCGCGACCTTCTTCGGCGAAGTCGAGGCCGTGCGCGATGTCTCCTTTAATGTGGAGCGCGGCAAAACCCTCGCCATCGTCGGCGAAAGCGGCTGCGGAAAGAGCGTCACGGCAAACTCGATTATGCGGCTTTTGCCCCAGCCCCCCGCGCTCTATAAATCGGGCAAGGTCCTCTTTAACGGCGAAGACCTCTTGCAAAAAACCGAAGAAGAGATGACCGGCGTGCGCGGCAACCAAATCTCGATGGTCTTTCAAGACCCGATGACCAGCTTAAACCCCACCATGAAAGTGGGCGATCAGATCGTCGAAGGGGTAAAGCGCCACAAAAATATTTCGAAGGAAGAGGGCCGCGAACTCGCCATCGATATGCTAAAGAAGGTGTCGGTCCCCAATCCCGAAAAGCGCGTCGACCAATACCCCCACGAATTCAGCGGCGGTATGCGTCAGCGGGTAATGATCGCCATCGCCATGGCTTCCCGACCGCAACTGTTGATCGCGGACGAGCCCACCACGGCGCTGGACGTCACCGTACAGGCGCAGATCCTAAAGCTGATGAAAAAACTCAAAGACGATATGGATACCTCCATCATTATGATCACTCACGACCTGGGCGTCGTGGCCGATATGGCGGATGACGTCATCGTGATGTATGCGGGACAGGTGATCGAGCGGGGCAACGTGGACGAGATCTTTCAGGCGCCCCAGCACCCCTATACCGTCCGGTTGTTGGGCGCGGTGCCGCAACTGACCATGGACCGCGAAGAGACCTTGCACGCCATAGAAGGCACGCCGCCGGATCTCTACAAGCCGCCCATGGGCTGCGGTTTCTTCGACCGCTGTTCCGAGGCCATGCGCATCTGCGAAGAGCATATGCCCGCATTTTATCACCACGGCGGCGACCACAGCTGCCGTTGCTGGAAGTACCATCCTTCCTACCCGAAGGCGAAGGAGGTTAGCCATGAATGAACCCCTACTCCAAATCCGCAACCTTTCGAAACACTTTCGGGTCGAAGGCGGCTACCTACAAGCTGTCGACGGCCTGAACTTCGACATCTATAAGGGCGAGACCTTCGGCCTGGTGGGCGAAAGCGGCTGCGGAAAATCCACCGCCGGCCGCACCATACTGCGGCTCTATACCCCCACCGCGGGCGAGGCGATCTTCGAAGGCGAAGACATCTTCCAATACGACGACAAAAAGATGAAGGCCCTCCGCAAAGATATGCAGATGATCTTTCAGGACCCCTACGCCTCCTTGGACCCGCGCATGACCGTCGAGGAAATCGTGTCGGAACCCCTCGTCATCTACGGCATCGGAAACCGCAAAGAGCGCAGAGCGCGCGTGGTGGAACTCTTGGAACTCGTCGGGCTGAGCGCGGAACACACCCAGCGCTTTCCCCACGAATTTAGCGGCGGGCAAAGACAGCGGATCGGCATCGCCCGTTCCCTGGCCCTGCGCCCCAAATTCATCATTTGCGACGAACCCATCTCCGCGCTCGATGTGTCCATACAGGCGCAGGTCGTCAATCTCTTAAAGGACGTGCAAAAAGAGCTGGGCCTCACCCTCCTCTTTATCGCCCACGACCTCTCGATGGTGCGCTATATCTCCGACCGCGTGGCGGTAATGTATCTGGGCCACCTTATGGAAGTGGGGACGACCGAAGAATTTTACAGCCGTCCCCTGCATCCCTACACCAAGGCGCTTCTTTCCGCCATTCCCATCGCGGATCCCGAAGAACAGCGCAAGCGGGTGCAGATCGAACTCGAAGGCGACGTACCCAGCCCCATCAATATGCAGCCGGGTTGCCGCTTCGTGGACCGCTGCCCCTACGGCGACGACAGTTGCCGCGGCCGAGACCCCGATATGGAAGAAGTGCTGCCGGGACAATATGTCGCCTGCTTCAAAGTGCGGGAGATCAACAAAGATATACTGGGATAAAAAAAACAAAGAAAGCAAGGGCACCGCAGCCCTTGCTTTTTGTATGGGCGCAACCGCCCCGCGTCGAAAGATCTCTTTCCCTATATAAAGTCCGCAAAGAAGCCGATGCAGAAACGCACGACCACCCCCATTGTCATTCTGAGCGAGGAATTTTAATTCCGAGTCGAAGAATCTCTTTCCCTAGAAAAAATGAACGGAGAGGCCGGTGCCGATACGCATGACACGCCCCTTCTTTTGCCTCAAACACTAAGACACGCAATAGGCACCATGCAACCCGTCGACCCGCAATAGCAAGCTCGAGATCCGTTCGACTCGAAGCACAGCTTCTCGCTCAGGATGACAAGTAAAAATTAGCAATAGCAGTGTGGGCAGCATGCCTCGGCGCGACTCTCCCCCACCTGTCATCTTGAGCAAGGGGCGAAGCCCCGCGTCGAAAGATCTCTTTCCCTACATATTGCCCCAAGCAACACATCACGCAGTAGGCACCATACAACCCGTCGACCCGCAATAGCTTACGGAGATCCATTCATGACCTAACAGAAATCTTCGATTTCGTCGTAGGTCAGAAGCCGCGCAGTCCAAATCTTCGATTTGGCTAACGTAGCGGCCCGGCTCGAAGCATAGCTTCTCGCTCAGGATGACAAGGAAGAATTTCTCAATAGCCCTTGCCGGAACGCGTGACCTCCCCCTCTTGTCATTCCGAGTCGAAGCATCTCTTTCCCTGGAGATGACAATGTACCCCCCTATATCCCATGGCTCCACGGCATAAATTCACTTTCGGCATGGGTGCTCAGTGCCATGCAGGAGGCGCCGCAATAGCCCACGGCGTCTTTCCCCCAGCGGGCGCGGATGCTATGGAGGGCGCGATCGAGATTTTCCTCGTTCCGCCGTAGTTCCCAGCAGGAAAAGAAGTCGGTCTGCAGGGCCTCGGTCTCGGGCGAAAGGTCGATGGCGCGCAGGGTAAGGGCGCGCACGGGCTTGTCCCATTCGTATTTTTTCTGAAAGAGGGCGTAGGCGCCGTCGGAAAGGAGCGCCGCCGCTTGCCCGGGGTAGGGAAGCGGCCCCTGAAAGCTGCGGCTTAAAAGGGCGTTGTCGCGTACGTGCACTTCCACGCTTCGGGCGCGGAGTCCGTATTCCCGCAGGCGGCGGGAGACGCTCGTGGAAAGGATCTGAAAGATGCGCCGCACTTCCACCGGCCGCACAAGATCCGCCGGTAGGGTGCTCCCCTTTCCCACACTTTTTACGGGCACGCGCGCATCCCGATCCGCCACCGCCGCATCCTCGAGGCCCGATGCCTTTTTCCAGAGGGCGACGCCGACGATGCCCAGGCGCTTTTGGAGAATATGGGGCGAGGTGTCGGCGAGATCGCCCAGGGTAAAGATGCCGATGCGGTTTAATTTCTCTTTGGTCTTTCTGCCGATCCCGATCATGGCATCGACCGCGAGCGGCCGCACGGTAAGGGGATAGTTGATGCGGCTGATGACGGTGACGGCGTCGGGCTTTTTGAGATCGCTCCCGAGTTTGGCGAAGGTCTTGGTAAAGCTCACCCCCACCGATACGGTGATCCCCATTTCGCGCTTGATGCGCTTTCGAATGGTGTGGGCGATCTCTTCGCCCGTGCCGAAAAGATGCTGAGATCCGGTGACGTCGAGCCAGCACTCGTCGAGACCGAAGGGCTCCACCTGATTGGTGTAGTCGTAGTAGATCGCCCGCGCCTTTCGGGAGGCGTCGAGATACCATTCGTAGTGGGGCGCTACGACGATTAGATTGGGGCACTTCTGCCGCGCCTGCCACAGCGCCTCGCCGGTCTTTACGCCGAATGCCTTCGCCTCCTGGGATTTGGCGAGGACGATGCCCTGGCGCTGTGCCTCGCTCCCGCCCACGACGATGGGCTTGCCTTTCAGCGAGGGGTCGTGCATGGCTTCGATCGAGGCGTAGCAGTTATTCATATCCGAATGAAGAATGACGCGTTCCATAACCCTTCCTTTCTTGACAAAATGCGCAATCAGCGGTACGATTTACGCACCTGAGTTTCGTGTTACTCTTATAATACGCAATCTAATTTCCTGTTTCAAGGATTTTATACAGAAATACGCAATTTAATTTCATAAGGGAGGGATCTATGATCTTCGGAGAAAAATTAAAGGCCCTGCGGGCGGAACGAAATATGACCCAAAAGGAGTTGGCGAAGGCGCTGGGGGTGTCTTTGCGCACGGTGTCGAATTACGAAACCGGCGGATTGCGCCCGCGCTATGCGTCGGTCTACGACGATTTGGCGCGGATTTTCGAGGTGCCGAAGAATTATCTCCTCACCGACGAGGACGCCTTTGTGTTGGAGGCGCGCTCTCGCCACGGAAATAAGGGCGCCCGGGAGGCGCAGGAGCTGGTAGAAGGGGTGGTGGGGCTCTTTGCTGGGGGCCGTCTCGACGAAGCGGACAAGCAGGCGGTGTTCGAGACGATCCAAGAGGCGTATTTTCGGGCAAAGCTCGAAAACAAAAAATACACCCCGAAGGCCTATCGAAAGGACGACGAGGTGTAATATGTCGATGTATAGACGCCTCTACGAGGATGCGACGGCGCTTCGGGCGCGCTACGGCGCCGATCCCCGCAGAATTCTCGAGGAACGGGGCGTAACGCTTCTTCCGATGCGCACCTCGACGAAGGTCTTGGGTATGTATAAGGTGATTCTTCGAAATGCTTTCGTATTTTACAACGACGCCGTGGACGAATCGATCCTGCGCATGGTCTTCGCCCACGAGTTGGGCCACCACTTGTACCACCGGGACTACGCCGCCCGGGCGGAACTGGTCGAGTACACGCTCTTTCACCTCACCGGCGAGATGGAGCTCGAGGCGAATATTTTTTCCGCCCATCTGCTCCTCGAAGACGAGAAGGTCTACGAGATGGCGAAGCGCGGCTATTCCTACGGGGATATGGCGCGCGCCTGTTTTGTCGACGTGAATCTGATGATCTTTAAGCTGAACGAAATGCAGCGCATGGGCTACGATCTGCCCTTCGACGAAATCGCCGACGCGGGGTTTTTTTCGAAGATCGACGGGCGGGATGCGCAAAACGCCCGGACGGATATATAGGCGCAACGAACAAGAAAGCGAGGCAATGATGGAACGAATTTTACGCAATTCTCTGGTGGCGGCGATCCTCCTCTGCGTGCTCTGTTTGCCGCAGGCAGCGCAGGCGGCTTCTGTCACCGAAAAGGGGCGCGCCGAGGTCTCTCCCGGTGTCACGCGCCTGGAGATGGAGGCGAAGGTGGGCGGACGCCGCCATATCGTCGACGTGCTGCGGGTGGATCTCGCCAATCCCTATGCGGATCTCGAGGTGCTCACCGGCCCCGGCGGCTATACCCGGCGCGACAGTGTATCCGGCATGGCGGATCGGTCGGACGCTTACGGCGCCATCAACGGCGACTTCTTCAATATGTCGAAGCAGGGCGCGCCCTTCGGCCCCTCGGTGATCGGCGGTAAGCTGCAGTCCTCGCCGCTGGAATCGATCGGCCTGTTCGGCTTCGGCGTGGACGCGAACCGCAAGGGGCATATCGAATCCTTTACCTTCTCGGGCGGGGCCTATGCCGAAGACGGGGCGAGCTATCCCATTAGCGGCCTGAACAAGACCGACTATATCATCAACCACACGCAGGTGCCGTCGCACAAGGACAGCATTCAGCTCTACAACGACTTTTGGACCTCGGTTTCTCGCGGACTGGCGGGAAGCGGCGAGGTAATGGTGTCCGAAGATTTTGTGGTAGAGAAGATTTCGCTGGATCGCCCCCTTGCCATGGCGGTGCCCAAGGGCAAATACATACTGCAGGTAAACGGTAGGGCCAAGGAATTTGTCCGCAAGCACGTGCGCACGGGTCGCCGCCTCAAGCTGGATTACCGCCTGTCGCCGGATCGCAACTGGCGCTTTTTGATCGGCGGCCACGCCATGCTCGTAAAAAACGGCACGCCTTTGGTCTACACCTTAGATGCCGCCGCCATCGACGGGCGCCGCGCCCGCAGTGCGGCGGGGATCTCAGCCGACGGAAAGACCGTCTGGCTCTTTGCCACCGAAGGCCGAAGCGCCAAGACGCCGGGCATGCGCCTGGCGGAATGGGCGGCCACCGCGGCGGCATTGGGCTGTGATCGGGCGATCAATCTCGACGGCGGCGGTTCCACCACCATGGTGGCGCGGGGCCACGGCGACTTTCAAAATACCGTGATCGCCCGGCCGGAAAAGGGCGACGCACAGAGAAAGATCACCAATGCAATCGGCGTCATGAACCGCGCCCCCGCCGGTCCTCTGGCGGGCGCCGAGATCTCGGGTCCGCGCCATGTGGTGCGGGGCGAGGTGGCGACCTACGGCCTCGCCAAGGCGTGGGACAGCTACTTCCACCCCGTCGACCCGAACCATGTGGGCTATAGCCTCACCGATACCGCCTTTGGCCCCGGTGCCTGGGTATACAGCCGCTTCCTCTCGCCCCAAGAAGGCAATACGGAGGTCGTACTCACCACCGAATCGGGCGTAGAAGCGCGCCTCGCGGTAGACGTACAGAGTCCCCATGCCCTCGCCGGATTTACGGCGAAACACGAACGACGCGGCGACCGGCTCGTCGTCTTCCCCGCCGGCAAGACCAAGGCGGGACGGCAGATCGCCCTGGATCCCGCACAGATCGAGTGGACGGCGGAAAATATCGACGTAACTGTAGACACGGATTCCTGGAAGCTGCCCGGCGCCGGCGTACAGCCCCCCGCCGCCGTATTCGACGTATCGGATCTGGCGGGCCGCGCCTACGGCGCCGTAACGGCCACCTTCGGCAAACACAGGGCGCAGGTGCTCCTCGAAAGCCCCGGCTACCGCAAGGTGAAGATGGTACCCGGCAAGAATCGCTACATCGTAGACGGCGAGGCGAAGACGATGGATGCCGTGCCCGTCATTAAGCACGACCGCACCATGGTGCCCCTGCGCTTTGTGATGGAATCCTTTGGCGCAGAGGTCGATTGGAACCAAGAAAGCCGCATCGCGACGGTCTTTTACAAGGGACGCCGCATCACGCTTCCCACCGACGGTACGGCACCCGCCATCGACGGCAATCCCGTCACCTGGGATGTGGGCGCCTATATCGCCACCGACCGCACCATGATTCCCCTGCGCTTTGTGACCGAAGGGCTGGGCATGGAAGTCTACTACGATCCCGTAGAACGCTCGGTCTCGATTTACGACCGCCCGTAAAAGAAGACACGAAAAAACTCGGCTTGCGCCGAGTTTTTTATTGCCTCTCGAAAGTCATAAGGAGCGCTTCCAAGGGAGTTTGTATTTCACGAGGCAATGCTGCACTTCGTCTGTACTCATAGTATTTTCCGTGTTTGTAGTCCAACAAAAAGCCTTCCGTCGACCGGATTTCGGGGGCGTCTGCGATTACAATCTCGCCGCCATAGCGACCGTCGATATAGATGTCGATGCCGCCCTTCCCCTTGCGAAATTGGATCCGCTCGATCAAAGATCGTTCGCCGAAGAGCGAAAAGCGAAATCCGCGGTGGTAGTAGTTGTGTTTGACGGGCGTCTTCGTCTCTTCGACGAGAATCACCCGCGCATCCGGATCCCACTCTACCCGATCGCCAAAGATCTCGGCGATCGCCCGCACCGGCAGATACACCTTACCCGCTTCGATGCGGGCGCCGACCTTACGGTCCAGAAGCACACCGTTTACGCTGCCCCCCGTACCCGATGTGGGCAGGCTGATCATGGTGTCCTTTCCGGTAAGTACCACACGGCCTTCCTCCATCCGCAACTTGGCGGAGTAGGCCTTTTCGATCACATGGCTCGCCACATAGCCGATGTCGTCGCGCAGGAGGATATTTTCCTCCCCACGGTAGGGCACCCGGTGCATATAGCCCGAGACCGCGCCGTTCGCATCGGCGGCATGGACCTTGCCCGCGAGGGCAAACAGAAGGAGCAGGACCAGTACTATTCTCTTCATACCATTCCTCCTCAAATGTATTTTACCAAAGCCGCTGCAAAAGGTGATGACATAGCGGTAACAATCCGAAAGCATTTTGATGACAGGATATACAAAACGGTTATATTTGCCACAAGAAGCCATTTGTGCCGCAAAACGCCGCGTCACGCTACTCGGCTACCATGCAATCACAGAATGCCCCGTGCCTCGCGCCCATCCAAAAAGCCCGCGACATATGTCGCGGGCTTTTTGATCTCTACAAATCGACACAAAAAAAGAGGCCGCAGCCTCTTTTTTTGTTTTCGACTTAGATTACACCTTGTGCCATCATAGCGTCTGCCAAGCGAACGAATCCGGCGATGTTGGCACCTGCAACGAGGTTGTAGCCCAAACCGTATTCTTCGGCAGCGTCTACGGACATTTGATAGATGTTGTCGATGATTTGTTTCAGTTGTTTGTCGACTTCTTCTGCTTGCCAGCTCAGACGTAAGCTGTTTTGGCTCATTTCCAATGCGGAACCGGCAACGCCGCCTGCGTTAACAGCCTTGGAAGGAGCGACGACCTTGACGTTTTCCATCAGGTAGTTCAAAGCTTCGTTGGTGGTAGGCATGTTTGCTACTTCGATGTAGTATTCCAATCCCTTTTCTACCATGGCTTTGGCTTCTTCGATAGTGATTTCGTTTTGGTAAGCAGCCGGCATAGCGATGTCGTATTCTGCGTTGATCCAGGGTTTTTCTCCCGGGAAGAATTCTACGCCGAATTTGTCTGCGTAATCTTGTACCTTGTCGCGACCGGAAGCACGCATTTCGAGCATGTATTCCACTTTTTCTTCGGTGCTGATTCCGTCGGGATCGTAGATGTATCCGTCGGGACCTGCGAGGGTTACGACCTTACCGCCGAGTTGTTGTACCTTCTTGCAGAGACCCCAAGCGACGTTACCGAAACCGGAGATAGCGATCTTCTTGTCCTTGATGTCTTCGCCGAAGTGGTCGAGTACGTTCAAGAGGTAGTAAACGGCACCGTAACCGGTTGCTTCGGGACGAACGCGGGATCCACCGTAGGAGAAGCCCTTACCGGTGAATACGCCGTTTTCGAATTTACCTCTGAGGCGACGGTATTGACCGTACATAAAGCCTACTTCTCTTGCGCCTACGCCCATGTCCCCTGCCGGAACGTCGGTGTCGGGACCGATGTAGCGATAGAGTGCGGAGATAAAGCTTTGGCAGAAACGCATGATTTCGTCGTCGCTCTTTCCGCGGGGGTCGAAGTCACTGCCGCCCTTGCCGCCGCCGATGGGCAGACCGGTCATGGAGTTCTTGAAGCATTGTTCAAAACCGAGGAATTTAACGACGGATTGGTTTACGGTCGGGTGGAAGCGGATACCGCCCTTGTACGGCCCAAGTGCGCCGTTAAATTGTACGCGGTAGCCGATGTTGGTGTGGTATTGGCCTTCATCATCTTGCCATACCACGCGGAAGCTGAACATACGGTCCGGTTCAACCATGCGTCCGAGAAGGTCGACCTTTTCGTATTCAGGGTGTTGGTCGATAACCGGTTTCAAAGAACCGAGTACTTCTTCGACGGTTTGTACGAATTCCGGTTCGCTACCGTGTCTTTCTTTTACTCTTTCGATTACACTATCGAGATAGCTCATGCATATTCCTCCTTAAAGAAAATAAGTAGACTCTAAAAGTCTTCGTAAGCGGAGCAAAGGATTTCCTGCGAGCGAAAAATTATAGGGCAGCCAAAACTGCATAATTTTTGCCGGCATCCTCTTCCCCGGCGAATCCATCATAACACAAAGGAAATGATATTTCCATGAAGATTTTCTTTTTTCCTACCCATCTTATACGGCTGAATTTCGGTGTTTGAGGGGCGCATCGGCGTTTTGCGTTAAAATGCACCGTTTTCCCGCCCCTGCGTTTTCATTCTTTGCGTCCATACAAAAAGACGCTGAAAAAAAGCGTCTTTTTGTCCGATAAAGCGGGGAATTCTATGCATTTTTTCAAAATTCGTGAAAGCCTTTCGATCCACTTTTCCTACCCGTCGCGGCGAATGACAAAGCGCGTTTTGCCCCGCTTCTTTGCGAGATACCCCGTCACGAGAACATACAATAGCGTAAGCACGGGGAGCGCGCCCACGAGCACAGGACCCTTTGGCCGGATGGCAAAGATCGCATAGGAGAGGGCAATGGTAAAGTTGAAGAGGACGCGATAGGAGGTGCGCCGTGTCTTCCCGCTTTCGGTAAAGGGCTGAAAATACAGATAGCTAAAGAGCAGGTGCCGCACAAAGAACAGGAGCACGAGCGCGGGCACCACCAGGGCGAAGAGATAGGCATCGATGGAAAGGCGCCAGCGGACGGCGATGGAACACAGCCCCGCCCAGAGGGCGATCAGGACCGGCAGGTTTTCGAGCAAAAGCGATCGCTCGCGCCCGCGAAAGACGGCCCGTAAGAGATCGCCCTCTTTATACATGCCGTAGTACAAGAGGGGCAGGTCGCAACCCGAAAAGCAGGCCCGCAAAAAGTCCTCGTCGAAGAAAAACATCGCACCGAAAAACGGCACTAAGCAAATCGCTCCATAGAGCAGTTCATACCCCACGGGAAAGCGCGAAAATATCGCCGGCGCCGCGTGCACAAACAGTGTCGCCGCCAGCAGAAAGACCAATGCCGCGCGCACGCGTTTTCTGCGCTTCTTGCCGTGGCGCAAAAAGAACAAGCGGTTGAGCTCCGCCCCGCCGAAGGCCCCGCTCACGGGCACATCCCGCACATCGTCCGCCCGGGCGGATTCTCGAAATGCTGCCCGCTCTATATTCTCCGCATCGAACACTTCCTGCCAGTCCTTATCCAGCCAGGGCAGATACTTGCTATACCGAGAAAACTTCAGGAGATAAGCGGTAGACAGGGCGAGGGCGATCGCCGCGACCACGGCCCCGGTCTTGAAAAAGCCCGCGGGAAGCGTAAGCCCCACCGCATAATGCGTCCACAAAATGCCCGCCAAAAGAGAGAGCTCGAGGAGCACTGGCGCCATACTTCGTGGTTTTTTTCGAAATACCAAGAGCGAACACGCCTCGCCCGTCTGCATGGCGGCCGCGAGCATGAGCGCAAAGGCAGCGCCCGACGGCCCGTCGTTAAAGGCGATCTTTCCCGCAATTGTCGCCACCACGGCATCCCCACAAAATAGAAGGATTGTCTCGGCGATATAGACCGATCGCATGCGCCGCTTGGGCGAGATGCGGAAGTAATTGGAGAGCGCGTAGAGTTCGTCGCCCATCCCCATAAAGCGCGAGCGGAAAAAGCGCACGACGAGATACAGCCACACCACCGCGGGGAGGAGAAACGCCGGCGTAATTTGCCGCTTCAGAAAATAAGCGGGTAAGGCGGCGAAGATGGTGACCCATCCCCAGGCGAAGATCCGCCGAATGAACGCCCACAAGATTTCGAAGGGAACGCCGAGGAACAAGAGCACCCGTTTTATGTCGCCGTAGCCATAGCGGTTCTTTTTGCTGCCGAGGAGGGGGAGATCCCGCAGTTTGTAGAGGATCGTATTCACCCGCTCCAACACCCGCCGGCGGTAGAGGAATACGAGCAGGCGGAACATCATGACAACCGCTTCGCCAAGAGGCGCTCGCCGGCGGATGCGCGCAAAAAGTCCGAATCCGTCTCGACCAGCTTTTTCCCTTGGATCAAAACCGCTTCGTCGCACAAATCCTTTGCCAGGGCGACGATATGGGTGGAAAATAGGACCACTCGATCGCGTTTTAGATCCTTAAGGACCTCTTTGATCTTTTGCTGAATCACCACGTCGAGACTCGTCAAAGGCTCGTCCATCAGAATCACCCGGGGCGCGGTCAACAAAAACATCAGCATCTGCAGTTTGTTCTTGGTGCCCAGCGAATAGTGCTGAATCAGCATATCCCGATTCTTTTCGTCGATTTCCGCGTAGTCAAAGAGCGCATCCGCATCCTCCCGCCGGCCGTAGAGGTCGAGATATAAGCGGATAAATTCCCGCCCGGTTAAAAAGTTCGGAAATTGCGGATCCGCCACCATATAAAACACGTCTCCGTCTACGATTTCGCGCCGCTTTCCGTCTTCTTCTATGGAAATGCCGCCCGCGTCATAAGGCTTTTTGCCGCTGATCAGGTCGAATAACGTCGTCTTTCCCGCCCCGTTTCTGCCCAGGATGCCGTAAATCTTTCCCGCCGAAAACCGCGCGCTCGCGCCTCGGAGCACCTGGTTGTCTCCGAAGGATTTGTCGATTGCGTCGATGATCAGTTCCATATTGCGCCTCCGTTTCGTTCCTTTTGCAAATCAATCTCTTCTTGATTTCATTTTTTTATTGTAACGAAAAGCGCGGCGAGATTCAAATGACCCGCCCGTTTGATACAATAAGGCGTATGACAAATAAGGAGGAAACCATGACCCATACCCCCTGGACACAAAATATCGAGGCCGCCTGCACAAAAAAAGCGGCCCTCTTCTCTGAAAGTCCCCTGCGCTATTTGACGCGATCGGCCTTTGCCGGCGCCTTTTTGACCCTTACCACCTTGGCGGGCTTTGTGACCGGCGATCTACTCGCCGCCATCCACCCCGCCCTGAGCCGCCTCGCCTTTCCCCTCGTCTTTTGCTGGGGGCTGATCTATATCTTATTTCTAAACGGCGAACTCGTCACCTCCAATATGATGTATCTGACGGCGGGACTCTATCGCCGCGCCGTGTCTCTGCCCCACGCCCTCGGCATCCTCTCGCTGTGCACCGCCGGAAATCTCGCGGGGGCCATTCTCGTGGGCACCCTCGCCGCACAGACATCGGTGCTCGCGTCCTTTTCAGCGCCCGATGCCATGGCGGGTGCGGTCGTGGCGGCAAAACTCGCGAAACCGAGCGCAGAGCTCTTCTTTTCGGGCGTCCTCGCCAATGTCTTCGTCAATATCTCCATTCTCTCGTGGCTTTCGGTAAAAAACGAGGCGGCGCGCATCCTCTGCGTCGCCACCCCGATCATAATGTTTGTGCTTTTGGGACTGGAGCACGTCGTCGCTAACTTCGGCTCCTTTTCGCTCGTATACTTTTCCGGCGCGGGCGCGGCGGGACTGAGCGCGGCGAATACCGCCCGCCAATGGCTCTTCGCCTGGCTCGGCAACTACATCGGCGGCGGCGTACTGATCGGCCTCGCCTATGCCTGGCTGAACGGCGGCTGTAAATCCTATAGGGATTAGCTCCGCTTATTCCCCTATTTGATACACTTCCATATCGACCACCCCATCGGCGACAATGTTCAAAAAATCGATATCGTGGGAGACTACAAAAACAATCCGCTCGGAAGATGCCGCCCAGGCGATGCTCTCCGCAATCCTAAGCATATTCTCATAATCCATTCCCGAGGTAGGCTCGTCGAAAAAAAGCAACGGAACGTCTCGGTATAGTGCCGTTGCGACGGCTACGCGTTGTTTTTCGCCGCCGGATAGACTATGCGGGTGTCTCAGGCGAAGCGGCTCGAGGTCGAGTTCTCCTAAAATCCGATCGAGTCGTTGTTTCTCGTAGGCACCGCCCAATGTGATTTCCTTTTCTACCGTCTCGGCAAACAATTGTCTGTGCACATCCTGCATTACGAGGCCCGACATCGCAATCCGCTCCGTCTTGGTAAGGCGTTTGTTTTCATAAAAAATCTCGTCCTTCAAAGTGCGCTCTACGCCAATCAATGCCCGCAAAAATGTAGACTTGCCGCAACCATTTCTGCCGACGATGCCATAGACCCTTCCCTTTTCAAAGAACATATTGCGCATATCGATGCCGCGTCTCTTTCCCAGCGAAATTTTAAGCTGCCGTATATGGAGCGCGCCACGCTCCGGCAGTTTTTTACATGCGAGTACAGGCCGTTTTCGGCTTCGTATGCCCTTTGCGCCGAGCACATCCTCGTCCAAAGCCCAAAAACGATCTCGGTCCAAAACCGCATCGACGCGCCCGTCCTCTAAAAGCAGCACGCGATCCGCGAGGGCTGCTACATCGTGCATTCGATGCTCTGCGAGTATCAGCGTGACGTTTTGTTCTTTAAGCTGCCGGAGCATCTCCACCAACACTCTTGTATAGTCCGCGTCTAAATTGGCCGTGGGTTCGTCGAACACGATGACCTCGGTGCCTGCGATGTATGCGGCGGCAACACATAGGATTTGCTTTTCACCGCCGGAGAGCTTGAAGATATCGCGGTCCATCAAATGCCGAATCGGAAATAGAGCGAGCATATCCGCAAGCCTTTTTCGCATATCGTCGCGGGAAAGTCCTATGTTTTCTAGAAAAAATACGAGTTCTAAGGTGGTGTCTACGTTAAAAAAATGGGTCTTGGGATTTTGAAATACGCTGGATACGATCTGCCCGACTTCGTAGATCGGCATCTCTTGGATATCTCTCGTGCCGATTTGCACACTGCCCTCTATTTTTGCGCCCAAAAATTCTGCCGCCAACCCATTACATACATGAATCAAAGACGATTTTCCCGATCCGCTCTTTCCCGCAATCAATAGACATTCCCCTTTTCTTACCGAAAGAGAAATGTCGGAGAGAACAGGGGTTTTGGGGGCATATGCGAGCGAAAGATTTTCGATTTCTACCATAACCACCCTCCTACGGTAAATAAAACGATAGGCAGTAAATACAATAGATCCGCCGCGCCGATGGCGACTTTTGTATAGCGCGTCTTGGCCACGGGATTGGCGATACATTTTGCCTCTGCCGCCATGGCAATGTCATCGGCGATCTCGGAAGAAGCGATCAATAGCGGCACCGCCACATATTCCGGATACCGCCACGGGGCGCCCTGCAAAACGCCCCGAATCCGCATCGCCGTTCGGATATTTCTTCTCTCTTCCCGAAAAGCGGGGAAAAATCGAAAGATTACCGCAATGGGGATAGAGACCGAAGCGGGAATCCGCAGCGCGTCCATCGACGAAAGAATGCTCCCCACATCGGAAGTGCGAATCAAAAACTTTCCAGCCGCAAAAGGCAAAAAAAATAGGCGAATCACCATCAGGAGGGATAGGAGCATCTTTACGACAAAAGGCGCGCGGTATAACGCAAAAAGCCCCGGCAGACCGAATAGGACCGCGTACAGCAAGAGTTGCCGAAAGGCGGTGCGCTTTTGGCCATTTAAAAAAAGAAACAGAGAGATCACCGACAAAACGCCCCACGCACAGACATCGGGCAGGGAACGCACAACGGTGGTGCCCAAAAGAATCACGGCGATGATTTTGCTGATGGGGTTCGGATTGCATCCCCGTCGAAGTCGCGTCGTCATTCGACAATGCCCGCACGACGGAAGTGCTTTTTCAAAAATGCACGTCCGATATAGGCGCCGACGATGCCACCGCAAAATGCACCGAGATAGACCAATGCCATATGGGGGTAGGTGATGAGCCGCTCGAGCATCTCCACATATTCTTTGCCCATCATCATGGACATCTCTATATATTGCTCTTTTGCGAGGAGCATCTGCATCAGCGAACCGCAAATCCAAGTGGAAAATACCGCATAGGAAAGCATATTATAGCGAAAAGAGCGGTACAATCCGATGCGGCGAATGCCTTCCGCCAAAGTGACGACCACCAGTGACAGTATGGGGAGTACAAAAGTGTGTCCCATGGCAAACATTACGAGAGGCGTAATCATGCCGAAGATCCATAGTGCCCCGGGCTTTTGGATTTTTGCCATCAAAAGCATGACGACGACGCCCGCCGCCACAGCGAGGACAGCGGGATAGATCAGAAACAAAATCGGTACCATACCCATCATACCGATGCCGAACATAAGCACAAAGTAGACCACGCTAAAGACGCCGATGGTTACCAAATTCTTTACGGACAATTTTTCTTCAGCACGCATTTTTTCCTCCTTGTTCTTCTCGTCCCATGTGGACGAGGGCAGTATATTGCATCCATAGGCCCGCTACGATCACCACGGCGTCCACCGCTGGTTCTGCCCACCATACGGCGCTCGGCCCGAATACTTTGGGCAGAATCAACATGGCGGGCACAAAGCCGATAAGTTGTCGCAATAGGACCAAGATCCCCGCCTTTTTGCCGTCCCCTATTGCTTGGAAAAACGTGATTGTCATCACCATCACGCCATATAAAGGAAACACACTATAAAACATGCGAAAATTCTGTGCGCCCGTCGCGCGCAAAGCGGTTTGCACATTGAAGGCGGATAGGATTTGCGGCGCAAAAACTTGCGCGGGGATCCAAAACGCCAAGGCGAGCAAAAGACCGCCCCAGCAAAATACTTTCATGAGTTTTCGTACGCGCTCGAATTGTTTGGCGCCGTAATTGGCCCCCGCCGCCGGTTGTAGACCTTGGCTCATTCCCCAAAGCGGTATAAACGAAAACGCATAGATTCGAAGTGTAGCGGCCATCACCGTTCCGTAAGCGTCTCCTCCATAAGCAAAAGCCTGTTTATACAATAGGGTCTGTTGGATCATAAACAGGAGTTGCATAACCATCGCCGATGCGCCCACCGCAAACATTTCGCGGGCAATCGCGGCATTTCTGCGAATGCCTAGGATCTGCACAGTCTCGCTTTTATGGAGGAAATAATAAAGAGTGATTGTGGCTTGCACGACTTGGGCGATTACCGTCGCAAGCGCCGCCCCTTCCACGGCATGGTCTCCCATCGCCGTCATCAGGATCGGGTCCAGGGCGATATTGATGATAGCGCCCAATGCCATAATGCCCATAGCGCGCTTCATAAGACCCTCGCCGCGCATCACCATATTGGCGGACTGGGTAAAGTTTACGAATACAGACCCCAAAAATAGCACCCGCAGATAGCGGATCCCCATCTGCTTGATCGCCCCGCTCGCGCCCACTGCTTCGAGAAATAGGGGTGCGAACAGTGCGCCGCCGAGTGTGATCAGCGCGGAAAACAGAAGCACCCAAAAAATAAGATTCCCCATAATGCCGTCGATCGTCTCCTGATCCTTCTTTCCCAGTGCGCGAGAAAGGATCGAAGCACTCCCTACACCCAAAAGCGTAGAGATGCCGCTATTGACAAAGGTCATGGGCAAGGCAATACCGCAAGCCGTCATGGCTTCTTCCCCTATAATATGGCCCGCGAAAATGCCGTCCATCAGCGGGTATAGGCCGATCACCAACATGCCGATTACAGCGGGAATCGACAGACGAAATAGGAGAGAAATCGGAGAGTCGACCAACAGTCTTTCTTTCATCGTTTTTTCCATATGCGCCCTCCTAATACACAAAGGCTTCCGACATGGCGGACTTTTCGATCAAGTTCTCGTACACCGGAGATTCGGAACGTAGCGTTTCGTGCCGGCCTACACTTTGTACCTCCCCGTCGTCCAAGACCACGATCGAATCCGCATTTTCTATCGACTTCATGCGATGAGAAACGACGATCACCGTCTTATCGCCGATCAATGTACGCAGACTTTCTTGAATCTTTCGTTCGTTTTCCACATCCAAGCTCGCAGAAATCTCGTCTAACAACAGAATCGGCGCATCTTTCAAAAAGGCGCGAGCGATGGAAAGACGTTGTCGTTCGCCGCCGGAGAGTTCGGCCCCATTTTCTCCGATGAGCGTGTCAAAGCCTTGGGGCAATCGCTCGATAAATTCAGTACAGTGGGCGAGGCGCGCCGCCCGCATCACTTCCGCATCGGTGGCGTCCTTTCGACCGATACGGATATTTTCGAGAATCGAACCGTTAAAGAGTGTCACGTCCTGAAATACGACGGAAATATATGCAAAGAGTGAATCCGTGTGGATCTCACGAATATCGTTTCCGCCGATTCGAATGCTCCCCTCGTCGTAGTCGTATAGGCGAGAAATCAGCTTCAGAATCGTCGACTTTCCGCAGCCCGAAGGACCGACCAGCGCCGTGACTTCTCCCTGTTTTGCCGTAAAACCGACACCGCGGAGCACAGGCGTATCTTTGTAAGAAAAACCGACATTTTCCAGTTCGATGTCGAATCTTTCGAGTTGTACCTGCCTTCCCCGCTGCACCTCTGCCTCTTTGATCTCCCGTATGCGCGCGACGCGGGGCGCAATATAACAGATTTCCAGAGAAAGTTCCGAAGACACATCCACAAGATCCTTAAGTTTTATGGCCGAAAGGATGTATCCCAAGAGATACAATAGCGAGATTTCGCCATTCGCCATCAGATGCGTGCCCACCACCAAGACGACGCCGAGACCGACGAAGGAAAACAGTCCCGAAAGGGCGACGGTCAGTAAGGTGGCGCCTTCGGTCTTGATATGGACGGCTTCGCTATGGTCCATCTGCGAATATAGACTGCCGCGTGTGGCATCTGCCAACTGAAAGTCCCGAATTTCTCGGTACATCTCGATCGCCTCTTGAAAGCGCTCGGAATTTTCGCGCAATACCTTGTGGTAGCGATCGTTATGCGCCGTCGATCGATCCCAAAATAGCGCTAAAACGAGGTAGCGGCACAAAATTGGAACGATCACCGCAAGACCCAATTTGAGATTGCCCCACAGTAGCAACACGCCCAATATCGGAAGAAATAAGTATAGTGCATAAACCTTGGGGATGGCATGCGACATAGCGTGTTCCACCGCCTCCACATCGGCCATCACGGATTGAGCGAGATCCGATAAATCGTGCTTGGAAAAATAAGAAAGAGGCAGCTGTGCCAGGCGCTCGGAGATATCGATTCGGAGTGCCGCACTTTCCTTATAGGTGGCGCTGTAAAGCCGATCGTATTCTACCGAAAGAGCGAGGTATAACGCCGCACATACGGCGATGGACGCACCCGCATACAATAGCGGATCGCGAATCTGCCCTACAAACATTTTCTCGGCAAAAAATAGTAAGAGAAATACCGGCCCCATCGTAACGATATACACGACAAGACTCGCCAAGGTCGCCCTCCAAAGGCCCTTTGCCCCCAATGCGGATATGGCGAATTTTCGCTCAAACCACTTTTGCATCGTTCAACCTCCATTCTTCGGCGCTATGGTAGAGTTCGACCAACTGCTTGTAGCGCCCCTTTGCGCGCATCAGCGTCCTATGATCTCCCCGCTCGACAATGCGCCCCTTTTCGAGGACGAGGATTTCGTCGACATTTTGGATGCTCGAGAGCCGGTGCGCGATCATAATGACGGTCTTGTTTTTCATCAGATTTTGAAATGCCTGCTTGAGTGCATACTCGTTGTCGACGTCGATCGCCGCACTCGCCTCGTCCATAATGACGATGGGCGCATCCTTCAGAATGGCGCGAGCGATGGCGATGCGTTGTCGTTCGCCGCCCGAGAGGTGCACGCCTTTTGTTCCGATTACCGTCTCCTCTCGAAGGGGGAACTTCTCGAGGATTTCATCACAACCTGCGAGGCGAAGCGCTTCCATCACCTCGCTTTGCGTGGCGTCTCGATCGGCCAATGCCACGTTTTCATAAATTGAAGACTGAAACAGCTTGGGGTCCTGAAATACAAAGGCGATCGCTTTGCTAAGCGCCTCTTCCGTATACGCTTCTGTCGGCTTTTTGCCGATGGCAATGTGTCCGACGTCTACGGCATAAAATCCGCTCAAGAGTTTTGCCAAGGTCGACTTACCCGATCCCGAGTTTCCCACCAAAGCATAGGTCCTGCCTGCGGGTAGAGAGACCGAAAAATTGCGAAAGACCTCGTGATCGCCGTAAGAAAAATCGACGCCGCAAACATCGATGTCGTATGCCGTGACCTGCGCCTCTTCGCCGAAGGCCGGGCGGCTTTTAAGCATGTCTCTATATAGAGATTCCAGATTGTCCAAGGCATAATTTGCCTGAAATAGGTACATTCCCGCATACATAATGCGCATAAAGGCTACAAAAACAATGCCACTTAAAAACAAAAGCATCATCAGTTCTGCGGCGAGCGCTTTGGGATCTCCGATGCGTCCCATCACAAACGATAGTAAAAGAATCAATAGCGCGACAATGCCGTAAAACAGCCATTGATAAAGCACATAAGGTCTTTTACAACGCAAGGCATATTGGTACGCATAATGCGCGTAATCGCGAATGGCATCGTAGAGAGCACGGAAGGATCGAACATCGGCTTTGAAGATTTTTACGACCTGTATGCCCCGTATGTATTCCACCGTTTCACCGCTCAGTTTTTTTAACGCGTCCTGATACACTTGCATAAATGTACTTTCTCCGCCGGCCATCGCTTTGAGCAACAATCCGCCCAAAGCAACCACACCGAGGAGCACAGCCCCCAGACGTATGTCGATCAGAAACCCGATTGCAAGCGCCAAGATCGGCGTCAAAATCGCCTGCCCCGTGTCGGGAATCATATGTGCTACGGCGGAATGGGTCTGGGCGGCATTGTCGTCGACAATTTTGCGCACGACGCCGCTCTGATGCAGGTCGAAAAATCGAAAACCCGCCTTTAGGATTCCGTCAATGCCTTTCTTGCGAAGATTGGTCTCGAGCCGAAATCCCAGTTTGTGCGAAAAAAGACCCGAAAGATAATAGGCAATGCCGCCGGCGGTGAGCAGGACGACGGTCTTTGTCGCCAATTGTAATGCGCCGGATGCATCGCCTGCGATGGCCAGGCGCTCGAGGATTCGGCAGACGAGAAAATAGCCGTAGGCGGTCATCAAGACCGACGAGATCGACAAGCACAGTGATACAATGCCATCACTTTTTCCCTCGGGTACATATCCGAATATGCGTTGATACGTCTTCACGTCTTCCCCCTTTATGGATAACAATTATCAATGGTGCGTAAAATTTTTCGGCCCTCTCGAGCCGATTCCCACTTACTTCTCTAAAATTTGTTCGATCATTTGGACGAGGTGTGTCTTATGCCGCACAAAATTTTCCCTCGCCCCCAACGTATTGGCACCGATGATCATGCTGTTAATCACGTCGGTCAAAAGATCAAAGCGCTCCCCTTTCAGCATATCTTCCGTAAAAAAGTCTTCCATGGCCAATAACTCTACGCGTGTCTGCTCTTTTAGGGCGGTAAATAACCGGTCCAGTTCCGGATCTTCTTCTTTTACCAAGAGAAACTCGACATAAATTTCCATCAGCGGATTTTCGTCTACAATTTTTTCGACAATGCGTTCAGCAATAAAACTCGCCTCGCACCCTTTTTGTAGATCTTCTTCATAGGAAGCGATCACGCGATTGCGATATTTAATCCCCATAACCATAAGATCTTTGAGAATTTCTGTGGTATTCCCGTAATAATGGTAAAGCCCGCCCTTCGAAAGATTCGAGGCGATGGCGATATCCTCCATGGTCGTATTGCGAAAGCCCTTTTTGCGAAAAAGATCTGCCGCGGCTTCGGTAATTAATCTTTTTCGCTCCTCCGGACGAAGTCGTTTTCCGGCACACATACTTTCCCTCCTTACCGACGATACCGTCGGTAATTGAATCTTATGATAGTTTCTACGTATTGTCAATACTTTCATGGATTTTATTTGCCACAAAAAAAAGACCCCCGCGGGCGATTTTCGCCATGGGGGTCTTTGTATATTTGCTTACCGCATGCGGTGTTTGTCGGTGATGTAATCTTTTACATTGACTACGCGGCCGTCGTCCAGGTAAATGTAGAATTCCCAGCGACTCAAGATGCCGATGCCCACGCCCATCAGTGCGGCCACCGGTGCGATGACGGTCCAGATGGCGCCCAGGTTCATGGATACGTTCAGGATGACTTCGTCGCGTTCGTCCATAATGACGAGTTTGGTGGCATTGCCTTTTTCCCAGAAGTCGCGAACGGCGTCAATGATTTCCGATCCGAAGTTCGAGATGGAATCGGACATATCTTCCATTTTGGTGCGCTTGGCGTTTTTGAAGTCGTAGGATTGTTCATTTTGTTCTTTTTCCGCGTCGTCTTCGCCCATGATCATGCGAATGGCACGATCTACATCGCCGTCACAGGATAAGAGCGCTTCGCGCACTTTGCCGTATTCGGCGCCGGTGACGGAAATCACGTAGTCGATTTTTTCCATGGTAATCATTGTGCATTCCTCCTATATCGGTAGTAACCTTTTGCTACTGTTATTGTACCCGATAAATTGCTGTGCGCACGGAAAAAGCGGTTCTTTTTACCTTTCTTTACCTTTCTTTAAGATTTAGCCGAAGATCCGCTTGCAGATGGCGTGGGCGGTGGGCGTGCCGGCGAGGCCGCCGATGCCGGTTTCGCGCAGGGCGGCGGGCATGGCGTTTCCGACTTCGTTCATGGCCTGGCAGACTTCGTCGAAGGGAATGACGCTGGTGGTGCCGGCGAGGGCCATATCGGCGCTGATGCGGGCGTTGGATACGCCGGAGGCGTTGCGGAAGGTACAGGGATATTGTACCAGGCCGCCCAAGGGGTCGCATACGAGGCCGAGGATGTTGACGATGGCGATGGAAGCGGCGTGGAGACATTCTTCCACGGTGCCGCCGTAGAGCTGCACGAGGGCGGCCGCCGCCATAGAGGAGGCGGATCCGCATTCCGCCTGGCATCCGCCTTCGGCGCCGGCAAAGGTGGCATAGCCCGCGATAAATTCGCCGATGCCCATGGCGGTAAAGAGCGCCGCCACGAGGTCGTCATCGCTGCAGTCGAGGTTTTCCTGTGCGGTCACCAAGGCCGCCGGTACGATGCCGCAGGAGCCGGCGGTGGGCGCCGCTACGACGACTTGCATGCCACTGTTGGATTCGAAGGTCGCAAATGCCCGTGCCATGGCGCGCAGGGTATCGGGATCGGTGACGTGTTTGCGGTCGCTGTTGGCGTATTCCCAGGTCTTTTTGCCGAAATCGTCGATCATGCCGTGGGGCAGTCCGCTCCCCTTTTCGAGGGTACGACCGGTGGCTTCTTTCATGACGCGGAGCATTTCGCACGCTTCTTTTAAGATTTCTTCTTTTTGGGCGGGATCTCCGTGGGATTCCTCTTCCAACACATAGTCGGAGATCTTCCAGTTGTTTTTCTCACAAATTTCGATAAGCTCTTTTGCCGTATTCAGCATACTAGGCCTCCTTCTTTTTGATGTCGATGTATTTTGCGAAGTCGAATCGCTCTTGGGCGAGGATGGGCTCCATGATTTCCGGTTTGACGGATTCGGTGGTTTCGATGACCAAAGTCACCGTATCGTCGATCTTTTTGGTGACGGCGGTTTCGATATTGTAGTCGTTGTCCGAAAGAATCGAGGATACGTACGAAATCACGCCCTTTTGTTCGGGATATTGCAGAATGAGCGTGGGGAACTCGTTCTTAAACTCTACTTCTATGTCGTTGATGGCGACGATCACCATATTGCCCCCGCCGATGGAAGAGCCGATGACCGACAGATGGCCGCCATTGTCGTAGTGGAAAATAATTTCCACGGAGTTGGGGTGCCGATCGCCCAGGTCCGCCTTTTCGAAGCTATACTCGAGACCGCGTTCTTTGGCGATGGCGAAGCTGTCGCGCAGGCGCTCATCGTGGGGCAAAATGCCCAAAACGCCCGCTACGAGCGCCATATCGGTGCCGTGTCCTATATAGGTCGATGCGAAGGAGCCGTGCAGACGGAATTGTACCTTGTGAAAGGGATCGCCCCCGCTGATCGCCAGGGCCGCGTTTCCGATTCTGCAGGCGCCGGCGGTGTGTGAACTGGAGGGCCCGACCATAATCGGCCCTACGACGTCAAATGCCTTAAACTTTTTCATTCTCCACCTCTATCTTGTAGTTTCAGATATACTGTGAAATAATACCTTCCAGTAGTACATTTTAACACAATTTGGTAATTTTTAAACAGGAGGAATGCCGTGGGAAAAATATGCATCGAGAATGTGCAAATTGTCGATCCATTTTACAGTAGCGTGAAAAAGCAGGACATCGAAATCGACACCGAGACCCCCGATACCGTCGAAATCGACGGGACGGGCAAATATGTCTTTCCCGCCTTTGTCGACGTACACATCCACCTGCGCCACCCCGGCTACCCGGAAAAGGAAACCCTCGAAAGCGGGGCGCAGGCGGCGCTCCACGGCGGCTTTGCCCACGTGATCGCCATGGCGAATACGAAACCGGTGATGGCCGGCGAAGAGATCAGCGCCTTTTACGAGGCGGCAAATTCGCTCCCGATTCACGCCTATACGGTGAGCGCGCTCACCGAAGGGCTCAGGGGCAAGCGGCTCGTCGACATGGCTGATGCAGCACGCCGTGGCGCGGTGGGCTTTTCCGACGACGGCTTTCCCGTGGCCGATGCGGCGCTTTTGGAGGCGGCGATGGAAAAGGCGGCGGCGCTCGATTTGCCCATCAGCCTCCACGAGGAGCACCCCGACTTTGTGCACCAGGCGGGGATCGACAGCCGCTACGCGGACCTATACGCCCGCGAGGGCGCGGAAGTCTACGGCGAGTACGCCCTGGCGGCGCGGGATTTGGCGCTCGCCAAAAAGACCGGCGCGAAGCTCGACATTCAGCACATTTCGGCGGAGATCACCGCACGGCTGGTGGCCGCCTTCGGCGCATCGGGCGCCCGCGTACTCGGGGAGCTTACGCCCCACCATATGACGATGACGGCGGCGGATGTGCGGGCGCACGGGCCCATGGCGAAGATGAACCCGCCCCTTCGCACCGCCTTCGACCGCGACGAACTGGCGAAGCTGCTCAAAGATCCGCATCTCTGTGTCGCCACCGACCACGCGCCCCATACAAAAGAAGAAAAGGCGCGTCCCTTTCCCAAGGCGCCATCGGGGATTGTGGGGCTCGAGACCGCCTTTTGTCTGCTCTACACCGAACTGGTGCAAAAAGATGTGCTCTCTCTTTACGACCTCGTCGACGCCATGACGCGGATCCCCGCCCGCTTCTACCGGCTGCCGCACAAGGGCATCCTGGGCGGCGAATTCGTATTGTTCGACCCCGCGGGCACGACCGAGGTCACCGAGGACTTCTTCTGGGGGAAGGGCAGCAATTCGCCCTTGCTCGGACAAACGCTGAACGGCCGCATCGAAGGGGTGATGGCAAAGGGCGTCTACCACGCCTTTTGACGCGCATGTTTCTTTTGCGGGCGTATTCGAAAAATGTATTTGCACACCAAAAAAGCCGCCGTATCGGGCGGCTCTTTGTGTGTCTTTATTTCCAGTCGGCGGGCTTTTCTTCCACCACCATGTCCTCCGCCTTGGCGCTGTCGCCGTAGGTGGGGGCGAGGGTTTCTTCGTAGGCTTTTGTAAAGAATTTTTCGCCGTAGAGTTTTTCTACGAGGCCGTTTACGAATTCGAGCATTTCGGCATTGCCCTTTCGCACCGCCGGGGCGATATAGTCCACATCGCCCAAGGAGGTGACGCCGACGTCGAATCCGGGGTTTTCTACCGCCCACGCCAGTACCTCGGTGTTGTCGGTACTCATGGCGTCGCCGCGGCCGTCTAAGAGCGCGCCGTAGGCTTCGGCGTATTGGTCGTATTTTTGCAGTTTGACTTCGGGGTGGTTCTTGGTGAAGTAGGTCTCTGCCGTGGTGCCCTTGCTGATAATCAGGATCTTATCGGCGAGCTGCGCTACATCGGTGATTTCGCCATTGGGGGAAACAATGCCCAAGGCGACCTTCATATAGGGCAGGGCGAAGTCCACTTGTTCGCGGCGCTCGTCGGTGACGGTAAAGTTGGCGAGCAAGAGGTCGATCTTGTTGGCGTTTAGGTATTCCACGCGGCTTGCGGCCTCGACGGGCACGTATTTCGCCGTAACGCCCAATTCCTTCGCCACGGCATCGCCCAGGGCGATGTCATAGCCTTGGAATTCGCCCTTTTCGTCCATATAGCCGAAGGGCTTTTTGTCGCCGAATACGCCGATGACGATTTCGCCGGATTTCTTGATTTCTTCGATACTGCGGGTGGCGCCGCCCCCCGTGGTTTCTGCGCCTTCTTCGGCGACGCCGCCGCAGGCGACGAGTCCCAGGGCGAGGACGGCGAGGAAAAATAGGCTTGCGATTTTTTTGAGTTTCATAGGAATGTCCTTTCTGTGGGTTTTATACATCTTCGTAGCAAAAGCCCGCGAGGAAGCGGCGCGCCCGCTCCGTCTCGGGATGTTCGAAGAAGCGGATCGGATCCGCATCTTCGACGATCGTTCCCTTTTCCAAAAACAATATGCGATCGGCGACGTGCTTAGCGAATTCCATCTCGTGGGTGACGATGAGCATGGTCTTCCCCTCGCGCGCCAGCTCGCCCACCAGGGCGAGGACTTCTTTGACCATCTCGGGGTCTAAGGCGGCGGTGACCTCGTCGAAGAGATAGATCTCCGGCTCCATCAACATGGCGCGCAGGATCGCCACCCGCTGCTTCTGTCCGCCCGAAAGGCTTCTGGGATACACCGCCGCCTTTTCGGCGAGGCCCACCCGGGCGAGGAGCGCCATCGCCTTTTCTTCGGCCACGGCTTTCTCCTCGCCCTTGGCCTTTACGGGCCCCAGGGTCAGATTGTCCAGCACCGTCATATGGCCGAAGAGCTCGTAGGACTGAAACACCATCCCGATTTTTTTGCGCACTTCGTGCATATGGCGCTCGTCTTTGACGATGCTCTCGCCGTTTAGGCGAATGTCGCCCGCCTGAATGCTCTCCAGGCCGTTGATACATCGAAGCAGCGTACTCTTTCCGCAGCCCGAAGGGCCGAGGACGGCGAGGACCTGTCCCCGCTCTACGTCGAGGGAAAAGTTGTCCAGCACCTTTCCGTCGCCGTAGTCTTTGGTTAAATTGCGTATCTCTAAAATCGCCATTATGCCTCCTTCCATTTCTGTTCCAGCCGCGACGCCCACTTGGACAAGGGGTAGCAGACCGCAAAATACAACACCATTACGCCGAAGTAGATCCAAAGCGCCGCGGTGGGCACCGTAAGGCGCGTGGCCTCGATAATCTGTTGGCCCGTCTTAATGACTTCGATCACCCCGATCAGAGCGATGAGCGAAGTGGTCTTGATCATGCGGGTCACCAAATTCATCGCCTGGGGCAAGAGCCTGCGCATCGCCTGGGGCGAAATCACATAGCGGAGGATCTGCCGCCGGGTGAGGCCGATGGCCTTTGCCGATTCGTACTGGTGCCTGGGAATCGAAGATAGGGCCGCCCGCACCAAATCCCCCATTTCGGCCGTGCCCCATAGGGTAAAGACGATAACCGCCGAGTGAAAGCCCGAGATATGGACTCCCAGTGCCCGGGCGAGGCCGAAGTAGACGACGAAGAGGAGCACCAACTGGGGCAAGAGCCGCATGGCTTCGAGGTAAAACTTCGAGACGATGCGGATCGCCTTGGACGGTTTTGTCATCAGCCAGCCGAAGAGAATGCCGAAGACGACCGAAAGCGCCACCGACAAAAACGAGACCAGAAGGGTTACCGAAAGCCCCGTAAGGAGCCTCTTTACGGTAAAGGGGTTAATGAGCAGTGCCAAGCCCGATTCCACGGCGCAGCCTCCTTTCCAAGAGCGTAAAGATCCCCGCCACCGGCAAAAGGATCAAGAGATAACTCACGACCAGCATCAACAGCGCTTCATCGGTCTCGTAATAGAGGCCGATGAGATCTTTGGCGACAAACATCAAGTCGGCGAGCGCCACGGCACTGAACACCGAGGTCTCTTTTAAGAGAAAGATCGTATTTGCGCCGATTGAAGGGATCGCCACCGCCATAGCGTGGGGCAGAATCACATAGCGCAGGCGCTGCATCTTGGTCAGGCCGATCGCCTTTGCCGCCTCGATCTGCCCGGTCTCCACCGCCTCGAGACCCGAGCGAATGCTCTCCGCCATATAGCTCGCACCGAGAAAGATCAGCCCGATTACCGCACAGGCCTCGGACGAGAGCACGATGCCGAGCTTGGGCAGGCCGAAGTACAGAAAAAACAATTGGATCAACAGCGGCGTATTGCGCGAGACCTCTATGTAGGCCTTACAAATGCCGTTTAGGATCGGCACCTTTTCGGCGCGGATAAAGGCAATCAAAAGACCCGCCACAAATGAGCCGAGTACGCCGATCAATCCGATGCGCACGGTGAGGATGCCCGCCTCGACGTAGTGGGGCCACATGGTGGCGATAAACTCCCCGTTCATGGAAACTCCTTTCCGGTAACAAAAAAAGCGGGCCGCAGCCCGCTTTTACAGAAAATCGATTCTCCTCGCGTAATCCTATCCCGTGGGTAGAACGACGCCGCGGAGGCACATCTGCGCAGGCAAAAATCCCGTATCGCAACAACAGATACAGGTACAGTCGCAGATGCAGATGGCAACCATAGAATCGATCATGATAACTCCTCGTAATTTCTTTTTTTACAGAATACCACGGCGCCCCGCGCTTGTCAAACCAAATTGGTAGGAATTCCCCCTCCGCCGAAACGCCGTTTCTATAAGGACCGCAGCAATTCGCCGAAGCCGTCGATCTCTTCTTTCGTGGTCCGGTAGGTCGTCACCAGCCGCACCAGCGACGGATCGCCCTCGGCGAATACCTCGAATTGCCCTTCTGCGTCTAGCCGTTGAACCACATCGGCGGGAAGCTCGACGAAGACCTGATTGCTTTCGACCTTGCGATACGGCGGAAAACCCGCTTCGTGGAGCACTTCTTCGAGGTAGAAGGCCATTTCGTTTGCCTTTCGGCCGATCTCGAAAAACAGATCGTCGGTAAATAAGGTCTCGAACTGCACCCCGAGGGTAAAGCCCTTGGCGAGGAGCAGGGAGCGCTGTTTTTGAAAGTAGATAAATTCGTCGGCGAGGCGCTTGTTGCTAAAGACCAGCGCTTCGCCGAAGAGGGCGCCGTTTTTGGTGCCGCCGATCGAAAAGATGTCCGCAAATTCCGGATATTCGGAGAGTTCCACATCGCTCATCGGCGAGGTCAGCGCCGATGCCATGCGGGCCCCGTCGATATAGACCGAAACGCCGTGTTCGTCGGCGATCTCTTTGATGCGCCGCAGTTCGTCTTTGGTGTATACGAGTCCGGTCTCGGTGGCATTGGAAAGGTAGATCATGCCCGGCAGCACATTGTGAAAATTGCCGAAGCTCTCGAGCGTCGCCTGAAGGCGCGCGGGGTCGAACTTGCCGTCTTCGGTCTCGACGGTGATGATCTTGTGGCCGCCCGCCTCGATCGCGCCCACCTCGTCGCCTACGATATGGCCGCTGTCGGCGCTGATGACCGCCTCGTGGGGCCGGAGTACAAAGCCAATGGCGAGCGTGTTTGCCGCCGTTCCGCCGGGGACGAAGTGGACCGGATACGATGCGCCCAGCGCCGCAGAAATCTTCTCGCGCGCGGCCTCGGAGTGGGCGTCGTAGCCGTATCCCTCGCACCCCTCGTCCTGCACGCGAAGAAGCGCCCGCCAGATCTCGGGGTGGCATAGGTCGTGATAATCGTTTCTGAAATTGAACATCGTAGCTTTCCCTCCTTATTGTCATTTGATTTGTGTAATTATATCATAGTGGTGTAAAGAAGGAGGCATCATGAAAAAGAATCGACACGGGGCGGATCTCTACGCCCTGGAACGCCGTTATAAGTGGAAGCCCGAGGAAGTCTTGGACTTCTCTTCGAATATAAATCCCCTGGGCCCCTCGCCCCGGGCCTTGGAAGTGCCCGCAAAAAACGCCGGCGCCGCCGCGCGCTATCCCGATCCCGAATACCGAAAACTCAAAGCGGCGATCAGCCGCTACGCCAATGTGGCGCCGCAGCATATCCTCTTGGGAAGCGGCACCTCGCAGCTGATTCAGGAATACATCGCCTATATTCATCCCGCCCGCGCGCTCCTCAACAGCCCCTGTTATAGCGAATACGGCAAGGAATTGGAGAAGGTCGGGGCGAAGATCGTCGAATTTCCCCTGGACTACCACGAAAACTTTATGCTCGATGTCGACCGCATCATCGAGACCATTCGACGAGAAAAGATCGACCTCTATGTACTCACCAATCCCAACAATCCCACCGGCACCGTGCTTACCCGGGTAGAGATTCAGCGCATCCTCGACGAGACCGGCGTCCGCATGCTCGTCGACGAGACCTATATCGAATTTACCGACCGCGGCGTCTACTCCGTCTGCGCCCTCGCCGCAGGACGCGACGATCTGTTCGTGGTGCGGGGCACCAGCAAGTTTTTTGCCACGCCGGGCATCCGCCTGGGCTACGGCATCACCGCCGATGGGGCCGCTGTGGAGGCCATGTCGGAAAAACTTTCCCTCTGGGGTATCAATATCTATGCCGACCTGATGGGCCGCGAAATGTTTTCGGACGAGGCCTATAAGGCGAAGACCTATCATCTGATCCAGAGCGAAAAAGAGCGCATGTGCGCCCGCCTGGAAGCCATCGACGCATTGAAGGTGTTTCCCTCTTACGGGAATTTCGTGCTGGTAAAAATTCAGGACCGCTCCCACACCGCCGCCGAGCTCCGAGAGGCTCTTTTGGAGAAAAAAATGGTCATCCGGGATTGTTCGAGCTTTCGCAATCTCGACGAGCGCTTCTTCCGCTTCTGCATTTTGAAAGAGGCGGCGAACGAAATGCTCGTCACAGAAATCGAGGCCTTCTTTCAAAAATAGCGCCGTCGCAACCGAAAGAACCCCGTGTTTTCAACGATGCAACCGGCGGTTGACAAAGTTCCACCCCCGCTGTATAGTTCGCAACCGGATTTTTTCGTATGATTTTCTCAGAACGAAAGCCCCCCTGACGAAAGGAGATTCCTATGATCCTCGCAGAAAAAATTATCCGATTACGAAAAAAGCACAATCTGTCCCAGGAGGAATTGGCGGAGCGGTTGAATGTGTCGCGGCAGTCCGTCTCGAAGTGGGAGGGCGCTAAGGCGATCCCCGAGATGGCAAAAATCGTCGAGATGTCGAAGGTATTTCACGTCTCCACCGACTATCTCCTCCGAGACGACATCGAAGAAGAAGACGCCGCAAGCGGCCCCGTCTACGACGAACCGCGAGAACCCGTGCGGCGTGTCGATATGGAAGCGGCGAATCGGTTTTTGGATACCAATGCCCGCCAAGCGCCGAAACTCGGCGCGGGCGTGGCGACCTTTATCCTCTCGCCCTTGGGCGTGATGTTGATCGGCGTGTATTTGGCAACCCGCACCGCAGACGAAAACTTCTATATCTTCGGGGTGATCGCCACCCTCGTCGTGGTGGCCTTGGGCATTATGCAGATGATCCGCCTAGGCAGTATAATGGAGCCCTTTGAATATTTGGAAAAAGAATATATCGAGACCGCCTACGGCGTAGACGGCATGGTGCGAAAGCACCAAGAGGACTTCCGCCCCCGCTACACGCGGGAATTGAGCGCGGGTATCGGCCTGCTCGTCCTCGCCGCGATGCCGATCCTGTTGCTGTCCCTTTCGGGGAACGATCTCTATGTGGGCCCCGCCGTGAGTCTCACCCTGCTTTTCGTCGCCGTCGGCGTCTATTTGATCGTCCACGCCTCCGCCATTCAGGGCGGGTTTCAAATGCTTCTCGAGGAAGGCGATTACAGCCGAAGCGCCAAGCGCTTTGCCAAAAAATCCGCCCATCTCACCACCGCGTATTTTCTGGCCCTGACGGCGATCTATCTCGCTTGGTCCTTTATGACCAACCGCTGGGAAATCAGCTGGGTCGTCTGGCCCATAGGCGCCATCCTCTACGCCGTCATTATGGCGCTGTATCGCCAGTCCCTCGACGACGAATAACGCAAAGAAAAAAGATCTGCTTCGTGCAGATCTTTTTTGATGGTTGGATCTAGCGGCGATTGGCACCAAAAACGCCCCGTTTCTTTGAAACGGATCGTTTTTCCTTACCAGCTATGTTCAATGGCACTTTCTACACTAAATGCTTTATGCTTTCGGTTTCTCTAGCAGTTTGCGAATTACTAATATCAAAACGATCAGTAACGCAATCCTCGTCAAGCTATCTATGCCCGCAAATATTACAGAAAATAACTCTAACGCATCAAATGTATGCATATCTCCTCCTGTATATTCTCGACTTAATATGTGCTAAGCTCCGTCCACACTTTTTCACTGTTCACATGGGCTTTCACCCAAACTCGTTTCGATCCTATATCACCTGGCGCTTTATAGTAGATAGCATACCACGCATTCGGTTGTTTTTTCCAACCCTTTACAAAACCGATAGTATCCTCAGTAAAACTGCCTCCATAGATCTTGATTTCTTTGTTGTATTGGGAATCAATGATCGCCAACTTTTTTGTAGTATCTCTTCTAGCATTGATACAAAACGACATTTTCATGGCAAAACCATTTAATTCCGCCTTATATTTTTTTACCGATTTAATCGCTCTCAAGGATGCTTCAGGGCGAATCTCATGGCACCGCAGTACCATCATAGAACCGTCCGGATAGGTGGTTTTACTATACCCTTCTTCAACGATTTGGGGTTTCAAATTGTTGTATTTCGGGTTAAACGAGTCCCACACTTCTCCTCGTTCTAATTTACCTATTAAGTGAGAGATAGTCTCCTCGGTGGCCCCCTCTGCTCTTAATTCCTTCTCGATGGCATCGCTGCTGAGCGTTTCTTTTTGGATTTCTGGTTCTTCCGTTGAGGTGGCAAAGGCAGTGATCGGCAAAGATACAAATGTCAATACAAAAGCGAGTAATAAAGCCATGTTAAATACTTTTTTTCTCATCGTCATTTCCCTCATAGTCATCTCATTAATAATAAATGGCATTTTCATAACCGATTTAATAATATCCATATATACTTTACCTCTTCAATGAATCTGTAGTCTATTGTAAAAGAATATAATTCTAATTATATATTTAGAATCTCTATTCTAAGCAAAACGCCCCGTTTTTTTGAAACGGAGCGTTTTGGGTATCTTCTCAGCTCGTGCGCTTTACGGTCTTTACGGTCTTTAGGATCTCCATAAAGGCGTCTTTGGAGGTTTCATAGGAATTTACGAGGTGTATATCGGCCGGATCTTCTACCCGCACGCCCTCGGCGTAGGTGAATACCAGATAGCCGCCGGGGACGGTGCCCAAGACGACCACGGGGCCTTTGACCGCCCGGGGGTCTTCGAGTTTACAGAGTTCCCCGATGCGCCCCATGCGCTTGGTGACGTCGTAATTCGCCTTGTCGAAGACGACGACCTCTCCGCCCGTGTCCTCGACGACGAAATTGTGCTTATACATATCCGGCCGGGCGAAGGAGTAGCCTTCCTTGGTGGTCAGGCGCGGCGCTTCCGGAAACACGCCAGCATCGTAGTAGTCGCCGATCAGGGCGATGCGATGCGCCTCGTCCCAGTGGACGGGGAGGTCGAAGGCCTCGGCCGCAAAGCGCAGGGGCACCCAGATTACGCCCGCGTCGGCAAAGGGGGCGGCGTCCATAAAAAAACGCTCTTCGCCCTTTGCGTATCGGTCTTCATCAACGACCATCTTGACCGTCTCGCCGCCCTTTGTGAGGCGAAGGGTATGCGCGCCCTCGTCCCAATCCGCCGTAATTTCGCCCAATGCCGCCAGGGTATTGAGGGGCAGATACAGGCGATTGCCGGCGATGCACGGCGTCACCTCGGCACCCGCGAGTTCGCTCGATTCTATGCCATTCACGTAGATCGTAGCCGCTCGACTTTCCTCCGCTCGCGCCCAACCGGGAATCATGAGCAGGACAAAGAGCAATACGGCCAGTTTTTTCATAAAAGCCTCCTTTCCGCGGGCTGCGCCCGACGTATACATTGCACGATTTCGCCACGAAAATCGCGCAGAACGACGAATGCTGCAATCGCCGTCACGGTAGAAATTGCAACGCCTTCGGGGGTATTTTCTTCTATCTCGAGCATACACCGCGGGCGCCAATAAAACAAGGGGTTTTTCGACTTTTATGAAATTATTTTTCGTCTATGGTCGAAAATTCAATAAATGATGAAATGAATGCGCGCCGAGTTTTTATAAATTGCTTTCAATATACAGTTTTTCTTTATTTTTTGCGACTCCGCCGCCGTTTTTTCTGAAAAACAAAAAAATTGTGCGCAAAAAAAGAAAACGCCGAAGCGTTTCCTATCCCAGGGCGATATCCAATGTCATCATTAACGTGAAGCCCGCTGCAAAGGCGAGGACGCCGATGTTGGAGTGGGTACCCTCGGCGGTTTCGGGGATGAGTTCTTCGACGACGACATAGACCATGACGCCGGCGGCAAAGCTCAGAGAATACGCCATAAACGGAAGCACCCGGCTCGCGAGAACCATGGTGATGACGGTGGCGACGGGCTCCACGACGCCCGAGAGGAAGCCGTTTATAAACGCCTTTTCGCGTTTCATGCCCCGGGCGTGCATGGGCAGGGAGACAATGGCGCCCTCCGGAAAGTTCTGAATGGCGAGACCCACCGCCAAGGCGAGCGCCGCCCCTTCGGAGATGGAGACGCCGCCGGAGAGCCAGCCGGCGATGACGACGCCCAGCGCCATGCCCTCGGGGATGTTGTGGATGGTAACCGCGAGCAGGAGCATGGTAGAGCGATCCAGCCCCGTTTCCGGTCCTTCTTCGCTTTTGCCGTGGAGATGGGGCACCATGCGGTCCAAGGCGAGCATAAACAAAGTGCCCAGCCAAAAGCCCGCCACGACGGGAAAGAACGCGAATTTTCCCATGCTCGTCGTGCGGTCCAGGGCGGGAATCAAAAGACTCCAGACCGATGCCGCCACCATGACGCCGGCGGCGAAGCCGTTCATGGCGCGTTCTGCGCGCTTGTCGATTCGCTCGTGAAAGAACAGCACCGACGCGGCGCCCAAGGTGGTGCCCAACAGGGGCGTAAAGATGGTTCGTAGTATGGATAACTCCAAAATTCCTCCTCCGTTATTTCAGCTTTCTGCGGAGGGTTTCGAGTTTCCTCCTATTGCGCTCGTCCAGGGCGCCGCCCATGCGCTCCCTGGTGACCATGTGTTTTGCCTGCTGCCGGGTGCGGTTTTTTGCCGCAGAGACGACGATTTCAAGCTCTCGGGCGCTGATCCGCTTGCCGCCCCGGGCGAGGATGATCTGCTGCTCCACATAGTCGCTGGTGGCGACGACGACTTCGCGCACGCGGCCCATCGAGGCGATCTGCGCTTCGATATAGTGATCCGCCGTCTCGAGTTCCTTGGTAAAGACGATGTCCATGCCCTTTCGCTGTAAAAAGGAGCCGGGGTTTCCCTTTACGCGGTAGGCGTCGAAGACGAGGATGACGTAGATATGTTCGGTGGCGGCAAATTCCTCTAAGATTTCGATCAGGCGTTCCCGCGCCTCCTCGAGCCGATCTTCTACCAAGGGCTTGAGCGCCTCCCAGTCGTTGATGATATTGTAGCCGTCGACAAAGAGGTAGCGCCCCTGGCGCTTATACCTTCTTTTGTTTTCCATCTCTCTGCCTCAGGGTCTCGTACAGAAAAATCGACGCCGCCACCGAAGCGTTTAAGGACTCGAAGCCGCCGGGCATGGGAATCGAAAGCAAGACATCGGTATGTTCTTTGGTCTTTTCGGCGATGCCGTCGCCTTCGTTTCCGACGACGATGGCGATGGGCCCGGTGAGGTCGGCGGTATAGAGGGGGGCTTGTCCCGCGTCGGCGCCGTAGACCCAAATGTTTTTCTGTTTCAATTCCTCGATGGTGCGATTGAGATTGGTGACCTTGGCGACGAGCATCTCGTCCACCGCCCCGGCGGAGGTCTTATACACCGTGGCGTTTACCGACGCGGCGCGGTGCTTGGGGATGATGACGCCGTGGGCGCCCATGGCGAGGGCGCTTCGGATGACGGCGCCGAGATTGTGGGGATCGTGCACGGAATCGAGGAGGACTAGGAGGGGATCTTCGCCCCGCGCCTCTGCCAGGGCGAGCATCTCGTCGATTTCCGCATAGCGAAAGTCCGATACAAAGCAGACCACGCCCTGGTGGTTGGCGCCGGCGGTCATTTCGTCGAGGCGAGATTTTTCCCGCTCCTGCACGAAGATGCCGAGTTCTTTTGCCACGCGGCGGATCTTTCCGATGGATCCGTCTTTGGCGCCCTTTTGAATGTAGAGTTTATCGACTTTGGGCCCCAGCGCTTCGAGCACCGGATGCCTGCCGTAGATCATTGCCGTTTCCATATTTCCTCCCTATACATTTTTCTGACGGAATCGATCTTTCCGCAGGTCATCTTCCCCTCGGGGCAGGGACCTTGAACACAGGGCGGCCCGGCCTTTTGAGAGAGGGCGGGGGCCGTGGACAGCACCGCTTTTAACATGGCGAGCGCCACTTCGCGGATCTCCCACTGCGCCCGAAGGCACAGCCGGGTCTCGAAGAAATGAAGCAGGGTGCGGGCGTTCATGGTGACGACGATTTTGGTCTCGCAGGCATTGGGAAGCACGTAGCGGGCGTCTTCGATGGCGCGCTTTTCGGCCTTACGGGCAGCCGCCTTCTCGTCTTCCCCCGCTTCTGTCAGCGCGCGCTCGTAGCGGCCGCGCAATCGATCCGTCAGTTCCCGATACGCCGATTCCGCCTCTTGCATGGCCCGCTGAAAGCGCGCCGCGGCCTCGGCGTCGTCTCGAATGGCGGGGGGCGTGATGTATTCCATGGCGTCGAGGCGCACATACCGCTGGGACTGCTGGGAATAGCTGGCGATGCGGTGGCGCACCAGTTGGTGGGTCATTACCCGGCTGACCCCTTCTACGGCGAAGGTGAAGCTCGCGTGTTCCAAGGGCGACAGATGGGAGAGGCCGGCGAGCATGCCGACAAAGCGCTCGGTCTCCTCGTCGTCGAGTTTCGCCTCGATTTCGTCGACCCCCACCGGGGAATAGCAGAGTTTCGCCGCCTTGGCGATCAGTTCCTGGGCGTCGGGGGTGTGGCCGATCAATTTAACCTTCATCCTTCCAGATCCTTTCTATTTCCGTAAAATAGGCCCGCAGCCGCTCGCTCTTTCCGGCGCCGTAGAGATAGCCGATCAAGCACTCGAAGCCGGTGGCGTTTCTGTATTCGGCGACGGTGGCGTTTTTTGCCATGGTCTTTTGGTGGGTGTTTCGGCCGCGCAGAAAGATCTTTTCTTCCTCTTCGGTAAAAAAGTCCGAAAGCGCCGCCGCGAGTTCCGCCTGTGCCCGCGCCTTCACCCGATCGGCGGAGGCCTTATGGAGGGCCGATACCTTTTCGTTTCGGGCGAGCACATCGCTCCGTACAAAGAGTTCGAAGACCGCATCGCCTATATACGCAAGAACGAGGGGATTTTGGCCCCTCGCCTCGCGTTCCGTCCACAGCGGGGCGGAAAAATATCTTCTTAGATTCTCTTCCATAGGGTCCCTTCCCGGGTGTCCTCGATGACGATGCCCATATCGTGGAGCGCATCGCGGATCTCGTCGGCACGGGCGAAGTCCTTATCGGCCCGGGCCTCGTTTCGCTCTGCGATCAGCGCCTCGATCTCCGAAGCGTCCCCGTCGTCTCGGCGGTAGAGGATGCCCAGCACCTCGGCGAGTTCCATATAGACCGTATAGGCCTTTTGAAGCGCCTCGCGCTTTGCGCCCTTGGCGATATAGCTGTTGATCTCCCGCGCCAGGGTAAAGAGGATGCCCACCGCCTTGGCGGTATTCAGGTCGTCTTCCATGGCCGCGACAAATGCCTTGCGCTCCGCTTCCACCGAGGCGATAAACGCGTCGTCGTCGCCTTTGGGCAGTTCGCCCTTTAAGAGCTGTTCCATATGGTCGCGCACGCCGTAGAGGCGTTCTAGGCCCGCCTTGGTCTGTTCCATGGCGTCATAGGAATAGTTGATGGGACTGCGGTAGTGGGCACTCAGGAGGAAGAAGCGGAGCACTTCCAGATCGAATACGCCCGCCACTTCGCGCACGGTAAAGAAATTTCCCAAAGACTTGCTCATCTTGGTGCCGTCGACGGTGATCATGCCGTTGTGGAGCCAGTAGTTGGCGAAGGGCTTTTCGGTGAGGGTCTCGGACTGGGCGATCTCGTTTTCGTGGTGGGGAAACTGCAGGTCTTCCCCGCCAGAGTGGATGTCGATGGTATCGCCCAAAATGGTCTTCGCCATTACCGAGCATTCGATATGCCAGCCCGGCCGGCCTTCGCCCCAGGGGCTTTCCCAGAAGGGTTCGCCTTCCTTTTTGCCCTTCCAGAGCACGAAGTCGCCGGGGTTTTTCTTTACGCTACTGACCTCGATCCGCGCGCCGCTCTGCAATTCGTCGATGTTTTTTCCCGAGAGCTTGCCGTAGTCCTTCGCCTTGGTGATGTCGAAGTAGACATCCCCGCCGGCGGGGTAGGCGACGTCTTTGTCGACCAGACCCTGAATAAAGTGTATGATCGGCTCGATATATTCGGTGGCGCGGGGATTGATGGTCTCGTAGGTATAGAGGTTCAGTCCCTTGGCGTCTTTCTTAAACTCTTCGATATAGGTGTCGGCGATTTCCGAAACGGTGCGCCCTTCTTCTTTGGCCCGGTTGATCAGCTTGTCGTCGATGTCGGTAAAGTTTACGACAAACTGTACGTCCATGCCCTTATAGATAAAAAAGCGGCGCAGGGTGTCAAAGACCACCAGGGGGCGGGCGTTTCCGACGTGGATAAAGTTATAGACCGTGGGTCCGCAGTTATACATGCGAACGGCATTCTCCTCCAATGGCACGAATTCTTCTTTAGTTCTCGTCAGGGAATTGAATAATTTCACGGTATCGTCCTTTCTTGCCTCTAGCGGTAGTAATAGCTTCCGTTTTCTAATTTGTCGCGAATGGCCGAGAAGATGCTCCCCAAGTCCTTGTCCTTGACAAAGAGCACTTCCAGATCGCGCTTTTTGACGCCGTCGCGAATCCGCGCCACATCCGAGGGGCGCACGGCATCGAGATATACCAGCACCAGATCCGCCCCGTCCATGTTGCGCTCTACGCTTCTCGGCTGGGTCAAATCCTCCACGTGGATCACATCTCCGCCCGCATCGAGCATGGCCTTTACGTGGCGGGAGATCTCTTCGCCGCCGCCGAATACGGTGATCTGCGCGTTTCGTATAAAGCCCGCGTCCTCTTGGTCCAAGGGCTCGTTGTTGTCGAATTCGGTGAGCACATTGTCACTGTCCAGATTATGTTTCCAAATTACCTTGCCGTTTAAGGGGTCCTTCTTCCAATAGGCGTAGTCGACGATATCCCCTTCGGACACATTCAAATTGCCGAGCAGATCGTGCTCGAGGTCGATCCGCATTTCGCCGTCTTCCCCTTCGCCCAAAATATACAGGCCCGGGTAGCCGTAGTCGTATTGCACTTGGGCGTAGCGGATGACGCGGCGCTCTGTATCGGCATCGCCGTCGAATTTGCGTACGAGTTCGTAGTTGTAGATGGTCTTTGTACGGCCGTTAGAAAACAGCTTTCTCGCCACGGTGGCGCACACCTCGTCGCCTTCGCCGATATTTTGCAGGCGCAGGATCTTTTCGGGAATAAAGACCTTTCTTTCGCCCACGACGCCGCCGCCCAGCCGCAGGTGGACGCTGCCTTGGTAGGAATCACCCTCTTCGGATTCTTCTTTACGGGGTTCTTCCGTCTCCCAGGGGGAGGGGGCGAAACTTTCGTCGATTTCGTAGAGGAGCTCCAAGAGCTCGAAGTATTTTTCCCAGCGATTGCGGAATTCGTAGAGATTTTCCGCCTCCAGGGCGTCGATACAGGCTTTCATGTCTTTTTTAATTTCATTAACGATATATTTTTTATTCATAGTATCTCCTATTCTTTTCGCCTATCTTTGTTCATTCTATCACTTTTTACCCCTTTCGACTACATGATAAGAGCCTGCATTCTCTGTATAAAAAAAGAGCGGATCGCTCCGCTCTTTTTCTTTCTTGTTTTACATCATGCCCATGCCGCCGCCCATGCCGGCTGCCGCGCCCAGATCGGGCATGTCTTCTTTGATATTGGCGATGGCCGCCTCGGTGGTGAGGAGCATCGAGGAGACGCTGGCTGCGTTTTGCAGCGCGCTTCGGGTAACCTTGGTGGGGTCTACGATGCCCGCTTCGATCATATCCACGTATTCGGCCTTGTAGGCGTCGTAGCCGATGCCGTCGCGTTCGCCCTTGACGCGATCGACGATGACGGATCCTTCTACGCCGGCGTTTTCCGCGATTTGACGCAGGGGTTCTTCCAATGCGCGTAGGATAATCGTCATGCCGGTCTTTTCGTCGCCTTCGGCGTCTTCTGCCAAGGCTTCTACGCCCTTGATGCAGTCGACGAGGACGACCCCGCCGCCGGGGACGATGCCTTCTTCGACCGCCGCGCGGGTGGCCGCCAAGGCGTCTTCAATGCGGAGCTTGCGCTCTTTCAGTTCCACTTCGGTGGCCGCACCCACTTGGATCACGGCGACGCCGCCGGACAGTTTTGCCAAGCGCTCTTGCAGTTTTTCGCGGTCGAATTCGCTTTCGGTCTCTGCGATTTGTGCGCGAATTTCTTCGACGCGTCCGTCGATGGCCGCCTTTTCGCCGGCGCCGCTGACGATGACGGTCTTGTCCTTTTCGACGCGAACCTTTTGTGCGCGTCCCAGCATATCGACGGTGGCTTCCTTGAGGTCATAGCCCAAATCTTCGGTGATGACCGTGCCGCCGGTTAGGATGGCGATGTCTTGCAGCATGTCCTTTCTGCGGTCGCCGTAGCCGGGCGCCTTGACGCCGACGACATTTAAGGTGCCGCGGAGTTTGTTTACGACCAAGGTCGCCATGGCTTCGCCTTCGATGTCGTCTGCGATTAAGAGGACGGGACGGGATTCTTGAAGGATTTGTTCCAATACGGGGAGGAGGTCTTGAATATTGGAGATCTTCTTATCCGTAATGAGAATATAGGGATCGTCGAGTTCCGCCACGCGCTTTTCGGTGTCGGTGACCATATAGGGGCTTACATAGCCGCGGTCGAATTGCATCCCTTCGACGACGTCGAGTTTGGTGCCCATGGAACGGCTTTCTTCGACGGTGATGACGCCGTCTTTTCCGACCTTTTCCATGGCTTCGGCGATCAGCTTGCCGATGGTCTCATCGGCCGCGGAGATGGCGGCGACATTGGCGATGGCCGCGGAATTGTCCACGGGAACGGAGAACTTCTTCAAGTCTTCGACAATGGTTTCTACCGCCTTTTGGATGCCTTTTTGGAGCACCATGGGATTGGCGCCGGCGGCGAGGTTCTTCAAGCCTTCGCGGATGATCGCCTGTGCCAGTACCGTCGCGGTGGTGGTGCCGTCGCCGGCCACGTCGTTGGTCTTGGTGGCGACTTCTTTGACCAGTTGTGCCCCCATGTTTTCGAAGCGGTCTTCGAATTCCACTTCGCGGGCGATGGTCACGCCGTCATTGGTGATCAAAGGCGCGCCGAATTCCTTGTCCAAAACGACGTTTCTGCCCTTGGGCCCCAAGGTGACTTTTACGGTGTCGGCGAGTTTATTGATGCCCGATACGAGATTTTGTCTCGCTTCGGAACCGAACTGAATATCTTTAGCCATAATTCCTCCTGTATTTGTGCTCGTTTGTCGCTGTGTCTTTCGATCCGATTAGCTTAAAGAAGCCAACAGATCCTGATATTTAATGACGATGACGCTTTCGCCGTCGATTTCTACTTCGTTGCCGGCGTATTTGCTGTAAATGACCTTATCGCCTTCCTTCAAATCGCAGTGGATTTCTTCGGAATTTTTCAGCTCTTCGCTGACGGCGATAACGGTGGCCACATTGGATTCTTCCTTTGCGGAATCCGGCAATACGATGCCGCCGGCGGTCACGTTTTCTTTTTCTATTTTTTGAATGACGACGCGCTCGCCTAAGGGTTTAATGTTCATACAGACCTCCTGAAAATCTTATTAGCACTTGCAGTCATGGAGTGCTAGCCTTCTCCTATATAATACCACATTTTTGTTGCTTGTAAACCGCTCCTCGGGCAAAAAAATTTGTCCCGCTAGAAAGCGCCGCCTGTGGCGGATCGCGGGCCGATGGATACAACTATGTATGTGTTTTGCCGCCTTCCATGCTTTATTGTTCCCCTTTCCTCCTATATACTAGGGGTACTTGTCCCCTCCCCGGGACGAGTTCTGTTTACACCGTCCGCGGCCCTCAACACCCGCGGGCATTCCGGATATAGTGATCGGAACGCAATCTGCCTCTGAATCATACCGGAAAGGAAGTTTTATAGATGCGCAATCTGACCATCGTAAAACGAGACGGTCGCATCACCGGATTCGACCGCGAAAAAATCGTCGTCGCCATCGAAAAGGCCATGCACTCCCCCACGGGGTACTTTGTGCCGGGCCAGGGCGAGGACATTGCAAGAGAAATCGAAGACGAGATTCTGGACGGAAATTTGGAATCCACCGTCTATCAGGTGGAACGACGGGTCTTCGAAAAGCTAATCGAAAAATCCAATATCACCACGGCAAAAGCGTACGAGAGCTACCGCTCGGTACAGTCCTTTAAGCGCGAAACCAACTCGACGGACCGCTCGATCATCGGGCTGTTGACCTATTCCGAAAAGGACATTATGGACGAAAACTCCAACAAAAACGCCGTGGTGGTCTCCACCCAACGGGATCTGATCGCAGGCGAGGTGTCCAAGGACATCACCCGGCGTAGGATCCTGCCCGCGGACATCGTCACCGCCCACGATTCCGGGGCCATTCACGTCCACGATATGGACTATTTTATTCAGCCCATGTTCAACTGCTGTCTGATCAATCTGCGGGATATGCTGAAAAACGGCACCGTCGTGAACGGCAAAATGATCGAATCCCCCAAGAGCTTTCAGACCGCCTGTACCATCACCACCCAAATCATCGCCCAGGTGGCATCGGGCCAATTCGGCGGCCAGTCCATCAACGGAATCGACCGCATCCTCGCGCCCTATGTGCGCCGTTCTTTCGAGAAGTATTTGCGCGCGGCGATCGAGGAACAGACGGAGATCTACGGCATGGACGCGCCGGATGTCGAAAAGGCGGAGGCGGTGGCGTGGCGCCGCACCAAGCGCGAGATCAAAAGCGGGGTACAGACCATTCAGTACCAGATCAACACGCTGATGACCACCAACGGCCAGGCGCCCTTTGTGACCTTGTTTATGTACTGTAAGCCCGAGGACGAATACGCCTACGAGGCCGCTTTGATTACCGAAGAGATCCTGCGCCAGCGGATCGAGGGCATCAAAAACAAGGACGGGGTACACGTCACCCCCGCCTTCCCCAAGCTGATCTATGTCTTGGACGAACACAATATGTACGAAGACAGCCCCTACTACTACCTTACCCGCCTGGCGGCGGAGTGTACGGCAAAGCGCATGTATCCGGACTATATTTCCGCCAAAAAGATGCAGGAAATCTACGAAGGCAATGTGTTTTCGCCCATGGGCTGCCGCTCGTTCCTCTCTCCCTGGAAGAACGCAGACGGCGAATACGTCTTCGACGGTCGCTTCAATATGGGCGTGGTCAGTTTGAATCTGGCACAGATCGGCATTCTCGCCGCAGGGGATGAAGACGCGTATTTTCGGATTCTCGAAAAGCGCTTAGACATCGCGAAAAAGGCGCTTATGCACCGCTACGACCTCTTAAAGGACGTCACCAGCGACGTATCGCCCATCCACTGGCAAGACGGCGCCATCGCCCGCCTCGCCCCCGGCGAAAAGATCACCCATCTGTTAGAGGGCGGCTACTCCACGCTCTCTTTGGGCTATATCGGCCTATACGAGGCGTCGAAATGCGTCACCCATAAGAGCCACACCACCCCCGAGGGCCGTGCCTTTGCGATGAAGGTAATGCACACCCTTCGCGATGCGGTGGACGGCTGGAAGGAAGAGACCGGACTGGGCTTTGCCCTCTACGGCACGCCGGCGGAGTCGCTGACCCACCGCTTCTGTTCCATCGACCGGGCGACCTACGGCGAGATCGAAGATATTACCGACAAGGGATTTTATACCAACAGCTATCACGTAGACGTGCGCGAAGAGATCGACGTGTTCTCGAAATTCGACTTCGAAAGCGAGTTCCAAAAGATCTCCACCGGCGGCTGCATCAGCTACGCGGAGATCCCCAATATGGCGAACAATATCGAGGCGATCCTCACCATGATGCGCTACATTTACGATCACATTTCCTATGCGGAGTTTAACACCAAGTCGGACTACTGCCACAAATGCGGCTTCGACGGCGAGATCCTCGTCAACGAAGCCGGCGACTGGTACTGTCCCCAGTGCCACAACGACGACCGCAACGCCCTTACGGTGATTCGCCGCACCTGCGGCTATTTGGGCGAAAACTTCTGGAACGAAGGACGCACCAAGGAAATCGACGCCCGCGTCCTCCACATTTAGCGCCATGACCAAATTCGGACGCTGCGCGCAAATTCGGACGCTGGATGTGGCAAACGGCGAGGGCATTCGCGTGTCAGTCTTCGTGACCGGCTGCTCCCACGGCTGCAAGGGTTGCTTTAACGCCGCCTACCAAGATCCCGCCTATGGCGATCGGTGGACCGATGCACAAACAGAGGCGCTGATCGCGGCCCTCGCGCGGCCGCAGATCGCGGGGCTTACCCTCTTGGGGGGCGAGCCCATGGAAAATCTGTGGCTCGTCCCGGTGCTGGAGGCGGTGCGAGAACAAGTGGATACGAATATCTGGATCTACTCGGGCTATACCTTTGAGGAGATCCTCCGGGATCCCGCCAAGCGCGCCCTGCTTGCTTTGACCGACGTGCTGGTGGACGGCCCCTTTGTGGAGGCCGAAAAGGACTTGCGCCTCGCCTTTCGGGGGAGCGCCAACCAAAGGATCCTGGATGTAAAAGAGAGTTTGAAGACAAAATCCCCCGTCTTCAGAGCCTAAAAGACGCCTCCCCGGCCATGCCGCGAGAGGCGTTTTTTGTCGTAAAATTTAGGTTTTTAGAAAAATCCCATCATCCAGCGGATCAGAATGGGCAAGAAGAACGAAGGCAGCATATTGGCGATGCGCACGTCTTTGATCTCCGAAAGGCCCAGGCCGATGGCAAAGATCATAATGCCGCCGACCGCTGTGAGATCGGCCATCAGCGCCTCGCCGATCAAGGGCGCAAGCGTCGTCGCCATCAGCGTGATCGCGCCTTGATAGATAAGGACGGGAATCGCCGAAAGGGCGACGCCGAAGCCCATGGTGGAGGCAAAGACCACCGAGGTGAGCCCGTCGAGGGCGGCCTTTACCAAAAGCACCTCGTTGTCGCCGTTCATACCCGCCTGCAGGCTTCCCACGATCGCCATCGAGCCGACGCAAAAGAGGATGCTCGCCTGTACCCCGGCAGACACCGGCCCCATAGCGCCTTTGTCGGTTTCGCTTCTTCGAAACTTGGCGTCTACGGTCTCGCCGAAGCGGCGAAAGGCGGCGTCGATGTCTAAGGCGGTGCCGATCGCCGTGCCCACGGCCATCGAGACGATCACGATCAAAAATTCGTCCGCCCCCATTCCCATCTGGGCGCCCATCACCATCACGCAGAGGGCGAGGGCGATCATAATCTGTTTTTGTACCCGCTCGGGGATGCGATTTCCGATCAATGTGCCGAGGCCCGCGCACAATACGATGGCGACGGCGTTTGCAATGACTCCGATCACGGCTTCCTTCCTTTCTCTCTTTCCGACACAAATAACAACTGCTGCACATAGCCCGCATAGGGGCCGAATCGCCGCACGCCGTAGCGGCACATCGCCTCGCGGGAAGGAAATTCCCCGAAGCGCGCCATCGCCTTGGCGATCCAGGTATCCACGGGAAAGGCGTCGAGCTTGCCGTAGCCGAAGAGCAAAATACAATCGGCGACCTTGGGTCCCACGCCCGAAAGCGTCTTCAAATACGCCTTCGCCTCGGCATAGGACAGGTCGTACGGGGCGTTTATATCGAATGCGCCCGATGCGACCTTCTCGGCCGTCTCGACGAGATAGCGGTCGCGGTAGCCCGCCCCCAGCGCCCGCAGATGCGCCGGATCCAGGGCCGCCGTCGCTGCGGGAGAGGGCAGGGCGAATGCCGCCCTCCCTTCGTATTCCGCCAGTTGCTCGCCATAGGTCTCGGCCAGGGCGAGGACGGTGTTTTGAATCCGCCCGAAGTGGTTGTTCGCCGAGAGGATAAAGGCGACGATCGCCTCCCAGGGATCTTGCCGCAGAATTCGAAGGGATAGGTAGGCGCGAAGATCACGGAGATCCTCCGCTTCTAAAATATGCCGGCGGATCGGGCCGTAATTTCGCCCGGCGTCGACAAAGCGGCGAAAGCGGTCCCGATCTCCCACCAGACCCTCTTTCGTGAGGAAAAAGGCGTCCGCGCCGTTTGCCATGGCGACGACGCCATTTTCTTCTTTCCAATGGAAGTACTGCCCGCTGTTTAGCAGACTCTGTAAGGCTTTGTTCACGTCGATCCGCTCGTTTCTAAGTAAATCGGTATAAAAATAAGGGCGTGGTCGTACCACCCGCCCCTGTTATCGATCCTGTTCCGTCAGATAATAGCTCAATGTCAAAAGGCTGTCCGTCAGACGAATGTTCTCGACGATCACATCTTCCGGCGCCTCCAGATCCTCCGGCGCGAAGTTCCAGATGCCGCGAATCCCCGCCGCCACCAGGCGATCGGCGACGGCCTGTGCCCCGATCTTCGGCAAGGTCAAGATGGCGACGCTGACTTCGGGATGTTTCTTCAAAAACTCCTCGAGCCGCGCGACGGATTTTACCTTGTGCTCGCCGATATGGGTGCCGACCACGCGCTCGTCGCGGTCGAACATGGCGACGATCTCGAATCCGCTCTCCAAAAATCCGCGGTAGTTGCTGATGACGCTCCCCAAACGCCCCGACCCGATAATTACGGTCTTATAGACAGTCGAGATGCCCAATATATTTTCCAGTTCGGATTTGAGTACGGTTACCTTATAGCCGTAGCCCTGTTGCCCGAATCCCCCGAAGTTGTTCAGGTCCTGGCGAATCTGCGAGGCGGTAAAGCCGGTTAAGTCGCTCAGTTCCTGCGAAGAGATGCGGTCTTCTCCTTTTTCGTGGAGTTCGCTTAAATATCTATGGTATTTCGGCAACCGACGGATGACGGTTTCCGATACTTTATTCTTTGTATTTTCTGCCACTTCTATCACCTTTCAACGTACTGTCGGAGGCATGAACCTAATTCCCTCTCATTATAGTATACAGAAGTCCATCTCGTTTGAAAAGACTTTCACATATAAATCACAGGCGCTTTTTCTGCCGCCCGTTTTCTGCTATGATACCTGTAGATTAGGGAGGAATACAATGGCAATCGTATCGGCGCGCAATTTGACAAAGACCTTTTACATAGAGCCCATTTTCGAGGGCATCGGCTTTCGAATCGAAGAGGGCGAAAAGATCGGACTGATCGGCAACAACGGCAGCGGAAAGACGACCTTGATGGAGATTTTGGCGGGCACACTGAGCCCCGACGAAGGGGAACTCGCTTTCGCCAAGGACCTGCACATCGGCTATCTGTCGCAGCACGTCGCCGTCACCCCCGGAGCGAGCATATACGAGGAGTGTATGGCGTCGTTTCGCGCGGTGATCGAGATCGAACACGAAATGCGCCGCATGGAAGAGGAGATGGCGCATTTGGAAGGAGACGCGCTCGAGTCGCTGATCCACCGCTACCAAAATGCGCGCGATCTCTACGAAGAGAGCGGCGGCTACGCCCGCGAAAGCGCCGTATTGGGAGCGCTGCGGGGGCTGGGCTTTTCGGAAGCGGAAATGCAGATGGACGCCTCTACCCTATCCGGCGGCCAAAAATCCCGCCTCGCCCTCGCCAAGCTGCTCTTGCACCGTCCCGATCTCCTGTTGCTGGACGAGCCCACCAACCACCTGGATATGGAGTCGATCGCCTGGCTCGAAAAATTCCTGAAGGCCTTTGGCGGCGCCGTGGTGGTCATCAGCCACGACCGCTACTTTCTCGACAATGTGGCGGATCACATCTTGTTTTTACACGACAAGCGCCTCGACGGCTATCGGGGGAATTACACCAACTTTGTGCGCCGCCGTCGCGAAGAAGTGGCGCGGCAAAAACACGCCTATGAAATGCAGCAGCGGGAAATCAAGCGCCAGGAAGAAATCATAAAGCGCTACAGTTCCTGGAACCGGGAGAGGAGCGTAAAGGCCGCCCGCAGCCGGCAAAAACAGTTGGATAAGGTAGAGCGGCTCGAAGACGTCACCGCAAGCCGCACCATGACCCTCGCCTTCGAAACCGAAAAAGAGAGCGGAAAAGACGTCCTCCTCCTGGAAGAGGCGGGAAAGGCATTCGGCGAAAAGACGCTATTCTCGCACGTGTCCTTTCCCGTCTATAAGGGCGAGCGCGTGGGGCTGATCGGCCCCAACGGAATCGGAAAGAGTACGCTCTTTAAGATGATCCTCAAAGAGACCGACACCACCGAAGGCACCGTGCACCTCGGCAAGGGCGTCGAGATCGCCTATTTCGACCAGGAGATGGCGACCTTGGACGATGCCAAGACGGTGGCCGAGGAGCTCTGGGATCGCAATCCGAAGCTCGACCGGTTTCAGATCCGCTCGTATTTGGCGCGCTTTCTCTTTACCGGCGACGACTTGGAAAAACAGGTGGGGGACCTTTCCGGCGGGGAAAAGGGACGGCTTTCGCTGTTGATCGTCATGCTGAGCGGCGCGAATTTTCTCTTGCTGGACGAGCCCACCAACCACCTGGATATCGACAGCAAGGAAGCGCTGGAAGATGCCCTCAAGGACTACACGGGCACGGTGCTTACCATCAGCCACGACCGCTATTTCTTAAACAGCGTCACCGACAAGACCGTCTGCCTGCTAAAAGACGGGGTCTTTCTCGTCGAGGGCAATTACGATTACTTCCTCGAAAAGTGGGAGGCCGCCCACGAAGAACCGGAAGAGGAGGAGGCGGTCTCCAAGACGCAGATCGCTAAGGAAAAGAAAAAAAACCGCGCGCGCCAAAAAAACGAGCGCAAGCGCCGGGCGGCGGTGCGCAAGCTGGAGGAGGAAATCGCAACCCTCGAGGCGGATCTGCAAGCGCTGGATGCGGCGCTCGCAGAACCCGAAACCTATGCGGATCACGAGCGCGCCCTTTCCCTTGCCGCCGATCGCGAGCGACTGCAAGAGGCGCTCGATCAAAAATACGAAGAATGGATGGAATCTTCCGAAGCGTAGTGCGCTTCGGATTTTTTTGTGCGCCGTTTACACGCCCTTAAAGCGGGCTTTGTAAGGGAAAAGGCCTTCCAAATTTCTAAGTTGCACTTTTTTCCCTTATCTTCCCCATTCTCAATGCTCTTTGCCATTTCCGCGGACGGCGAGAAATTCCGCAATCCACATCTTTCCCACAGTATGCACAGAGTTATGCACATCTCCACCGTGGATTTCTCGACATTCCACAGAGTTATCCACTTTATCCACAGACTTATACACGAATTACCCACAGTTTTCACACGACATTGTGCCCGTCATATTTTTCTCGAAGAGAGCGGAGCATTCTGCGATTTTCCCGCAACCTTGCACTATTTTTCCCTTGCGCCCGTTGATTCTCAATATCGATGCGTAAAATTTCGGTAAAATTGCGCCTGCCGATTCTCTAGGAAAAATGCCCACAAAAAAAGCGGGGTGTCCCGCTTTGTATCAATCTAAGCCCAGATTGGGATCGGCAAAGATCGGACTGTCTTCTCCCTTTTTGTAGCTGTAATAGCCCACGGAGGCGATCATGGCGCCGTTGTCGGTGCACAACACGGGGTCGGGATAGTAGATCGAGATTCCCTGTCGCGCGCCCCGCGCTTCCATGGCGCGACGCAGACCCGAGTTGGCGCTCACGCCGCCGGCGAGGACGATAGTCTTCTCGCCCAGCGCTTCGGCGAGGCGGAAGGTCTTTTCCACCAGCACGTCCACCACCGCCTGCTGAAAAGAGGCGGCCATATTTTCTATCACAATCTCTTCGCCCTTTTGTCTGTGTTTGTTGATTTCGTTTAAGACGGCGGTCTTGAGCCCCGAGAAGCTGAAATCGTAGCTGTCCGCCTCCAACATCACCCGGGGCAGATCGTAGGTCTCTTCGCCCTTTTGGGCGAGTCGGTCGATCACCGGTCCGCCGGGATAGCCGATCTCCATCGCCCGGGCGACTTTGTCGAAGGCCTCCCCGGCGGCATCGTCGCGCGTCTTTCCGTAGAGGGTAAAGTCGATATAGTCGTGTACGTGGATCAGATAACTGTGCCCGCCCGATACGATCAGCCCCACAAAGGGCGGCTCGAGATCCGCATGGGTCAGGTAGTTGGCGCAGATATGCCCGCGGATGTGGTTGACCCCCACAAAGGGTTTGTTCGTCGCCAAGGCGAGGCCGCGCCCGGCGGTAAGGCCCACCAAAAGCGCGCCAATAAGCCCCGGACCCCGGGTGGCGGCGATCACGTCGATATCGGCGAGATCCACCCCCGCTTCTTCCAAGGCGAGATCGAGCATGGGCAAAATGGCGGAGACGTGCTTTCGCGAAGCGATCTCGGGCACCACGCCGCCGAAGAGGCGATGGATCTCGATTTGCGAGGAGATCATATTCGACAGAATCTTGCGCCCGTCTTCCACCACCGCGACGGAGGTCTCGTCGCAGGAGGATTCGATTCCCAAAGTCAACATATTACCACCTCTTCCAATAGATCAAGCCGTCGCGTTTTACGTCGGCGTAGTAGTTCTTGCGCACGCCCTCCACCCGAAAGCCCAAAGATTCGTAGAGGACGATGGCGGGGTAGTTGTCGTCGCGCACCTCGAGGGTGGCGCTCGTCATCTCTTTTTCATACAGGGAAAACAGATAGTGGTTCATCATATAGCGCCCGTAGCCGTTGTTGCGGAACTCTTCTCGAATGGCGACATTGCCGATATGTGCCTCGTCGCCCAAGAGAAAGGCGCCCACATAGCCGATCACCACGTCGTGATAGAGGAGCACCTCGTAATAGGCGAGGGGATTTTCCAGTTCGCGCTTCCAACCCCCTTCGGTCCAGGGATTGGTAAAGCTCTCCTGCTCGATGGCGATAATCTCGTCGAGATCCGCCTCATTCGCTTGTCGCATTGTCAGATTGTCCATGTTTCCTCCTGTATTCCCGCATCGCCTGGGACGGCCGCAGATAATTGGGCTCCAGGGCATAGGGATTGTCCGGCCCCTTTTCGCGGTAGCGCGCCTCGGCGAGATAGGCGATGTATTCCGCCCGCACCTTTCCCAAGGGGTCGGGATAGAGCACGAAATCCGGACGCGCCGCGGCGAAGTCGTCGCGATACGACAAGAGCCCGTCGCCCAAGAGCACCGCGCCCTCGCTCGCCGCTTCCGCCACCGCCTCTACCGAGCGGGCGTTGTCTTCGCTGATGCGCAACAGCCGTCCGCCCGCGCCGCGCCGAAAGCGGCTGCAGTAGACGCGATTTCGGCGGGCGTCGAGTACGGGGATAATCTCCTCCCCTTCCGCCGCCTGCGACGCAAGCGCCTCGAGGGTCGATACCCCCACCAGGGGAATGTTCGAAGCGCGGGAGAGGATTTTGGCGAGTACCACCGAAATCCGAAGGCCCGTAAACGAGCCGGGCCCCGTCCCCGTCGCGATCAGATCCATATCGGCGATCTTCAGGTCCAAACCGTTTAACATTCCCTCGATCATGCCGATTAGGGTCTCGGAGTGAGACAGCGTACTGTTGATCGCGGATTGGGCGAGCTTTTTTCCGTCTTCGACGACGGCACAGGTCGCCTCCATCGTGGCGGTATCAAAGGCGAGTGTCTTCATACTTCGCCACCTCCTGTTCCAATTCCTTGCCCCGCGGCCCCACGCCCTTTGCGGTGATTTCTCGGGTGGTTTCGTCGATCCGCCGAAATTCGAGGACCAAATAATTTTCGGGCAGGCTCTCTTCGATCAAATTCGCCCACTCGATGGCCGACACCGCGGCATCGCCCAACAAATCCTCGCCGCCCACCTGAAAGAAATCCTCCTCGTCGCGGAGGCGGTACGCGTCGAAATGGTAAAGCGGCGGATCGCCCTTATAAATATTTACGATGGCAAAGGTGGCGCTGGTCACATCGCCGTGAAAGCCCATGCCCTCCGCGAGCGCCTTGACGAAGGTGGTCTTTCCCGTGCCCAAATCGCCGATGAGGGCGAGAATATCATAAGCCTTGACCCGCTCTCCCAAATAGCGGCCCAATGCTTCGGTTTTGTCTTGTCCGTTGAGTATCATAGCTTCCCTCCTAAACTGTAATTATATCCAATTTTGGCGACAGAAAAAAGCGGCGACAGGCTTTTGGCATCTGTCTCGAGGATTCGGGGCGAATTCGGGTATCTTTTGAACGATCTATAAAGGAGGTAGCTATGCAAACACTGACCGTACGACTCTATGTCGACGACCCCGATGCCGCATCGTACTTTTATCTCGACCTGTTTCGCGCATCGATCGTCCATCGATTCGAATACGAGGGAAGGGCCGATCGGATCGAGATGGAAATCGAAGGCGTGCCCTTTACGCTGATTTGCTATCCGGGTCCCAAAATCCCCGCGAACTGCCTGGAATTTCAAATGGCAGTCGAAAAGGACCGGCTCGCTTCCCTCTATGCGGATGCCCTGGAACGGGACGCCGTCGCCATAGAAGCGCCCGCCACGTGCACCGAAGTGTGGGAGACGACGGCGTGCTTCGACGATCCCTTCGGTTTTCGCTGGAATCTCTATCACAAAGACGACGAGATATAAAAAACGCCCTCCGAGAGGAGGGCCCTTTTACTGTCCGAATCGCTCGTCGTGGCGGGGACTGTCCGCGCGCTCTTTTCGGGCGGTCGGCGTCTCGGCGGGATGGCCCACGGCAAGAACGCAGCCGACATAATATCTATCCGGCACATCCAGGAGCTTGCGCACATACTCGGCGCTTTCGATCCCATCTTGGGTGCGGGCGCCGTCGACATGGATCCAGCAGGAACCCAGACCCAGATCCGCCGCGGCATACTGCATAGTGATCGCGGCGATGGCGGCATCGTGGACATAGGTGCCCTTGCCATTTTCGGTATCGGCGAGTACCGCTATGGCGAGCGCCGCCCCGGCAAGTGGCGCACTGCCCACCGGCTTCAGCTCCGACAAAAGCGCGAGCGTCTTGGGATCGCGTACCATTACAAACTCCACAGGTCGGCGGTTCATCGCGGAGGGCGCATTCAATGCCGCCTCGGCGATCAGATCCATATCTTTGATATCCACCGGCTCGTCGGTGAATTTTCGAATACTTCTGCGCCTTTCGGCCAAATCCAAAAACATAGTATCACCTCGTATATTTTATACCCGAAAGTCGATCGGTTCTCCCGTTTGTACCGTCGAACGCCGCATTTCTATGTCTCTTTATGTAATATATGGGTAAGTTTTCGGTAATATAGGTGTTTTGCAGGCAAATCACTTGAATGTACCGCCGCCCGAGAGTGTACTATTAGACACCGGAATCACAATTACAGGAATTGTTTCTAATTATTTTCCGATTCGTTGCCGGCGTACGAGTAGTTTTATATATTCAGACGCCCGATCCTTAGGACGTTTGTCAAAGGAGGATGATGATGAAGAACAAAAAGAAAATTTTGTCCGTCGCACTGGCCGCTTCCCTCGCCCTGCAGATGAATGTGCCGGTAATCGCACATGCCGCCGAAGCCGATGCGCCGAAGCGCCCTGCCATCGGCAGCCGCCTTTCTGCGGGGATTTTGGACCTGTCCAATCAAACCATTGTCGGCAAATTGATCGCACGGCTCAAGGCCTACCAAGCGGAAACCACCGGCCCCCGCTACGAATTGGCAACGACGGCGATCGAAAGCACCACGATTGCGACGCGGGATCTGCGCATGAAGCCCGAGACGGTACACCGCCGCATCGGATTTGAAATCACCCGTGCGGTCGGCTATCTGGCAGACGTCTTCGCATCGAAAGACGCCATTCAAAAAGAAACCGAACGCCTACAAGCCGTCACCCAAGAAGGGATCGATTCCCCCGATCTGACCGCCGACGACTACGCCACGATGTATATAAAAGAGGATTCCCTGCGGGTGGACATCCGCCAAGCGCGCAAATACCGCAGCCAAGAATTGGCCGGCCCCCTGAAAAAAGAACTCCGCCAAAAGCTCACCGAATATATCCACGATGCGGATCGTCTGTTGGCGAAAAACCGCATTACCACCGGCGAAGTTTGGGAATACGCGCTCCTCTTCCAACAACAGTTCCAAGAAATCAAGACCGCCAATGAAGGAATTTCCGCAGAAATCGCAGAAATCGACGCGGCCAAAGAAATCTTGGCAGAGGCCATCGAAAAGGGCACCGCACTCCGCAAAGAAGCCACCGGCACAGAACACGCAGAACTGCGCCGCGCATTGGGCAAGGCACTGGCCGAAGCACGCGCCGTAAAAAACGATGCTAGCGCCTCTAAGGAAGCCGTAGACGCACAAATCGAAGCCTTGGATGCGCTTTTAGAAACGGCAACCGATGCGCTCGCCACCGAATCTCCCGAAGAAGTCGCTGAAGACGCCGAAGAAGCCGTCGACGCGGAAGACAATGGCGAAGACGCGGCTATAGAAGGCGAAGAAACCGGAGAAGCCGAAGATAACGGCGAAGACGCAGCTGTAGAAGCCGAAGAAACCGGCGAAGACGCAGCCGCAAACAAAGAGACCGACGCGGAAGTCGAAGAAGCCGAAGTCGCACCCGACGTCGAAAAAGTGCCCGCCGAATAAAACAAGGCAAAGCGCGCAACAAAAAAAGGCCGCATGGCCTTTTTTTGTTGCCTTTTGTATGCATTACCGCTTATCCCAAGGGCGGGAAAAATCCCCGTCGCTTTCTGCTGTTTTCGGTGGGCGCCTGCGGAGCCTGGTAGTCGGTAAAGGTGAGGTCGACGACGAGTTCTTTGCCGTCTCGCATCAATGTGAGCTTCACCGCATCGCCCGGCTTGTACTTATAGAGTTCGCTGCGCAGCTGCGCCATGGATTCGATCTCCCGGTCGCCCATTTTTAGGATAATGTCGTTGACCTGCAGTCCCGCCGCCGCGGCCGGGCTGTCGGCCTGTACGCCGCCGACGAGGACGCCCTTACCGTCGGTTCCCAAATCGTAGCCGCTTCGCTCTACGGCGCTTACGCTATAGCCGCCGATCCCCACAGAGACGGAGCGGAAGTCGCCGGTCTTGATGACCTGCTCGATAATGGGCTTGGCGGTGTTTACGGGAATGGAAAAGCCCAGTCCCTCTGCCGTGGCGATCTTGACCGAGTTGATCCCCACGACCTCCCCTTCGCTGTTTAAGAGGGGGCCGCCCGAATTGCCCTGGTTGATGGAGGCATCGGTTTGAATCAAGCCGTCCATATAATTGCCCTGCACTTCGCCGATGCTCCGGTTCAGACCCGAAATCACCCCTGCCGTTACCGAACGCTGAAAGTCTAGCCCCAGCGGGTTTCCGATGGCGACGGCGATCTCGCCGATATTGATGCTGTCGCTGTCGCCCATTTTCAAGGGGCTCAGACCCGTGCGGTCTACCTTGACGAGCCCCAAATCCATCGTGGTATCGGACCAGACGACCTTGCCCTCGGTTTCGGAGCCGTCGTTAAACAACACTTTTACGGTGTTGTCCGCCGCCCCCACCACGTGGGCGTTGGAGAGGATATAGCCGTCCTCGGCAATCACAAATCCACTGCCGCTTCCCTCTACGGCCATGGGGCCCATCGGCGTGTTTTGCGTCATCGAGGTGGTGATCCCCACCACCGAAGGCATAGCGGCCTCCGCCACCGATTCTACGATACCCGCCTGATGATCGCGGTCCTGTTTTTTCACGTTCTTTTCTTGCTTGCCTTGTGCCGGCGACGCCATAATGCCCTCGGACACACGCGGCGTATCCATCATGCGGTAGGTTACGAATCCTCCCGCCACGCCGCCCAATAGGGCAAAGATCAGCGCCCAAAGAATCCAGACCCCCGCGCCGCGCCGCTTGGGTTTTGTGTTGTATTCGTAAGTATAGCGTCTTGTATCTCTATTTTCGTTTTCGTTCGGTTCCATCGTACGCTCCTTTCTTACACTGTATGCTAACTATACCCCCGTCATTTGATTATTTGGTGAAACCTTTACTAAGATTTGTATTTGGGTATATAGATCTGGAGGAGGGATCTATGAAGGTTCAGTTTATTCATCACAGCTCGTATCGCATCGAAACCGCCGACCGCGTATTGGTCTTCGACTACACCGAAGGGCCGCTCGATCTGCCCACGGACAAGGCGATCTATTTTGTCGCCACCCACGGCCACGGCGACCACTTCAACCCCGAGATCTATCGCCATAGGGACCGGGCGCAGTATATCCTGTCCTTCGACATCGATGATCCCATCGAGGACGCGCATATTTTGCATACGGACGAAGCCATCGAGGTCGACGGCATGGTCTTTCACGGCTTCGGCTCCACCGACGAGGGCCTGAGCATTCTCGTAGAAATCGACGGCAAGACAATCTACCATTCCGGCGATTTGAACTTTTGGCTCTGGCCCCGCTACTCGGCCGAAGACATCGAGGCCATGGCACAGGATTTTATGCGCGAAGCGGACAAGGCCGCGGCGTTTGCCCCCATCGACGTGGTGATGGGCATCGTCGATCCCCGTATGAAGGATTTTTATTATCTCAGCAGCGAATACTTTTTGCGTAAGCTCAAACCCCGCCACTTTTTTCCCCTGCATTTGTGGGGCGACTTTCCGTTGTCGCAGGCCTTTCGCGACAAATTCGAAGAGGCCTATGCGACGGAAATTCACAGTCTGAAAGAAGATGGCGAGGTCTTTGACATAAATATTCAATAAGGAGGCAGTTATGGAACTGAAAGAACGAATCTTAAAGCGCCGGGCGGTACGCAAATACGTCCCCGGGGAAACCATGGATCGCGACACTTTGCTCGAGGTGTTGATGTATGCGTCGATGGGCCCCAGCAAGGGCAATGCCCACCCGGTGGAATTCCTATTGGTGGAAGACGAGGAAAAGAAGCGCAAGCTGGCGGCGATCAAGCGCTACGGCACCAAATACCTATCCGATGCGCCCCAAATCCTGATCGTCATGGGCAACACCAGCGTCGACTCCACCTGGGTGGAAGAGGCGAGCATCGCGGCGAGCTACTTGGGCCTGCTCTTAGAAGAAGAGGGCTTCGGCTCCAGTTGGGTGAACATCCGCGACCAAAAGACCCAAGAGGGCGAAGACGCCGAGGCGGCGGTCAAGAAGTTGTTTAACATTCCACCGGAATACGGCGTGCTGGCGCTGATCCCCTTCGGCAAGCAAGACGAACGCCTGCCCAAGAGAAAGCCCTTCGACGCGTCGGAAAAACTCCATACGGATTCTTTCTAATCCGCAAAATCCCCGGGAGACCGGGGATTTTTTCTGCCTCTTGCCTCTTACTATAGACAGCAAAAAGAGCGACCCCTGCGGTCGCTCTTTTGTCTGTGCATTGCGGGAGAAGGAATTTCTTCTTATTTGCTGTAATCGAAGAAACCTTGACCGGATTTGCGGCCCAGCTTGCCGCCGCGAACCATCTTTCTGAGGAGGATGTGTGCGCGGTATTTGCTGTCGCCGAATTCATTGTAGAGTACGTCCATAATCGCGAGGACGACGTCGAGGCCTACCAAGTCGCCCAGTGCCAAGGGTCCCATGGGGTGGTTGGCGCCGAGTTTCATGGCGGTGTCGATGTCTTCGGCAGAGGCGATGCCTTCTGCGTAGATGCCGATGGCTTCGTTGATCATCGGGATCAGGATGCGGTTCACTACGAAGCCGGGGGCTTCGTCGACTTCGACCGGGGTCTTGCCGATGGCTTCGGAGAGCTCGATGATGGCCTTCTTGGTTTCTTCACTGGTGTTGATGCCGCAGATGACTTCGATGAGTTTCATCATGGGAACCGGGTTGAAGAAGTGCATGCCGATGACTTTGTCGGGGCGGTTGGTTACCGCTGCGATGTCGGTGATGCTCAAAGAAGAGGTGTTGGTTGCGAGGATGGTCTTTTCGTCGCAGAGCTCGTCACATTGTTTGAAGTAGTCTTTTTTGATTTCCGGATCTTCGGAAGCGGCTTCGATGATGAGATCGCAGTCGGAAAGGTCTTTGAAGTCTTCGACGATGGAGATGCGCTTCATAGCGGCGTCCATGTCTTCTTGGGTCATTCTTTCCTTGCTTACGTTTTTGGCGTAGGCTTTTTCTACCTTCCCGGTGATCTTGTCGATCTTTTCTTGGGTGAGATTTCTACTCTTGATCACCACTTCGTGTCCCGTAGCCGTAACTTGTACGATGCCCAGTCCCATAGTACCGGAACCGATAACTCCGATTTTCATGAATGTCCTCCTATTCCAATCAATTAACGATTACTTTCCTTGAAATTCAGGGGCTCGTTTGCCCAAGAATGCCGCCATGCCTTCCTTTTGGTCGTCGGTGGCGAAACACAAAGCAAAGGCGGATTTTTCGATGTCCATACCCGTGTGGATGTCCGCTTGTATGCCGTCTACGATGGCGGCCTTTGCGTAGGAAACGGACTTGGATCCCTTAGATGCGATGGTATCGGCCATGCGCTTGGCTTCGTCCATCAGCTCTTCGGGCGCGACGACGGCGTTGACCAGGCCGATTTCATAGGCGCGATCGGCCTTGATGTTTTTCGCCGTATAGATCAATTCCTTGGCGATGCCCACGCCGACCGTTCTCGGCAGTCTTTGGGTGCCGCCGAATCCCGGGGTGATGCCCAGGCCCACTTCGGGTTGGCCGAATACGGCCTTTTCGGAGGCAATGCGGATATCACAGGCCAAAGACAGCTCGCAGCCGCCGCCCAGGGCGAATCCGTTGACCGCGGCGATAACGGGTTTGGAGAGATGCTCGATCAACATAAAGGTGTCCATGCCCAGCTTTGCAAAGGCGTGTGCTTCGGCCGCGTTTAAGGGTTGCATTTCCGAAATGTCCGCACCGGCGACGAAGGCCTTGCCTTCGCCGGTGAGGATGATCACTTTGATTTCGTCGTCCCCGTCGAGTTCCTGAAAGCAACGGTTGAGTTCCGTCAATACGTCGGAATTCAGCGCGTTTAAGCTCTTGGGTTTGTTAATGGTGACGGTGGCGACGGCGTCTTCTCGTTCGACGATTAGATATTGAAAGTCCATATAGGCACTCCTTTTCTGTCCGCAGTTTTATCTTTCTACGGTCATTGCGGTACCCATACCTCCACCGATACAGAGGGTAGCAAGACCCTTCTTGGCGTCGCGTCTCTTCATTTCATACAACAAGGTGGTGAGGATTCTCGTACCGGATGCACCGATGGGGTGACCGATTGCGATGGCACCGCCGTTGACATTGGTCTTTTCCGGATCGAGGCCGAGGGTCTTGGAAACGGCGCCTGCTTGTGCGGCAAAGGCTTCGTTGGCTTCGACCAGGTCGAGTTCGGAGAATTCCCAGCCGGCTTTTTCCAATGCCTTGGTGGAAGAGGGGATCGGGCCGGTACCCATAACCTTGGGATCTACCCCGGCGGATGCGTAGCTGATGATCTTTGCCATGGGTTCCAAGCCGAGTTCTTTCGCCTTGTCTTCGCTCATTACGATAACCATCGCCGCACCGTCGTTAATACCCGATGCGTTGGCGGCGGTAACGGTACCGTCTTTAATAAATGCGGGCTTCATGCCGCTGATGCCTTCTTTGGTTACGCCGTCGCGGATGTACTCGTCTTTGTCGACTACGGTGACCTTGCCCTTACGGCCCTTTACTTCTACGGCGACGATTTCTTCGTCGAAGGTACCGTCTTCGCGCGCCTTGCTGGCTCTTTGTTGGCTGACGGCGGCGATTTCGTCTTGTTGGTCTCTGCTAATGTCGTATTCTTTTGCTACGTTTTCTGCGGTAACGCCCATGTGGTAGTCGTTAAAGGCATCCCACAGACCGTCTTTGATCATTTCGTCGACGAGCTTCTTTTCGCCCATGCGAGCGCCCCAACGCGCGTCGTTTAAGATAAACGGAGCACCGGACATGGATTCTGTACCGCCCGCCAATACGATGTCCGCGTCGCCGGCTTTGATGATTTGTGCCGCGAGGGAAACCGCGCGCAGACCAGAACCGCAGACCTTGTTTAGGGTCATGGCCGGGGTAGTTTCGGGCAGACCTGCGTGTAAAATGATTTGGCGTGCCACGTTTTGGCCGAGACCGGCTTGCAGAACGTTACCGATAACGGCTTCTTCTACGTCTTCGGGCTTGATGCCTGCGCGTTCGATCGCCGCTTTTGCCGCCACGACGCCGAGGTCCACGGCACTTACGTTTTTGAATGCGCCGCCGAAAGAGCCGACCGGCGTTCTTGCTGCACTTACGATTACAACATTTTTCATTATATAGCCTCCCTTATTTTCTACGAAGATCTCGTGGACCTTCTGAAAGTGTTTTCCAGCTTCTATCTGCATTATAAATTGTAAAAGCAGCTTCGTCAATAGATTTGGGTAAAATTTGTTAATTTTTTTTCAAGAGAAACGGCGTTTCAAACCGCATGGTTTTGGGATAATTATTTTTTACACAAAGTCGAAATCGCTAAAACGGCGTCAATTTTCCCAATTCGCTATATATTTAACACCCCCTTTATCTTATAGGAAAAGGATTTGCAAAATTTTCACCTGATTTTACAGTCCCATAAAAAAAGAAGACGAGTGCAAATTCGTCTTCGTCTTCATTATATATCTGTCGTATTTTCGGCGCGTGCCGCCTCGCCCTTTTGCATGCCCGCCAAGGTCATCGCCAAGAGCACATCGATCTCCATGCCCAAAAGGGCCGCCCCGCGCTCGATCAGATCGCGGTCGCAGCCGGCCGCAAATTTGCGGTCCTTAAATTTTTTCTTTACGCTCTTCAAATTCATGTCCAAAGTCGACCGGCTGGGGCGCATCTGTTTGGCGGCAAAAATAATGCCCGTCAATTCGTCGGTCGCATAGAGCACGCGGTCCATCTCGTTTTCGGGCTCGTGAGGCGTACCGGTCATGGCCCAACCATGGCTCATGGCGGAGCGGATCATCTCCTCCTCTACCCCCTCGGCGCGGAGGATCTCCTCGCCGGCGATACAGTGCCGATCGGGGTGCAGCTCGTAGTCGACATCGTGGAGAATCCCCACCGCCCGCCAATACTCGATGCGATCGGGATCGATGGTCTCGGCAAAATGCGCCAAGACATCGCCCACCGCCCGGGCGTGCTCGATATGGTAGGTGTCCTTATTGTATTTTTTGACCAGCGCCATGGCCTCTGTTGCATTCACGGAAATTCCCTCCAGACTTGACAGCAATTTTCGCGAGGAGTAAAATATTCGTCATACACGCGGGTGTAGCTCAGTGGCAGAGCCTCGGCTTCCCAAGCCGATCGCGAGGGTTCGATTCCCTTCACCCGCTCCAAGGACCCACGGGGTCCTTTTTTTATTTAGTAGTGCAGTACGCTCTCTACCGGACGCGCGATGCGGCTGCGCCCGTTCAATGCGTCGAGTTCGATCAAAAATACGAATGCCTCCACCTCGCCGCCCAAGGATTCTACCAGCTGCTGGGCAGCGAGGCTCGTGCCGCCGGTGGCCAAGAGATCGTCGACGATCAGCACCTTTTCTTTTGGCGCGATCGCATCTTCGTGGATCTCTATGCCGTCGTTTCCGTATTCCAGATCATAGGTGACGCTGCGTTTTTTGTATGGGAGCTTGCCGGGTTTTCGGATGGGTACAAAACCCACGCCCAGTTCCAAAGCGAGGGGCGTGCCCAACAAAAAGCCCCGGGCCTCGATGCCCACGACTTTGTCGACCTCGTAGCGGCGCGCCGCCTCGGCCATGCGCCGAATGGCTTCTCGAAAGGCGTCTTTGTCCTTTAAGAGGGTGGTGATGTCCCGAAAGGTGACGCCTTTTTGGGGATAGTCTTCGATGCTTCTGATTGATTCTTTTAAATCCATGTGCCCTTCCTTTCTCCCCTTCAGTATAGCATTTTTTCAGGTTCCGAGAAACGGGTATAAGAAAACGGGAGGGATCTGCATGCAAAACATCGACGCATCCAATATGAAATACTACCGCCTTTTGGCGAAACAATACCCGGACCGCAAGCAGGCGCTGGGGGAAGCCGTCCTGAGCGAAGGGGCGCTCCTTTTGCCCAAGCCCACCGAACACTTCGTAAGCGATCTGCACGGGGAATTTCGCCCCTTTGCCCACGTGATCCGAAATGCATCGGGGGTGCTGCGCCGCTATATCGACGAACTGTTTCCCCAAAAATCCGAAGAAGAAAAACGGCGCCTCGCCACCATTCTCTACTATCCCAAGGCGAAACTTCGGGCGCTGGAGGGGGAGATGGAGCGGAGCGCCTATGAAGCGCTGCTCTTAGAGACCCTCGGGGATATGATTCTCGTGGCGAAGCGGGTGGCGGCTAAATACGATCACCGAAAGATCGCCCGCGCCTTTCGCCCGAACCGCGCCGAGGTGCTCGACATTCTTCTCCTGGAGGAGCCGAGCTTTCGCCACAAGGAACAATACGTACATAGGGTGTATGAGTATATCGTGCGAACCGGCGAGGCGGAGGGCTATATCCGCGCGCTGGCAGATCTTTGCGTGCGCTTTGCCATCGAAACGCTCCACGTGATCGGCGACATTTACGACCGGGGCGAGGGAGCGGAAAAGATCGTCGACACCCTGATGCACCACCCCAATGTCGATATCCAATGGGGCAATCACGACATCGCCTGGATCGGCGCGGCGGCGGGAAACTTTCCCCTCCTCGCCAATGTGGTGCGCATCGCCCTGCGCTACAATGTGCTCTCTACCCTCGAAGACGGCTACGGCATCAATCTGCTGCCGCTCTTCAACTACGCCAAACAATACGCGCCCACCGCGCCCTTTTACCCCCGCAATCCCGCGCCGGAGGCGGAGCGAAACGAGACGATTGCGCGCCTTCACAAGGCGATATCGGTGCTGCAGTTTAAGGCGGAGGGCCGGTTGATCCGAAGGCATCCCGAGTACGAAATGGACGATATGCTCCACCTACACCGCATGGACCTTAAGAAGAAGACCGTGACCGTGGGCGATGTGACCTATCCCCTGCGCGACGATGACTTCCCCACCGTCGATCCCGCCGATCCCTACGCCTTTACCCGAGAAGAAGAGGAAGTGGTAGAACGGCTGCGGGCGAGCTTTATGGGGAGCGAAAAGCTGAAGCGGCATATCCGCTTTATCGTCGATCGGGGCGGCATGTATAAAATCTGTAACGGCAATCTGCTGTTTCATGGCTGCATTCCCCTCGACGAAGCGGGCAATTTTCGAATGACCCGCTTTATGGGTCGGCCCCTGGCGGGAAAGGCGCTGCTCGATGCCCTCGACGATGCGGTGCGGATCGGCGTATTCGGCCACGGCGCGGCGCAGCAAGAAGCGGCGGATCTGATGCTCTATCTATGGTGCGGCACCGACTCGCCGCTTTTCGGCAAGAACGGCATCACCACCTTCGAGCGCTATTTTATCGAAGATCCCGAAACCCATTACGAAAAGAAGAACCCCTACTTCCGCCTGCGGGAAGACGCCGATACGGCAGAAAAGATCCTACACGCCTTCGGCCTCGACGATCCCCGCGCCAAGATCATCAACGGCCACACCCCGGTAAAGCGCGCCAAGGGCGAACATCCGGTCAAGGCAAACGGCAAGGTCATCGTCATCGACGGCGGCTTTGCCCGGGCGTACCAAAAGACGACGGGCACCTCGGGCTATACGCTGATCTCCAATTCCTACGGCATCCTCCTCGCCGCCCACGCGCCCCTGGCGAATGAGGCGGATCTAATCGAAGAAAATGTGGACATCACCTCGTCGATGGAGTTCGTCCTCGAATACGACGAGCGCCGCCTGCTGGAGGATTCCGACGCGGGCGATGCGCTCAAGGAAAAGATCCGCGATCTGTATACCTTGGCGGAACTGTACCGCACGGGCAAGCTCCGCGAAAGGCGATAAAGAAAATATGAGCATAAAAAAATCCGGCAAATGCCGGATTTTTTGTGTGCCGTTTATCTGTGGGCCAATTTTCCGTCGAGGATATAGAGGCCGCCCCAGTTTTCTTTGATACGTTCCAATTCCTGTACGAGATCGCGGAAGGTCTCTTCTTCTTCGCGTTGCTCTTCGATAAATTTGTTCAGAAATTGTTGGGTGTCCAAGCATCCCACTTCGATGGCGAGCTTGTAGATCTCTTTGATTCTACGGGTTACTTCTTTTTCGTGGTCCAAAGCGGCGCGGAAGGTGTCCTCGAAGTTGCCGTATTCTTTTTCGGGCTTCGGAATGCCTTCGTATACCGGCGTTTCGTCCATTTCGGAAATAAAGTCGTAGAACGCGCGGGCGTGTTCCATTTCTTCCTTGGCTTGTTCCACAAAGAAGTGGTTGAAGCCCTTCATGCCCAGGTCGTCTACATAGGCGGCCATGGCCATATAGATATAAGCGGATTCAATTTCGAAGTTAAACTGCTCGTTTAACTTTTGTGTCAATTCGTTAGACATACTTCCTCCTTAGAAAAAAAGTCTATACATTCTATACATACGGTTCATACACGCTATAAACTTTCATGCCGGACTGTACGAGACAGCGAACGACTTCCGGGATCTCTTCTACGGAAAGAAGCATACGGATCCCGTTATAGCGGAACGAACATCTGCCGTAATAGGGACTTTCGGTACGGTTCAGGAGATCCATAAGGGTATCCCGATTCTCATCCATATCCCCGATGTGAAAGAATACGTTCCGTTGACCCGGTTCTTTCACATTAATATTTTTAATTAAAAGCGTATCGTGCATGAACTCAACCCCCGAACTCCTGTTCGTAGATTTTATACCCGCGAAAGCATAGTTTAATCAGACTTTTTTTCTGTCGTGCGGATTCGGTCGATCTGCATTTCTCCCCGGGACTCGATGACGATTTTTGTAAGCGCCCCGAGCGAAAAGGCGGGGTTTTGGGCCCGCATCTCCTCGGCGCCGAAGGCGATCGTCTCGAGCGCCGTTTTGTATTCCCATATATCGGCGAGGTGCTGCCATTTGAGAAAGCCCGCGGAAAGGCTTGCGTGAAGCGTTCTCGCATCGGAAGGAAAGGACACCCGCTCGCCCGCCGCGTCTTCCAGGATGAGGGTAAAATCGGGCGCGCCCCGCTTCGCCGCCACATCCATAACGAGATCTGTGCCGCCGCCGGCGGGAAGGGCGATTTCTACCCTGCCGCTAAAGGTGAGGACGCGGTTTTCGCCGCCCCGTCCGGATGGCGAAAAGGCGCCTTCGCGCCAGATAGCGGCGTCTTTGCCGTCGATGCGCACGCCCTCGGCGGTTCCGGTGGTGAGATCGGCGTCCTCTTCAAAGTCGGCGAGGACCTTCGACGGGCTGTCGCGGCGAAGCGCGTAGCCCCCATCGGGGAGGTAGGCGGCAAGATCCTCGAAGATCGTCTCGTCTGCGACAAAGGCGTAGGCGAGCAATTCGAGATACGCTCGCTGTACGCGCGCTTCCAATATATCGGCCGTGTTCAAATAGAGCGCCGAAAGCCCCTCCCGGTCCAATCGCCCCCAGTTTTCGTTAAACTGCGTATGGTTGGCGTAGTCGATCAAAATCTGCCGCCGATCGGCACTCGTCCGCTCGTACTGGTTCATGCCCTCCATCGATGCCACGTCCTGGTCGTGGGTGCCCTGAATCAAAAAATAGGGCACATTCAGTTCCACCGGCGCATCGCCCGGGCGAAACTGGCCGTCGGTGGGCGCCACCGAAAGCACGCCCGCCACGGGGATTTCGGGCGTCTTTTTCCCCGTATCGGGGTCGTAGGGCAGATCGGAAAGCGCCGCCGCAATGGCCGCCGCCTCGCCGCCCCGGCTGTGGCCGCCCAGATAGATCCGCTCGGGATCTATGCGGTCTTTCAGGGCGCTTTCGTGCAGAATCTTGTCCACATGGTCCAACAAGAAGAGCGCGCGGGCGTCGTTTTCTGCCCGGAGCCCCTTGCCCAAATAGGCGTTAAAATGCGACTCTTCCACCGAGACAAAGCCGATGCCCCGCGCCGCCAAATACCGCCCCAAATAGCCGTATCCCTCCATATTGTCCTCGATCATATTGTGGTTGCCGTGTACGAAAAACAGCACCGGCACCTTCTCCTCGGTGCGGGGTATGTAGATTTCGCCTTCAAAGGGGATCGACTGCAGATCGTAGCCGTTTTGCCACAGGCGAAATTTCTCCTGCCGCGCGGGCACCCGGGCGTAGGCGGAGTAGTCCGCCGTGCCGAAGTCGATCGTATGATCGGGGCCGTAGACCACTTTTTCCCAGGGGTAGCGCGCAGGGATCGTGCGATCGGCCGGCGCCTTCGGCGGCTGTTTGCCGCCGCCGGGGAGGCCGTAAAAAAGCACGACGGGCAGGAGCCACAAGGCCCCCGCCGCGATGCGAAAAGGGCACGCTTTTTTACTCGAAAGCCGATCGACGGCAAACCATATACAGAGCACGGTGACGACGGCGATGCCGTAAAAATATAGGTCGTTCGCGGGCCCCAAGCCGCGCACCTGCCGCTCCTCTTCCAGTACGCCGTAAATCGCGGCCGCAAGAAGCACCGCCTCTACCGCCGCGGGCGACATATGCCGCCCGAAGAATCGGCGAAAGGCGCGCAGGCCGAGGTGCAGTAGGCAAAAATATATCCCCCACACGGCCGCCGCCGCGACGATGTGAGGGATGCGGGTCTGAAAGTAAAACCCGGGAAAGGCGTCGACGCCCATAAGGGCGATAAGGGCCATCAGCCCCGACATGCGCGCCGACGGGGTACCGATAAGAAGCTGTAGCCTAGGCTTCATGGCGACATCCTCCCCCGCAGCCTTTTTGGCCGCACGCGGCCTCTCGCTCTAGTTCGTCCGCCGGAAACACATGGTACTCGAAGCCATCGTCGCCGTGGATTTTGACCTTGACCAACGCGCGCAAAGTCGAGGTCTCTACCACTACGCCCCGGCCTTCGGGGGTGACGACTTTTTTGCCCGGGCGGGGCAGGCGCTTCAGGTTTTCTTCGTAGCCTTCCTGCTCGTAGCGCAGACAGCACAGCAGGCGACCGCAAACGCCGCTGATGGCGTCGGGATTCAACGAAAGTCCCTGGTCCTTCGCCATATGGATCCCCACCGACGAAAATTCCGTCAAGTACGACGAACAGCAGCATTCCCGGCCGCAACCGCCGATTCCGCCGATCATCTTCGCCTCGTCGCGCACCCCGATTTGGCGCAACTCGATCCGCGTGCGAAAAATGGCGGCGAGATCGCGCACCAGGCGTCGAAAGTCCACCCGCTCGTCGGCGGTAAAGTAGAATAGGAGCTTGGAGTTGTCGAAGGTGTACTCGGAGGAGATAAGGTGCATGTCGAGCCCGTGTTCCGCGACCTTTTTTTCGCAGATCAACAACGCTTCGCGGGCAAGATTGCGATTGGCGATATACCGGTCCCGATCCGCCTCGGTGGCGATTCGGAGCACGGGCTTTAAATCGCCGATCACATTGTCGTCGGCCACGGTCTTATGCGCAATCGCGACATACCCGTATTCAATCCCCCGGGCGGTCTCTACGATAACGGCATCGCCCACCGCAAGCGCCTCGCCGTGCGGCGCAAAGTAGTAGATTTTTCCGCGTTCCTTAAAGCGAACGCCCACTACGTCTTTCATCCTATCCCCCAAATTCTAACAGCATCCATTCGATCGCAAAGCCGCGATTCACATTGTGTTCCTTTAAGTCGTAGACCGTATAGAGCGCCTCGATCATGTCGTAGACGCGGGGCCCTGCCTTTTCGGCATCGGCCGCGATCTGCGTCCGAAACTCGCCGTTGTAGAGCCGATTTTCATCTTTCGTCTCGAGCCATACCGCCATATCCCGCAGATAGCTTTCGATACAAGCGAACAGCGGATCGATGTCGTCCTTCTTCTCCTCCACCAACTTCCGCGCGAGAAATGCCTCTTCCCGCCGCGCAAATAGGCGGTGGAGCATGGCAAATGTTTCTCGTTTGAGGACGGGGTCGGTCTCCGCTTCTTCTACGCGGAGTTCGTAATAGCCCGAGCGCGACCGAACCGTCGGCAGAATGCGGTCGGGATGGGCGCTCAGCAAGAGAAACGACGTCTTAGCCGGCGGCTCTTCCAACAGTTTTAACAGCGCATTTTGGCCCTCGACGGTGGTCTTTTCGAATTCCGAAAACAAAAACACCTTGCCGCCCCCCAAATACGAGGTCATGGACGCCTCTTCGATGACGTCTTCCACCATCTCTTTTTTGATGGAGGCATTTCGCGTCTTTTTGCTGGGCAGGATCTCGAAATAGTCGGGGTGGTTTTTGCCGTCCCCCGCCCCCGATACAAATTGGCGGCACGAAGCACAATGCCCGCAAGGGGCGTCCCCTTCCGGGCAGAGTAGAGCCATGGCAAATTCCCGCCCCCGACGGAGCGCACCCTCACCCGATCCCTTGAGGATGTAGCTGTGCAGCCCGCCTGCGGGAAAGCTCTGTGTATGTTTCATTATATCTGCATGCCCTTTTCCAAATTGACGGAAAACACATGGGCGCCGGCGTGGGGATCTTCGGGATCGTGGCGATCGCCGATAATGCGCTGAAAGATATCTTTTAAGCGCGCCTCCTGCTCCGCCCGAATGCCGATGACCACGGTGGTGTTTCCCTCTTTTAGAAAGCCGCCGGTGGACGCCATCTCGGTAACGGATATGCCCTCTTCCATCAATTCGTCGATAAAGTCGCCGATAAAGCGGTCGGCGATTATGGCAAAGACCATCTTTTCCATGACGGCCCCCTTAATAGCGGCTGTATTCCGCCACGTCGAGGATAAAGATCGTGGCGCCGCCCACCCGCACATTGAGCGGATAGGGCAGGAAGGATTCTCCCGGCGCGGTCATGGCGACCATAGAGGCGGGCTCGTCGCGTACCGAGCAGTTTTCCTCCATAATCGTCAAGAGTTCGTCCATATCTTCTTCCTCTACGCCCATCAAGAGGGTGGTGTTTCCGGATTTCAAAAAGCCGCCGGAAGAAGACAGTTTCGTCACGCGGAATCTCTTTTCGGTCAGGACGTCGATCAAGCCGGAGGCGTCTTGGTCCTGCACGATGGCAAATATCAGTTTCATCGTTGATTGCGCTCCTTTTCTATGCTTTCGATACAACGGGCCAGGACCTCCTCCTGCGGCAAAAAGGCGTCGATCCGCACCAGGCGGTCGTCCCATTTGCGGGAGAGGATGCGGTAATTTTCCTCTACGGATCCCAAAATGCCCTCGTCCGATTCCAGCCGATCCGCCTTTCGATCCCCGATGCGGGAAAGCGAGGAGTGCTCGGCGCTGTCTAAATAGATGGTGATGTCGGCCGAAAGGCCCGCGGTGGCGAATTCGTTGATCGCCTCGATCGCCGAAAGCCCCAGTTGCCGGCACAGGCCCTGGTAGACGAGGCTCGAGAAGACGAACCGCTCACAGATCACCAGCTGCCCCGCCTCGAGGGCGGGAATAATGCGCTCTTCCACGTGTTGGGCGCGGCTCGCCGCATACAAGAGCGCCTCGGTGCGGGGGTGCATCTCCTTGTTCTCGGGCGAGAGCAGAATATCGCGGATTTCCTCGGAGATCGCGGTACCCCCCGGCTCCCGGGTGCTGATGACGTCTACCCCTCGAAGGCGATAGTACGATTCGATGCCCCGCGCCACGGTGCTCTTTCCAGATCCGTCGGGCCCTTCGATTACGACAAATATGCCTTTCATGGAAATCCCCCCTTCTTTTTATTATTATACCACACGCACCCTATGCGAAAATCACGCGCGCGCAATCGCCGCCTCGAAGGTCTCGAGAAATCGGGTATCGGCCATGCCCGCCTCGCCAAAGACTTCGTCTAAAACCGTAAAGAGCGCGCGGAAGTTCTCTTCGGAGATGTTCGACCCCATATGTCCGATGCGGATCAGCCCATCGTGGAGTTCCCCCACGCCCTTGGAGATCATGACGCCCTTTTCTCGGCAGCGGTCTAAGATCTCGGTGGCGGTCATGCCATCGGGCACGCAGACGGCGGTTACCGTATCGGAAAAGGCGTCCTTCGGATACAGGGTAAAACCGCTGTCGACGAAGGCCTTTCTCGTAATCTCGCCGTATTGTCTATGTAGGGCGATCGAATCGCGTTCTTGCCACAGGTCCAGCGCCTCGTTTAAGGCATAGGTCAGGTGTTCGCTCATGGTGTAGGGAAAGGCGAAATCTTCGCTCACGTCGAGATAGTTTAAGAGATTCATATAGTAGCTGGGAATCCGCGTCTTGCGATTTCGCATTTTTTGTTCCGCCGCTTCGCTTAGGGTCAAAATCGAAAGACCCGTCGGCGCACTCAGACACTTTTGGGTGCCGCCGAGAAGAATGTCCATGCCGCTTTCGTCGAAGTCGATGTCTTCGCCGCCGAAGGACGAGACACAGTCGACGATCGAGAGGATACTGTATTCCTTTAAGAGTTTGCAGATGGCGGCGGCGTCGTTGGTGATGCCCGAGGGGGTTTCGCAGTGCACCATGGTCGCCAGGGCGAAGTCCGAATCCTTTTCTAAAAACGCCCGCAGCGCGTCGACGTCGAGTCCGTGGCGAAAATCGCCTTCAAACAGCACCGCTTCGCCGCCGAAAAAGTCGACGAATTCCGAAAAACCCGCGCCGAAAAAGCCGTTGGAAAGCACCAATACGCGCTCGCCCGGTTCCATCAAAGAGCACACGCTCCCTTCCAAGGCGAGCATGCCTTCGGCCAACATAATGATCGAAGGGCGGTCGGTATGTACCACGCGGGAAAGCTTTTTCTCCACATTGCGGTGGAACTTTTCATATTCCGGATCCAGGTCGGGATTGGTAACAATCCCTTGCATGGCTTTTTCTACACGCGGATCGATGGTCGTAGGGCCTGCGCACAAAATTTTCATAGTTACCTCCTATTGAAACGATTGCATACGGTATCAGTATATCACGAAGCGGTCGTGTTGAAAACGCCGAAAAAGTGGAGTATGATGGAGGTATACCGTTATGATTTCGATCACAGGAGGTAGACAATGACATTAAAAGGCAGCAAAACCGCCGTCAACCTGCTCACTTCGTTTGCCGGAGAGAGCCAGGCGAATATGCGCTACACCATGTACGCCAAACAGGCGGAAAAAGACGCATCCATTCAAATTCGCAATATCTTTGAGGAAACCGCTCGCAACGAAAGAGAGCACGCCAAGCGCTTCTATAAATTCCTCACCGCGGAAATGACCCACGAAGAACTGAATGTGGACTGGAACTTCCCCGTTACTTATGCCGATACCGCCGCCAATCTGGAAGCGGCCATCGCCGGCGAAAACGACGAAGCGACGGATATGTATCCGACCTTCGCCAAAATCGCCAAAGAAGAGGGTTTCGACGAAGTCGCCGAGGCATTTACCGAAATCTCTGAAGTAGAAGAAAAGCACCGGGACCGCTACAAAAAGCTCCTGGACAATGTCAAAAACGACCGCCTCTTCGAACGCGACGAAGTCGTCCTCTGGAAGTGCAACAACTGCGGCTACATCCACGAAGGCAAGACCGCGCCGGATGTTTGCCCCGCCTGCGTGCACCCCCAAAAGTGGTTCGAACTCTTTAAAGAAACGTATTAAACAGCGCGGAAGGGGCCGGTTCGCCGGCCCCTTTCTTTGTCCCTTCGGGGACGGAAAGTGAGGCATTTATGCAACAAAAAATTCCGGGCATGCTCCTCGCCGCCGTGATTGCCTTGGCGGCGACCTTCTTGGGCAAGTCCTTTCCCATCGTAGGCGGCGCCGTCTTCGCCATTTTGATCGGCATGATTCTGGCACGGTTCTCGTTTCCCCGCACGGCGTTGGATCCGGGCATTTCCTTTACCGCGAAATACATACTGCAGCTCGCGGTGGTGCTCTTGGGATTCGGCATGAATCTCTTCGAAGTGCTGCGCGTCGGCGCCCAGTCCCTGCCCATCATCATCTCCACCATCGCCACGGCGTTGATTGTGTCGTACCTTTTGCAAAAAAAGCTCGACATCACCCCCGTCTCGGCGACGCTGGTGGGCGTGGGCTCTTCGATCTGCGGCGGCAGTGCCATTGCCGCCACCGCGCCGGTCGTCGAAGCGCGGGAAGAAGAGATCGCCAAGGCGATTTCTGTCATCTTCTTCTACAATGTGCTGGCGGCCCTCCTCTTTCCCACCCTGGGCGGCATATTGGGACTTACCAATGAGGGCTTCGGGATCTTTGCCGGCACCGCCATCAACGACACCTCGTCGGTGACGGCGGCGGCGAGCACTTGGGATGCGATGCACGCCTCCAATGCGCTCGACATCGCCACCACGGTAAAGCTCACCCGCACCCTGGCCATCCTCCCCATCACCTTGTTCCTCGCCTACCGAAAAACCAAGGCGGGAGGAGGCGCGGTCTCGATAAAAAACGTGCTCCCTTACTTCGTCTTTTTGTTTTTGGCGGCATCGATCTTAACCACCGTACTTACCGGCATCGGCATAGACGGCGCGTTTTTTGCTCCCTTAAAGACCCTCTCGAAATTCTGCATCACCATGGCAATGGCGGCCATCGGGCTGAACACCGACATCGTAAAGCTCGTAAAAACCGGCGGAAGCGCCCTCGCCTTGGGCGGCATCTGCTGGGTCTCGATCGCCGTCGTAAGCCTTTTGATGCAACATCTTATGGGCATTTGGTAATCGAAGAAAAAGAGCAGGTTCAAAAGAACCTGCTCTTTTTTTGCGCTGTAATTTATCGGAGCGCCGAAAGAATCTCGTCGACATCGGGCCGCTCGTCTTGTTCGTATTGTTTGCACCAAATCACCGCGTCATCCTCGTAGACCACGACGGCGCGTCCGCTGATGCCAGCCTTGTCGATATAGACCCCGCACTGCTTGGCGAGGTCGCCCTTGGGCTCGAAGTCGGCGAGGATCTTGAGTTTTCCGAGACCGATGCTCTTTGCCCACACGCCCTTTGACGGATGGGCATCCACGCTGATGCCGAAGGGGGTCACGCCCAGCTTTTCGAAATCCTCATAGGCGTTTTCGAGATCGCGCATTTGGTCGGTACACAGAGAGGTAAAGGCCAGCGGGTGAAAGGCCAAAAGCACCTTTCCCTTTAGATCCTTCGAGTCGACCTTCTCGCCGGTTTGATCCCGAAGTACGAATTTCGGCGCGCTGTCGCCTTTTTTTACAATCGTCATCATTTTCTCCCTTCAGGTATCAGTGTTTGCGTACGTCCGCATAGGAGGCATCGGTATCGAATACGCGCTTGGCGTAGGGACATAGGGGAATAATCTTTACCCCGCGCTTTCTCGCCTCGCCCGCCAGGGCCACCACCAGCTCGCCGCCGATGCCGCGCCCCTTGTTCGGCTCGTCCACGCAGGTACAGTCCAATACCCAAATGTCCTCTGCTTCCCGATAGATCGCCTCCCCGACTTCCTTTGCGTCCTCGTAGGCGGCGACCCGGTGATTGTCGGGTTCGTATCGAATGTCCATGGGACTCCTCCTTACTGTCTTCTTACTGTGTCGGTTCGCATCCGAACCTCATCGATATATGTGTATATACCCAAAACCGCAAAGAAATCGTCAATTTCTGCGACAAAAAAAGGTCCCCGAAGGGACCTCTTCTTATACGGTATTTATACAGCAATTTCGTCCGTGTCTTCTTCTTCGTCTTCGATATTCGGCTTGGGACGCTTGACGATATGGTCGTAGTAGATTTTTTCTACGATCATAGAAATCGCGTTGTCGCCGGCTACGTTGGCCGCCGTACCGAAAGAGTCCTGAGTCAGATAGAGGGAGACGAGGATGGCCGCGATGGGAGAATCCGTCGCGATGCCGACCACCGGCAAGAAGGGCAGGGCACTCATTACCGCGCCGCCCGGTGCGCCGGGAGCCGCCACCATAGCCACGCCCAATACGGCGATAAATTGAATCAACAGGCCATAGCCGTGGGGCATATTATACATATACAGCAAAGTATATACACAGGCCGTAATGGTGATCATAGAACCGGGCAAGTGTACCGTCGCCGACAAGGGGATGACGAATTCGCGGATCTGTCGGGTAACCCCGATTTGACGGTTACATTCCACATTGACGGGAATGGAAGCCGCCGAAGATTGGGTACCCACAGCGGTGAGATAGCCCGGAATCATCTTGATAAAAGATTGAACCGGATTTCTCTTGGTGTAGGTGCCCGCCACGAGGAACATCGCAAAGACGTAGAGCACGTGGAGAATCAGGATGCAGACGAAGATGCGGATAAAGATGGAAAGGATTGCAAATACACTGCCGGAGTAGGCCATATTTGCGAAGTTCCCGAAGATAAAGAAAGGAAGTAAGGGAATAATGACATTGGCCAAAACCATCTTAATCATTTCGTTAAATTCGTCTACCAAGGTGTAGAAGCCGTCGCCGGTGCCCCGTTGTCTCAATATGGAAACGCACAGACCCACCATAAAGGCGAGGACCAAAGCCCCGGTAACGTCGATCGCCGGTTCGAGGGGAATCTCGAAGTACGCTTCGACGGTCTTTTCGGTGGCGCCTTGAATTTCTGCGACCATTTCCTTGGAGATAAAGCTCGGGAAAATATTGCTCGCCATGATATAGGACAAAGAGCCCCCGATCAAGGTGGAGCAATACGCCAGGCCAACCGTAGCCAAGAGCAGCTTACCGGCACCCTCGGAGAGGTCGGCGATACCTTTGCTGACAAATGCGATAATCATCAGGGGGATGATGAAGTTCAAGAACTTACCGAAGTTCGCAGAAAATGTCACTGCGATTTTGGTGACGACTTCGGGTAAGTAACTTCCTACCAGCACCCCTAAGAGGATCGCGATGATCAGTCGGGGAATCAGTCCCAGACTGAATTTTTTCTTTTCACTCATTGTGAACCTCCTAGTTTTTGACTATGTATAATACCATGACTCCATTATAACAAACTTAAGGAATTCCGCATCCGATTTCTAAAAATACTCTAAAAGTATACAATCATTTATCAAAGTCCTTTGATAAAGGAATCCGAGGCCGACGACGCTTTATCGGGTATACGGGTATATAGGAAATAGGAGGAAACGATGAAGCGATTATACACATGCAAAGACCGCGGCTACCGCGAAGCCCAGGGGGGCCAAGAGGCCTTTTGGATCGAACTCAGAAGTCCCGACGAACGCGAGATCAAAGAAATCACGCGGGCCTACGAACTCCCTAGAGACTATCTGACTGGGGTGGCCGATCCCTACGAAGTCCCCCGCAACGAAGGCGAGGACGATCCCAAGCCGGATCTGTTTATCCTACGCTATCCCATCAAAAACACCGACGGCTCTTACGATACCCGCCCTGTGGCGCTGATCCTTACAAAAAAGGCGGTAATTACCGTCCACTACGACGGCAGTGATTTTTTTCGCGCCTTCAAAGAAGGCAAGGGCCCCAAGCTCTCCAAGGAAAACACCTCGCCGGTGGAGGATATGATTATCAACTTCGCCTACTATATTTCGAAGAGCTATGTCGCCGCCATTCGGGAGATCAACGAAGAGATTATGGGCTTGGAGCAGGACATCAAGCGCTCTACCAAGAGCGGCTATATCGAAAAAACATCATTCTTTCCCGCAGTCTGATCCAGTTTAAGAGCGCCACAAGAGAAAACGAGCCGGTTCTCGAGGCGATCTTTCGCCTGCGTCGATTGGACGAAGACCCCGACCACGACGAACTCCTTCACGACGTGCAAGTAGAAAGCAAGCAGGCGCGCCTAAGGCAGAAGACGCCTCCCAGGTGATGGAAAAACTGGGCGATCTGTATTCCAATGTCATCAACAACAATCTAAACGAGGTCATGAAAACCCTCACCTCCATCACCATTCTTATGACCGTACCCACCATCGTCGGCGGCTACTGGGGCATGAACACGGAGCTGCCCATACAAAAGGCGCCCTTCGCCTTTTGGTGGCTGATCCTCTTGAGCGTCGTAGTGATTCTGCTTTTGACCTGGTATCTGAAGAAGAAGGACTATCTGTAAGATCTCGCTTTTCGAGGGCGGCTCGGAAAGCGTGCTATTTTTTTGTATGGGCTCTTTTCAGTATTTTCCTTTTGTGATACACTTTTCACATGCAAACGTATCTCTCTATTGACTGGAGGAAATGATGAAAAAGAACAATTACATAACGCCGATCAGTTTTGGCGTTGCGACGGTGTGGTTTTCCACCCACTGCGGGGCGGGCTTCGCCTCGGGTACACAGGAACTGCAGTTTTTCGCCAACCACGGCTGGTTCGGCGTACTCATGCCCATTCTGACCTTTGTCCTGATCGCCCTGACCTACTATGTGGGCCTGGAGACCGCACGCCAAACCGATCGTTGGAGCTATGACGCCTGGTCCAAAGAGGCCTACGGCAAGTACAGCAAGGTCCTCACCCCCGCCATGGACGTGAGCATTGTCATTACCACCGTGGCCGCATCAGCCGCCACCATCGCCACCGGCGGGCTGTTGGTGAACGAATATCTGGGTCTGCCGGTGATCGTCGGCTCCCTTTTGATGGTCGTCATCGTCACCCTGCTCGTCATCTTCGGAGAAGAAGTCGTCCGCAAAAACGCCACCATTATGACTATCGCAATTTTGGCCATTATCTCTATCGTTATCGTGGCGGGCCTGATCAAATTCGGGCCGGATATCGCGCGCTTGTTCTCCGAAGGCTATGTGAATCCCCAAGCCACCAAATGGGGCATTAGCGCATCCGATGAGACCGTGCCGGGCAATCTCTTGAACTCGCTGTTGTGGGCGCTTACCTATGCGGGATTCCAAATTAGCGCCATCGGCGGCATCACCTCCTCTTTTAAGGGCGGTGAAACCAAAGAAGAATCCAAGGGCGCGATGATCGCCGGCGCGGTGATGAACATCCTGATGCTCGTCGGCATCTGCCTGTTGATCTTCTCGCAAATGCCCGACATCTACCTGAACGAAACCACCCGGGCGCTTCCCACCATCGCCGTGGTCAACCAGCTTCACATCCCGATCCTGGAGGTGCTCTACCCAATTCTCCTATTTTTGGCGCTGATCACCACCGCCGTCGGCTTTATCTTCGGCATGGTACAACGGATCGAGCCCCATATCATGAAGCAAGAGACGAATATCGTCAAGAAAAAGGCGATCATCGCCGTGGCATCGCTGGTGGTCTGCTATCTGGTGTCCCGCTTGGGCCTGATGTGGATCGTACAAAACGCCTACAAGTACCTGGGAATCTTCAACTGGATCTTTATCATCCTGCCCCTGTGGTTCTTGGGCTATAAGGCGATCGCCCGCAGGGATCGCTTTCTGAAAGAAAAATAAACCATCGATCGCAAAACGTCGCCGCATTCGGCGGCGTTTTTTATTTTCCCGAAAGAAATGCGAAAATCCGCCCTTTTTTTGGCACAGGAAGTGCATTTATTCTCATTTGTGCTATACTGAAAAAGAGTCGTTTTTACGACCGTTTTTTACATAAGGAGATGTTTACGTGCACAAGCATATACGCGCCTTTACGGGGATACGCGCCGTCGCCCTGTGGGGCGTGATCCTGTATCACCTATACCCCCACGTCGTACGCGGGGGCTATTTGGGCGTGGTGGTTTTCTTCGTCTTGTCCGGCTATTTGCTCATGCGCCAATTTCTCGACAAGCCGACCGAGCCCATACACAAATTCATCGACCGCTACAAGCGGCTCACCCCGCCCCTGTTGTTTGTCGTCGCGGTGACGACGTTTTTTGCCGCGGTATTTTTCCGCGACGATTTTTCGGCGGTATTCGCCTCCGGCCTCGCCGCGCTCTTTGGCGTAAACAACTGGCAGCAGATCCTCCACGGCTTTTCGTACTTCGATCTGCACGGGCGCTTCTTGCCCTTTACCCATATGTGGGCGCTCTCCGCACAGATGCAGTTTTATCTGGTCTGGGCGATTCTTCAAAAGCGATTCGGCAAGAAAAAGCCCGCCTTTGTCCTCTCCCTCGCCGTGATGCTCATCGTCTCGTTTCTTCTGATGATGGGCATGACGCCCTTTCACGAGGACCATACCCGCATCTATTACGGCACCGATACGCGCTTTTTCTCCTTTGCCATGGGCGCGCTCTTCGCCGTACTGGGCAAGCAGGGGATCTTCCGAAAACCCCAGCGCGACAAGAGCCTCCACGTGCTCGCCCTTACGGCCGTCACGCTGCTCTTATTCTTCTTCTTTGTCGAAGGGAAATTTCTCTATTACGGGGGCATGTTTCTCTTTACCCTGCTGATCTGCTTTCTCTTGGTATTTGTCGCCAAAGACGACAACGCCGCGGCGCGCGCCTTCGATACGCCCCTACTGCGCTATTTCGGCAGCCGCAGCTATGAGCTCTACCTGTGGCAATACCCCTTGATGCTGCTCTTTCAACAGTTTTTTGCCCACCACGCCATCTCGTATACGATGGTGGTGCTCTTGCAGCTGCCGGTGCTACTCCTCGCGGCAGAAGGCACCTATCGCCTATTCCGCGCCCCTAAGCGCAAAAAACTCGTACCCGCCCTGCTCCTCGTCTTCCTCCTCTCTTCGGGGGCGGGATTCCTCTTGCCCGAGTCCCCGGCGGCCGAGGCCGACCCCGTCCAAACCGAAGAAGCGCATGCCGAAGGCGATGTGCCCCAAGGGGTGAGCGCCGTCAATGCAGAGTGGCCCGCCCTCGCCCTCACCGAAGCCGATCTCGAGACGCTTTCGGAAATGCGGGGGTTGATGATCGGCGACAGCATTACCGAGATGGTCGCTCCCTATGTGGAAGACCTTATGCCCCGTATGACCGTAAACGGCAAAGTCAACCGCCAACTCGTCCACGCCAAAGACGTCCTCTCCGAGTACGATTTGGAAAACCTGGACACGGACGTCCCCGTGGTATACCAGCTGGGCACCAATTCCGACTTTCATTCCGACACCTTAAAGGACCTCCTCGACCGCACGGGGGATCGGCCTATTTATCTGATCAACACCGCCATGCCCGACCCCTGGGAGGCGAGCGTCAACGAAAAATTTGCCGAAGCTGCAAAGCGGCCGAATGTGCACCTGATCGACTGGTATTCCATCGCCAAAGAACGGGAAGACATCTTTATCGAGGACCACACCCACCCCAAGGGAATCGGACGCAATCTGTTCGCCCAAATGGTCGCCAAGGCACTCCTCGCCGGCGAAACCGACGCAGAATAGCCGCACGCACAACCGGAGAGATCTCCGGTTGTTTTTGTATCTTTTTTCGTACGCAATATTCTTCTTTTTACACCCTTGTCCGCCAAAGGCTTTCATAGTATAGTACCAACAAATACAGTGCCCGGAAGACGCGAAGGCGCCCCGGGCAGGGAGGTTGATTCGTATATGTTTTTGCCCGCATACAGCGTATCCCGCGGAGGCTATGACGACCTTGCCGCGGTTATAGATCGCGCACACTATACGCGCGTCGCCCTCATCGGCGGAGAGCGCGCCTTGGCCGCGGCCGCCCCGAAGATTCGAGAAGCCGTCCGTGCCTCCGGTGCCGATGTGGTGGCCGAGGTCGTCTACGGCACCGAATGTAGCCAAGAAAATATAGACCGCCTGGCGAACGACGACGCCGTGCGCGCGGCCGATGTCCTCTTTGCGGTGGGCGGCGGCAAGGCCATCGACACCGTAAAGGTGCTGTCCCTCGCGCTCGATCTGCCCGTATTCGCCTTTCCCACCATCTGCTCCAACTGCGCGGCCATGACCGCCATCGCCGTAGTCTACCATCCCGACGGCAGCCTGTCGCACTACGCCTTTCCGCATGCGCCCCGCCACGTCTTTATCGACCTCGAGACCATCGCCAATGCCCCCGACATCTACTTTTGGGCGGGAATCGGCGACGGCATCAGCAAACAGGCGGAGGTCACCTTTGCCGCTCGCGGCGAAGCTCTCGACCACACCGCCCGGCTGGGCCTCGGCATCGCACAGACCTGCGAAGCGCCGCTGATCGAATACGCAGAGGCGGGACTCCAAGACGTAAAGGCGCATCGCGTAAGCCGCGCGGTCGAAGAAGTCGCACTCGATATTTTGGTCTCTACCGGCTATGTATCCAATCTCACCAATCAGGACGCATACTACTACAACTCGTCTTTGGCACACGTCTTCTTCGATACCTCCTGCTCGGTCGTCCGCGAAGGCAGCTACCTACACGGCGAAGTGGTCGCCTTTGGCGTCATGGTGCTTCACGCCTACGACGACAACGCGACGGAACTCGAAAAAATCGCCCGCTTTAACCGCTCCCTGGGCCTTCCCGTCACCCTGGCGGAAATCGGCCTTTCCGAATCCGATCTCGACGGCATGATGGCACTCGCGCCCGAAACCATCGAGTTTCAGCGCGCCCGCACGCCCTTATCGGCGGATCGGCTCAAAGAAGCCGCCATTCGGGCAGACGCCTTCGGACGGACTTTGTTATAATAGAATCACGATCGATCGAGGGTCCTTCGGGGCCCTCTTTCTTTCGCCGCACGCTTTATCCCTTTATAGCGAAGTCTTACATATATACCAACTTCGCCGAGAATTCGATAGGAGATGAGGATGAAACGAAAAATTTTGGCCGCCGCACTGCTGCTCCTGCTGCTCTTTTCGGGCACGAGCCTTGCACAAGGCGACATTCGCCTGTGGATTTACGGCGACTACATCGAAAGTGATGTGGCGCCCTATATCAAAAACGACCGCACCATGGTCCCCCTTCGAGTCATCTCGGAGGAGCTGGACAAAGATGTGATATGGGTGCCCGAGTACCTGTCGGTCGTGATCGGAAATACCTATAACGACTTCGAAGACGCCGTCATCTTTCGGATCGGCGACCGAAATTTGTACCATGCCGACGGCTATATCATGGCCAAACTCGACGCCCCGCCCGAAATTCGCGGCGACCGCACCTTCGTGCCCCTGCGCGCCGTGGCGGAAGCTTTGCAGATGGAGATCGGTTGGGACGGCGCCCACCGCACGGTGTATATCGGTTCCGACTATCGGCCGCCGAAATACGACCGCCGGCAGATGCATCTGCGGATAGAGGGCAAGGACTACCCCATTCCCGTGCAGTATCAGGGAGAGGAACTCTATGGGGAGCTCACTGCGGTCGCCGACGCATTTGGGTACCGACTTACTTATGAAACGGCACCCTATGGCGGGGAAGGCACGGCCGGCTATTTGACACAGCCAAACGGTAGGAAGATTCTTGCCTGGTATTCAGTTAGGGTAGATGGAATTGACTTCTCAAATAATCCTGAAACTAGATCGCTCATTAAACTCCATGGCCGCGACTTTATATCCATGTCTATACTGGCTGATGCACTACACATGTACTATGCAGAAGATTCAGAAGCCGGAATTATCACATTAACGCCGGATACACGAAATGAAGAATACCCCATTATTTTCCACGATCCAGCTGACACATCCTCCGATTACGTAAAAACACCCGCTTCTTCTATCAAAATCCGTTATCAAAATGGTCGTTATGAACTCATCGGGATGGAAGAATATGGGGTTCATACAATAAAAGAGTTTCAAAATTCTTTTTATTTTGATGAATCTGGGAATTTCACACTCGATAAAATGAACAAATTCAAGGGAGAAGCGAGGCTCTTATTTGATCACAACTACTATCTTTTATCTCGGAACGAGGGGTACGTCTTCTCTAATGCTTCCGGTTGATTTATGCAAAAGAAAAACGGACTACATGATTTGCTGTAGTCCGTTTTTCTTATAGGGATCGCGTTTATTGTTCGTGTTTCATTACTTCTTCTTTGCGACCGCCGGCAATTTTGTTGACGATGAAGAAGTAGAGCACAGCTCCTACGGCGCCGATGATATAGGCGACGGTCATCGGCAAGCGCAGGCCGATATCGGCACTGGCGATATAGCTTACGACGACGAAAGCGTAGAACAGCCCGGGGATCAAGGTGAGCCAGTAGGGCTTGTTGTGCATCTTCAGGTAGATGGAGATCAGCGCCAAGGCGAATACGGCCACCAGTTGGTTGGTAAAGCCGAAGTATCTCCAGAGGATTTGGAATCCTTCGCCGTTGGATTTTGCAAAGAACAGAATCAGCACCGCGGGAATAAAGAGCACCAAGGAAAGGAGCACGCGGTTTTTCGGCGTGGATTGGTCCATATTGATTTGCTCTGCCACCATCAGTCGCAGGGAACGGAATGCCGTATCGCCCGAGGTGATGGGAAGCACGATGACGCCCGCAATAGCAAAGAGACCGCCGACGGTACCCATAAATTCGCGGGAAATGTTCCCGACCATCAGGGTCGCGTTGGTGTCAATGGCGGCACCGCGGTTAAATACGATCATGGCACCGGCCGCCCAGACCATGGCGATAAAGCCTTCGATGATCATGGAGTTGTAGAAGATGCCGCGACCTTCGTGTTCGGATTTAACCGTACGGGAAATCAGGGTTGCCTGGGATCCGTGGAAACCGGACATAATACCGCAGGCGACGGTGATAAAGAACACGGGGATAAACATTTGACCCGTGGGGTGCTTGGAGAGCAATGCCCCTTCGGTGATATTGTGCATATCGGGCGCGCCGTTTAGCAGGATGCCGATAAAGATAAATACCGCCGACAGCACCAATACGGCGCCGAAAATCGGGTAGATTCTTCCGATAATCTTATCGATGGGGAAAAGGGTCGCCACGATGTAGTACAAGAGAATGCCCGCATAGGCGATCCAAATCGCGGTGCCGTTTACGTCCATGCCCAAGAGGTCGTTTACGATCAAGTCCCCGGGGGTGTAGATAAATACGACGCCGGTGAGGAGCATCAGAATACAGATGATGACGATGTAGATTTTGTTGGCCTTAGACCCCATGTATTTGGTGATCAGACGGGGCACTTGCCAGCCGTTGTTGCGCATGGAGATCATGCCGACGAAATAGTCGTGTACCGCGCCGGCCAGTACACAGCCGATGGGAATCGTCAAAAATGCGATGGGCCCGAACAAAATCCCTTGAATGGGTCCCAAAATGGGGCCGGTGCCCGCGATATTTAACAATTCGATAAGCGCGTTTCTGCCTTTGCTCATCTCTACATAGTCGACGCCGTCTGCCAGGCGAACGGCGGGGGTGTCTCGGTCGTCCGGACCGAAGATCTTTTCTACGAATTTGCCGTAGAAGAAGCCGCCGACGATGAGGATGACCAAACCCAAGATAAATAAAGCCATAGTTCCTCCTAAATACTGTAAAATATTGCTTTCATATCTATTCTACTGTTTTTACACTTACCCTTCAACACCGATCTTTCACCAAATTGTTGCAAAGTTTTTGCTTTTTCTGTGAAATGGGTTCGAATTTAGGGATTGTTCTCGTTTGCACGTCGATATCAAAATTTTCGCAAAACGAAAAACATCCGCTCAAAGCGGATGTCATCGCCTGCGTACGACTTCGGCGGGAACGCCGACGACGGTTACATTTTCCTCTACATTGTCTAAGACGACGGCGCCGGCGCCGACCTTTACATCGTCGCCGATTTCAACCGGTCCCAAGATGGTGCTGCGCGCCCCGAGCATCACCCGATCGCCGATGGTGGGGTGGCGCTTGGTCTTGCTTAGCCCCCGCCCGCCCAAGGTGACGCCGTGGTAGATGGTCACGTCGTCGCCGATTTCTGCGGTCTCGCCGATCACCACGCCCATGCCGTGGTCGATAAACAGGCGCTTGCCGATCTTTGCGCCGGGATGGATTTCGATGCCCGTCTTTCTGCGAGCGCGGTGGGATAAGAACCGCGCCAGGGTAAAGTGGCCCCGTATGTAGAGGCGGTGGGCGCGCCTATGGCTCAAGAGCGCCTCCACCACCGGATAGAGAAACATGGCTTCGAACATATTCTTGCACGCCGGGTCCTTCTCGAGGATGACACGGGCGATTTCTCTGCGTTCCTTAAAAAACATAGCTACCCGAAGAGCTCCGTGGACATATAGCGCTCCGCCGCATCGGGAAGGACGGTGACCACATTGCCCTTCACTTCTTCGGCGAGGCGTAGCGCGCCCACGACATTGGCGCCGGCGGAGATCCCCACGCTCAGGCCTTCTTCCGCCGCGAGTTTCTTCGCCATGGCGATGGCCGCATCGCCTTCGACAGTGAGGATGCGATCCACCACCTCGGGGTCGTAGTTGCCCGGTACGAAGTTTGCGCCGATGCCCTGAATCTTGTGTCCGCCCGCCTTTCCGGCAGAGAGCAAGGGACTTTCCGCGGGCTCGAGCCCCACGATCAGCGTGTTTTTTTTGTGCGCCTTCAGCGCGCGGCCGACGCCCGTGACCGTGCCGCCGGTTCCGATGCCTGCGACAAAGGCGTCGATCGCATCGAGTGCTTTGAGGATTTCGGGACCCGTGATCTCCTCGTGGGTGCGGGGGTTGGCGGGATTGTTGAATTGATCGGCCATAAAGTACGCGCCGCTCTCTGCGAGTTCCTTCGCTTTATCGACCGCCGCCTGCATGCCACCCTCTTTGACCAAGAGGAGTTCGGCGCCGAAGGAGCGGATCAGCTTCTTGCGCTCTTCGCTCATCGAAGCGGGCATGACGATGGTCGCCGGATAGCCCAGTTGCTTGCCGATCATCGCCAAAGCGATACCGGTGTTGCCCGATGTGGGCTCGACGATCTTCATGCCGGGCTTCAGGGCGCCGCGTTCTATGGCGTCTTCGATCATGGCGCGGGCGACACGGTCTTTTATGCTCATGGCGGGGTTATTTTTCTCGAGCTTGGCATAAATTCTGCCGCCGCCCATTGAGAGTTGGACCAGAGGGGTGTTCCCTACGGTTTCGATAATTTTCATTTCAAATCCTACCTTTCCGCTTCGAATTACATACGCTCATAGTATACCGAAATATATCATTTGTAAACGGAAAACGAGAATTCCCAAGATCTTTGCACCGATCCCCGTTATAGATCGAAGATCGCCGATGTATTCGCCGGCCGCCGAAAAATTTTTCACCCGAAACGGGAAAAAGCGTCCCCCTCGGACGCTTTTATAGGGCGATCGTACTGCCGATGCCCTTGCTTTTTGCGGTCTGATACAGCGCTTCGGCGGTGACAATGTCGAATACCGCCGAGCCCGTGCTCTTAAATACGGTGATCTCCTCGTCGGATTCGCGGCCCGTCGCCGCTTCGAGCACCAGCTCGCCCAGTTCGTGCTGCAACTTTTCTTTTCCGACGCGGCCGTCTTTTACGGGTTGCATCATGTCCCCCGCCTCGTTCATAACGCCGTCGACGGTGTCCAAAAATACCTTGTCCGCCCGCACCACGATCTCGGGATCCAGTTCGATCATCTCGGGCGTATAGGCGCCCATGCCGTTAATATGGCAGCCCGCCTTTACCTTCGATCCGTCGAATACCGGCTCTTTTGCGGTGGTGACAGCGGTGATGACATCGGCATTCTCGATCACGCCGTCGAGATCCGACACGGCGATCAGCTCTGCACCGTAGGGGGCCATATGCTCTTTTACGCCCTCGACGAAGGCCTCGGCTTTTTCTTGCTTGCGGTTAAACACATAGGCCGTCTGAATATCGCGCACGGCGAGCACCGCCTCGAGCTGGCTTTCGGCCTGACCGCCGGTGCCGATCAGAAGAAAAGTCTTAGCGTCTTTTCGCGCCAAAAGATCCGTCGCCGCCCCGGCGAGGGCGCCGGTACGCATTTTTGTGAGTTCCGTTCCGTCGAGAATCCCCTTTACCGCGCCGGTCTCTTTTTCCATCACCAGCACCGTGGCGGAAAGCGACGGCAGATTGCGCGCTGCATTGTTGGGATAGACCGAGACGATCTTAATCCCCAGCGCGTTTTCCCCTTCGACCACGCCCGGCATAAAAAGCGCCTGCCCTTCGGCATCTTTTACGTCGATATTCGTCCGCAAGGGAATATCGCATTGCTTCTTCGAATACATCGCCGCCGCGGATTTGTCCGCCTCGATCCATTCGCGCATCGACATGGCGCCCCTTACTTCGGAACCGTTTAATACCAAAATTTCCATACGACCTCCTCAATATCCGCATACAATCGTTACTCTTCTTTCATCATACTACGCCCGAGAAAAAAATTCACGGCGGATTTTTGCACGAAAAAAGCGCCCCGAGACGAGGCGCTTTTACGAAATTAGAGCGTACACTGCAGCTTGTTCACCAGAACCGGTACCTTGGCGAGGTTCAGCACCCGATCGGAAACCGAACCCAAGAGGGTCCGCGAGAATCCGCCGAGTCCCCGGCTTCCGATGACGATCAGATCTACCTCGTTTTCGTCGGCATGGGCGATAATCTCTTCCGCCGCCTTGCCGATGCGATAGCAGGTGTCGATCTCACCGTCGTATTCCAGATATTCGAGGGCTTTGTCCAGCACGTGTTCGCCGCGTACGCTCTGGGCTTTTTTGAAGTCCGTCGTCAAAAAATTGCCCGGATACTGTTCGATCACATTGATATCCGTGAGCACGGTTAAAATGTACAGCTTCGAGGAAAATGCCTTGGCGAGCTTTTCCGCTTCCTTCAGGGCACAATACGAGTCCTGAGAACCGTCGACGGGCACTAAGATTTTTTCATACATAGCTATCCCTCCTTGTACTATACCTATACCCGCACGCGCCAAAAGAAAACCCTTCCACGCCCCAGAAACCGCGATCTTTCTGTTTGAAGTGCACATTTTAGAGTATACTCAAAGAGAGAATCTTATGCGAACAAAAGGATGGAGAGAACCATGAAACGAAAAATTTTACGCATCGCTTCCGGCCAAGCCGGCATCGACGGCGCCGGCGTGGCGCTCAAAAACGTCATGGGAAGAAGCACCATGTACGACGCCGACCCGCTACTGCTCTTAGACGCCTTCGATTCTTCCGATCCCGCGGAATACGAAAAGGGATTCCCCATGCACCCGCACCGGGGCATCGAAACCATATCCTATGTGGTAGAGGGCACCATGGTCCACAAAGACTCCCTCGGAAACGAAGACGCCGTATCCGACGGCGGCGTGCAATGGATGACCGCCGGCAGCGGCATCTTTCACGAAGAAATGATGCCCGCCGTCAAGCGCCTCTACGGCGTGCAGCTCTGGCTAAACCTCGCCAAGAAAGACAAATTTGCGCCCCCCGCCTATAAGGCCATCGATTCTGCAGAAATCGAAGATATTCCCTTCGACGGCGGCCATCTGCGCCTATTGGCGGGCGAATACAACGGACATACGGGCTTTCAATCGCCCTATCAGCCCGTCAACTACTACGACGTGCACATCGAGCCGGGCCGCAAATTCACGACCAAAGTCGATTCCGACGCCGCCATCACCGTCTTTGCCCTGCGCGGGGCGGTACAAATCGGCGGGGAAACCCTCCCCCATTTCGAAGCGGCCATCCTCACCGAAGGCGACAAACTCGTCCTCGAAAACCCCGGCGGCGAAGAGATCTCCGTACTCGTCTTCCAGTCACAAAAAATCGGAGAACCCATCGCCTGGCGGCCCGGTCCCATCGTCATGAACACCGAAGAAGAACTCGATACCGCCTATGACGAAGTCCGAAACGGCGGGTTTATTAAAGAAAAAATTCATATGGAAAAATAAAAAAGACGCCTCCGGGCGTCTTTCTTGTGCGCGACATTTCCTCATGCCTGCCGGTGGCCGTCAATTACAGAGAATCGACAAACGCTCTGAACTCTTCCATAGAATGGCACACCGCGACGACATCGTCGCTCGCCTTGACCAAAAACGGAATCCCCCGCTCCGCCACAACCGCATGCACAAAAAATGCGAAAAGCGGTAGATTCGCTCATGTCCATCGATTCGCAAATTTCTGCGAATGCCTCCATGCGATCTTCGTCCAATTCGATCGTAACCGTACGTTTTGCCATACGCCTTCACCTTCGGCACCATCTTATCAGAGCGGAGCGCACTTTTCTTCCCAAATCTTCCATCTGCGCCATTGCTTTTATCCCCAAACATGCGATAACGGGGCCAGAGGTGATGATATGGCAGACAAAAAGAACGACGGAGCGCGTCTCGAAGAAATTCCCAACGAGACCACGATGGCCGCCCTGCGAGAAGCCGAGGACGACGAGAATATGTTCGGCCCCTACGACACCATAGAAGAATTGATGGCGGCACTCCAAGCGGATTGAGGCCACTGCAAAAAGAACGGGCAAAAATCTCCCGTCCTTTTGTGTTTTTGGCCTACTGCCGATAAAAAGATATTGGGTTGTCGTTTCACCGAATCCAGTCTTCTAATCGGTACGCTTCAGGAATTCTGCCTTCTTTTTGATACTCAATAAATTCTTCTTTTGTCAGTGTGTTTATTTTTACAAATTTTGTGATTATATCGTTTTTGTTTAATGGGTTTGGTTTATTTATTAAAAGCTCATCATAGGGTACATAGTCTGGTCGAATTAAATGACTTGCATCGGACGGCACAATGGGCGCATATCCATCGGCTTCGTGTTGAAAATCTTTGTTCTTCACAGTATCACCCCTTACGATCCTTCTACCCTTTTTCTTCTCACAATCGCACCCTTCGTCCGAAGTGGCATTTCTACGGACACAAACTTTTCTACTTAAGGCCTTCCGACCCGGAAATGCGGGAATAACAGACGACGGGATTTGAACCTGCGACCTTACCTTGAATCACCCCCGCGTGTGCGGGAATAACGGCGCTTCTTCCCTACGGTTCAAATATACCCTAGGATCATCCCCGCGTAGGCGGGAATACAAATCGATCCAAGTACAAGAAAGAACACCTCCGTTTGTCTATGCAAAGCCTATATGATCATTATACCGCATATCCCACCGCAAGTGACGAGACTGCCCCCGTCTGCGGCGATAGAGATTTTCGAATCCCACGAGAAAGCAGCACATCGAAGAAACGGCGTTGATACCGCCCCTACTTTCGCCTATACTGGCCATAAGACAAAGATCGTGGAACAAACACCGGAAAACTCCATAAAAAATTTATGATCCGTGAGGAGGGCGACATGGAAAAGAAAATCAAAGACACAATGACACTGGAAGAATACAAGAAAGCCATCGAACAGCGGTTGTTGGAGTTCAACAGGAAGGAAAAGACAGAGGGCTTTATGTTGGGGTACGAGGAAGACTTTCAGGATTACTACAACGACGACTGGCCTGTGAACGCAGTGGCGACGGCAATGGAAATGGGACTATAAAAGTAGATTTGAAAAAATATATGGGGGAATTCTATGAAAAAGGATTATGTGGAATTTCTAGCAGATGATAGAGATCAACTCGAAACCTTGAGGATGATTCGGAATATGTCAGACGAGGAGTTCGAAGCGCATATTGCAGAGCTTAAGAAACAGGAAGAAAAAGAGTTCGCAGAAGACAAGAAATAAAAGCGCCAGTAACAGAAAAATGTTGCGGGTGCTTTTTTGATGCAATATAGCAAAACTTGCAACTTATAGGCATGCACTAAAAAAGTAGAAATTGGAAAGAATCACCCCCGCGTGTGCGGGAATAACTATTCAAATCTTCTAGGTTCGTCGTATTGGTTGGGATCATCCCCGCGTGTGCGGGAATAACGTGTTGTAGTAAATCTCCGCCGACCAGGTGCCGGGATCACCCCCGCGTGTGCGGGAATAACGTTCTGACCTTTGTCCATTTTCTCTTAACCATGGGATCACCCCCGCGTGTGCGGGAATAACAAGCCGATCAACTCGCGCGAGATCAACGAGGCGGGATCACCCCCGCGTGTGCGGGAATAACGATTGCTTCGAAATGAAGTGGTCGCACAAGGCGGGATCACCCCCGCGTGTGCGGGAATAACAGGTTCTGTTATCTTTTCTGTTGTTTAATGGAGGGATCACCCCCGCGTGTGCGGGAATAACTCTTTCTATGCGCTTTCGTGTAGGCGTGCATAAGGATCACCCCCGCGTGTGCGGGAATAACAGGTTCTGTTATCTTTTCTGTTGTTTAATGGAGGGATCACCCCCGCGTGTGCGGGAATAACTCTTTCTATGCGCTTTCGTGTAGGCGTGCATAAGGATCACCCCCGCGTGTGCGGGAATAACTCTGTCTCGCCAATTCACGGGGAAATACATATGGGATCACCCCCGCGTGTGCGGGAATAACCCGCAAAAAGCGCTTGTCCATCATCTCGATCAGGGATCACCCCCGCGTGTGCGGGAATAACCTCTGGAATGATTTCTACACCCACGCAAAGAAGGGATCACCCCCGCGTGTGCGGGAATAACATCATTTTGGCGGACAAGAGCATTTCCAACTCGGGATCACCCCCGCGTGTGCGGGAATAACTCCATAAGGCCTTTTAAGCTGTCGAGATTGTTGGGATCACCCCCGCGTGTGCGGGAATAACTTCATTCTCCTTTTGATCCTTGGGGTCCTGTGGGGATCACCCCCGCGTGTGCGGGAATAACGGATGACTTTTGATGGCGTCTTGCGCAAGTATGGGATCACCCCCGCGTGTGCGGGAATAACCTCGCCACAATCGCATCGGCACGTCCAATAGTGGGATCACCCCCGCGTGTGCGGGAATAACGCAAGACCGATAACTTTACCATCGACTACACAGGGATCACCCCCGCGTGTGCGGGAATAACCCGTCAGCACCATCTACGACGAGGTGATCCCAGGGATCACCCCCGCGTGTGCGGGAATAACTCTGCATAAAGCACCGTTTCGCGGACTTTCCCGGGATCACCCCCGCGTGTGCGGGAATAACGAGAGCGCCTTGCCACCCGCACCGGGTATATGGGGATCACCCCCGCGTGTGCGGGAATAACATCCTTATCCGTGTCGGAGATAATAGGTGGCCTGGGATCACCCCCGCGTGTGCGGGAATAACTCTACTTTTATGTTGAAAACTCAGTCTTTATAGGGATCACCCCCGCGTGTGCGGGAATAACCCGTCAGCACCATCTACGACGAGGTGATCCCAGGGATCACCCCCGCGTGTGCGGGAATAACCTATAAAAAGTAGACCGGACATGTCGTGTCCGGGGATCACCCCCGCGTGTGCGGGAATAACTTACACGATGTCCACAAGCGTTAATTCGGGTAGGGATCACCCCCGCGTGTGCGGGAATAACTTCTGATGACGGCCATGGGTCTTGTTGCAGTAGGGATCACCCCCGCGTGTGCGGGAATAACGTCTCGGCAAGTCCTTTTACGCCTATCGCAATGGGATCACCCCCGCGTGTGCGGGAATAACAACCAGATCACATGATGGCCGCCGCCCTGGAGGGGATCACCCCCGCGTGTGCGGGAATAACTTCCACATCCGAAACGGCCAGCACCATATCCCGGGATCACCCCCGCGTGTGCGGGAATAACATCTTAAGGAGCCGATACTGATCGATCGCGTCGGGATCACCCCCGCGTGTGCGGGAATAACAGATTTGGTAAAGTTTTGTTTTTCTTGGCCGCGGGATCACCCCCGCGTGTGCGGGAATAACAACTTCAATTTTTCTTCGTCGAGAAGCGTCCCGGGATCACCCCCGCGTGTGCGGGAATAACCTATATGTAAGGGAGGGGGCGATCCCTCCCAGGGGATCACCCCCGCGTGTGCGGGAATAACGAGCCACTGTGCGATGTAATAGGCAGAATACAGGGATCACCCCCGCGTGTGCGGGAATAACTGGAGTATGAACGCACAAAAAAGCCGTTTATAGGGATCACCCCCGCGTGTGCGGGAATAACAGTAAGGGCCAAAATTAAAAGGCCCCTACCCCGGGATCACCCCCGCGTGTGCGGGAATAACCAATAAAACGCTCATAATATCTAGCTTCTTCTGGGATCACCCCCGCGTGTGCGGGAATAACTTCAGTCTCCTTTTTGATTCCTGGGGCCTGTGGGGATCACCCCCGCGTGTGCGGGAATAACAGGTCTTTAGAACTTGGCAGGGTCCGTCTACGGGGATCACCCCCGCGTGTGCGGGAATAACCCGTGGCCGCTACGGCAGTGGGCGGAGCGAGCGGGATCACCCCCGCGTGTGCGGGAATAACTTGTCCATGCAACATCGACACCGTGCTCTGTAAGGATCACCCCCGCGTGTGCGGGAATAACTCACCTTAATCCCGATCGACCATTTCGCCGCGGGGATCACCCCCGCGTGTGCGGGAATAACTTATATGGACCGTATGGAGGTGATCCTATGATGGGATCACCCCCGCGTGTGCGGGAATAACGAGACAATCCGACCCCAGACCATCGCCGATTGGGGATCACCCCCGCGTGTGCGGGAATAACTGAGAGATGGCTATCATCGATTGGATTGGCCGGGGATCACCCCCGCGTGTGCGGGAATAACTTATATGGACCGTATGGAGGTGATTTTATGATGGGATCACCCCCGCGTGTGCGGGAATAACGACGTATAGCTCTTTGTCTATCTCATCTTTATGGGATCACCCCCGCGTGTGCGGGAATAACCGTGTCTGTGGCTCTTGCTTTAGATATGTGACGGGATCACCCCCGCGTGTGCGGGAATAACATATTTCTGAATCAACGGAATCCCACGTCTCTGGGATCACCCCCGCGTGTGCGGGAATAACGCCATTAGGCTGTAATGCCTTCATCGCGATATGGGATCACCCCCGCGTGTGCGGGAATAACGAGCCGTATACAGATTTTTCCGAGGTGTCGAAGGGATCACCCCCGCGTGTGCGGGAATAACAAGTCAGCATGCGCCCCGCGGTCGACCTCGCCGGGATCACCCCCGCGTGTGCGGGAATAACAGTAAGGGATCCCCTATATTTAGCCGTTTCTATTTTCGCGTTTCCGTAAATTTCTTTACTTTCAACGCCAGTGCCCCGGTGAGTTTTGCATCCTCGAGTGCTCTGTGCGGTACCTCTTTTTCTATCCCATAGGCCTCTAAGGCAGTTTGTAATTTATAGTTTTTTAAAAACATTTTTTCCCGTTTTACATACTCCTTGAGGTCGAATGTCTTGTTCCGGATTTTGTCTTGTCCTATTTTCTTCAAGTTATAATTGATAAATCGAATATCGAAGTCGATATTATATCCTACGATATCATGGTTGCCGATAAAATTCACGACTTCTTGTAAAATCCTCTGTAGATCGCGTCCCTCCGCTTTCAAATCTTCAGTCTGAATGCCCGTAAGCGACGTAATCTTTGGCGGCAAATTGCCTTTATAAGCGACCAGAGAATGAAAGGTTTCAATATTTTTTCCGTCGACCTTTACGATTCCGATTTCGATGATTTTATTTTTCTTTTCGTCTAACCCGTCGGTCTCAATGTCTAATACTACATAGGACTTCGGCGACGTACTCTCTTCCTTTTTTCGGTAAGCGAATTTCTGAGCACGACGGAATTTTGCCGCATCACTAAATCCTGATTCCCGTTCTATATTCTGTGACCCTTCTCGATTTGGTATGCAAACTAAAGGGATGCCGTCACTGTCGACTACACTTCGATTGCCATTTATCATATCGAAATCGTATCCGAGTTCATTTCGACAGGCATAGGTTAGTGTTACTTCTCCGTTCTTTGCACTTTCCTTTACGCGCTCCCACAATTGCTCTCGTATTCGGGTGTTGATATTTCCCACATACACGCCGGTAGATATTTCCTGTAGCCATTTAGTCAGATCGCCGCGCAATGAAGGCGGTACTTTGGTCAATGTGATTACGGTCAAGGGCATATTATCCGTCCTCGCTGTAGTTTACTCCCTGCGCCAATAATTTTGCTTTATCATCCCATAAGTGAACAATATCGATCTCTAAGCGTTGTTCTTCTTCGACTTCCATCAAATCCTGCAGATCCGCTACGATTTGCCCCATAATTTTCCCATCGACAAAAGCATCCCTTACGCGATGCCGGGCCATGCTACCAATGTCATCATCCTCTTTGGCTTCGGCGGCGATTTCAAAAGCGATGGGTACGGTGGTCTCCACTTTATATAGATCGGCAATGTCGTAAACGAATGAAAGGTCGTGCCCCGTATGCACAAATCCCAAGCCGGGAGACATGCCTAAGGCGGTAACAATGCTGTGTACCAAACCGTATAAGCAAACGTGGCCGGCAGAAAGTGCCTGGTTTACGGCATTTGATGCTTCAAAATCCTCGGGATTATAGTCGCGCCCTTCCCACTGAACGCCATAGACTTTCGCGTATCTCCTATAAGCATAACGCACCCGCGCTCCTTCCCTTCCTCGTAGCTGCTGCATGGTTAGGCCGGTTACGTCTTCCTCGGGGAATCGCTTTTGATACATTTTCTTGGCGACGGCCAAACGGCTCCGGGTATTGCTTACGAGTTTGGCCTGTCGTTCCAAAAGTTTGGTGGAATGGGCAAGTGCCCGGCCGCTTGCGTACTGGCGCACGCCACGCTCTCCCACCCATAGTATGCTAGTGCCCGCTTCTCCGATCAATTCAACGGCTCTGTGACTGATGTCCGTTCCCGGTCCCAGCATCAATACGCCAATCATAGCAGCGGGAATTCGCACGATCCCTCGCCGATCCGATACGGTCACGGCGCTGTCGTGTCGATTGATTTTTGCATGCTCCACATAAATAAAGCTGACTCGATCCTTTATTCGCGGCAGTTCTCTAAGCTTCGTTTTCTCCGCTCCCGCAATGGGCCTCGTCATCGCAACACCGGAATTACGGTCATCATTCCAAAGCCATAGGCTTTTTTCTTTCCAAATCCCTTGATGAGCGTCTTTCGAAGCCGATCCGCATCGACAATTGTCAACTGTCCTTCGTAAGTTACTTTGTTTAATCGCATTTGTCTTTGTCCAGATTTTCTGTATAAGACAAAATCTCTCTCGACGATATAGAATTCCTCTTCATGGAGAGAAAATCCGTTTTTCTCTGCCCTCTCCATTAGGAATTGTCGTTGTGCCGCCTCGGTGATATGGGGTAGTACCCGCCCGCGTTCTCCCGTTTCGACATCTTTACGAGAAGCGATTACCGGGTTCAAGGTGACGCGAAACCTCGCTTGCATTCCATCCATTAAGCTGTTTAAAAATTTATCATATGATTTTGTCTGTGCCGTATTCTCTACGCCGAATTTCTCTAAAGCACGTAGATCTGGCTTTTCGGGGCTTACAATCAATAAATATTTACATCCGTTTAAAGGATCTATGCGCCAGAGTTTTCTGCTTCTCTGTCCACTTTTCATTTCTACGGGAAAACTACTTTCCACCCAATGGTGGAAGGCACCTACATGATTCAAACGCCGCATGGCCTCTCTATTCTCTCTGTCGATTTCCACTTGAGAGATATACATATCAACCCCCTATACTACCAAATATGTCGTGTTGTGTGCCTTCCGGAACATCTGATACTTCTACAAAAAGAACTGCTTCTCCACGATACGTGAAGCGACGATCTTTCTGAGAAAAAGAAACTACTCGGTCTTTCCTCATTTCTGTAATGCCGTCTGGCAACAAATGTGCATCTGCATAGATCGGAAGACGCGCTACTTTTTCTCTTCTCCGATACCATTTTTGTGCCTTCCATGGATACCGCCGCAAACAGGAAATCGGGTTGTCATCTTCGGTGCCTAGGATAAAATTCCAGGGCAAGGGTAGAGATCTTCTTCCCATATAGGGCTGAAAATATGGATGTTCTAATGCTTTTTGTATGTCTTCTATACGACGGCCATCCGAATGACTCAAAGCAATAAGAAACACCGCATCCTCTAAATAATACCGATTGGTGACATAAGGCTTGGACGGTTCTCTGATCAGTTTATGCTTCATCACAGTATGATAATCTCGCAATAAATTTCCGGGCTGATCGACGCGCAATGCAAAGTCTAGTTCATTGAGTGCTTGTATCTTGTCATCTTCCTCTCGTCGATATCCCATTGCCGCTGCTAATAAACCTATCACTGCGCTCTTCGATGGATGGGAATCGGTATGACGAGTCTCAAAATGGGACGATGTCCCGTAGGACTGAAGAGGCCCTGTAAAGTTCAGCAATATAGTCTTCACTACTACGCCTCCTGCATTTCGTCTATTACTTGCCCCAAATAACTCCGCAATCGTCCATACAATTCTTTATCATTTTGAACACTCTCTGCAATCTGACTGTATTCGTTTCGTTCATCTTTTAAAAGGCAGAGCGCCAATGCCGGTGCTTCCGTAAATTTTTGGGCTTTTTCGGCTTCTTCAAATAATCCCTCTATGGAGGCATCTACATATCCTTTCTTAGAACGAATAGGCGTTTCAAAAGCGGTAACAAGATTGACGGGTCTATCTTTTCGAAGAAACAGTACTATACCTTGAGGGAGCGTTTGGTTGGCAAAAGATGTTATTTTCCCTGTCGGCATGGATTGGATAAATGCTTCGACAAAGAGACATAGTGCGTTAACTGTTTTTTCTTTATCGTTGAGCTGTTTCACCAGTTCATGTATGGCGATATTTGCGTAGCGATACAGAGTTGATGAATTATATTCGATTGTATCCATCATAGCTGCCCCGGAAATATCTTCAGGTGTCAAATCGTCAACTGCTGTATAAAAATCAAATTCGGTCTGCACCCCATGTGTAGAAATTGCATGCGCCACTTGGCAAGAAGCATCTTCACATAACTTTGGTTTTCCTGCGACCATGCGTCCGAACAATGCAATATCTAAGGCCGGCTTAGTGGACAAAAAGTCCTCCATAATGTCTTTCTCTTTATTTTTATCCAGTGCCGCATTTGCTAATGTCTTCGCTTCATCTTCACTCAAAAAAATTAAAACATTGGATGTTCCGTCATCTTTTTTTGATTTTTTATCAACGTCAAATCCGATTTTATTTAATATATTTATACTTCTTTTTTTTGCCTCTTCCTCCGATAATGAGGGATTCTTACTCCGTATCTTGTCAGATACATAAGCCACGATATATTTAGTGCGTACCCCCAAATCGAACTGATCTCCAAATTCGTCAAAATACTTGCGCATTGCTCGCTTCCAGGATTGGGAACTGACGCGGGCTCTCCGCACACCCCCATACTGTGCCGTCTTCGGGCTGCCTGTATCGTCTCGATTGATATTGGAAGGGGGAACGGTCTGAATTGCATGTAGGTCCAAAAACAGTCTCTTATTGCTCATTGTCCTCTTCTCCTTTTTTAGTCACTCGGTAGTACTCTCTTGCCCAACGCATCCGCACGTTTTCTTGCGCGCCCCTTAAAAACCAAAACAAATCTTCCGCCAACATAGGATAATCCACTGTTTCATCGGATTTCGCCTTTAATAAAGAAATCATCTGACGTAAATGGTACGCAAGCTCCTCAAAATCCTCCGCAGTCACCATCGCATTAAAACGGCGATCCGCCGCTTTTGTTTTCTCCGTACGCAAAACCCGCATTGAATGCCCCAGATTGTGATACCGCTCTTTTTCGTTTGCCCTCCATACGACCGATTCATCTTTCCCTTGTTGATGCAGAGCATATATTTGTAGCGTGAGCAATATTGCTTTTTCTTCTTGCGTCATATCTCTCTGTGTTGACAAAAAGTCGTCGGGCATATAGCTAAAAATAATGGGAAACACCGACACCGCTCTAGAAAAAGGTTTCCCTAATGAGTTCCTTAAACGCGCTAAGTCCGCATTTCCCTTAGGCTCTGTTCGGTTCCCTTCAATCGCGTGTATTATCTGTTTGGTAACAGTATATACACTTTCATGGGTTTTATCTCGATTTTCCACCGCTTCCCTCCTTTACGTTTAACTTGCGATTCAAAAAATATGAAAAGGTATTATATGCCGTGGCGATATTGCGCACTCGTTCAGCGTTTTCTTCCTTGTTGCCCTCACCACCTTTCTCTATGATCCCAATATAATCTCTCGGTCCGGCCGAACGCACGAATTCATCGACCTGTTTTTTGACGAGTTTCTTTAGTGTTATTCGCCACTCCTTTTCTTTCTTTTCCATACTGTCTCCAGGCTCTATCGAAGAAATCCATAAACGAAAAGGCTTGTCTACCTTATAATATAATTCTTCTACTGCAGAAGAAACAAAGTTTTCATTCGATAAATTCCGGATCACTTTCATTTCAGACATAAAACTACGATACGTCCACCCGATGACCTCATTGGTCATTTCCACGATCTTTGTTATGCGATTTTCCCACCCCGTTTTATCGGCCTCTATGTCCGTCAAAAGCATTGTGCTAACGGAAAGCCCGTCATAAATCTCACTGATAGGTGTCCCTTGTTTGTCTTCCATTCCTACGGCGTTGATCCGGATTCTGTGGTCTTGTATCGTCTTTTTCACTATGGTTCGGCGTAACCAAGATACTATGCCCGGAGGCACTTGATTCTCCTCCGTAGATCCATAATCCGCCAACAAACCAAATGAACGCCACAAAGCCTGCTCTGGAGTATGCTTTCTCGCTGTATAATGATTCTTATCTTTATTCTTCTTGTTATAGATCCACAGCGTCATAGGTTCAAAGAAATAATCACGATATCGAATAGCGGGTAGTTTGACGCTACGAAAAGAGAAGCTTTCCTTCATATCCGTCTCCGGATCAATATATATTGCCCTGCTCCACAATGTATATAATTCCGCAATATTATTGATTGTCCGGAGCGTATTCCTATAAGCTAGAGCATCTAGCACAATTTCTTCTCCTGTCCTCTCCCAGGCGGGTCGTTCTACCTTTCCCACATAGGATTTCTCGCTAGGTACCAACACAAGGTTTAATAGCAGTGTTTCAAAAAGCGTATCTCCTTCCGCATAAATTCCACCCAGCTCGAATAGCCACCCCTTTGTATTCTTCATATATTTTTCTTCACCAAAATAAGCTTTATCCGGCTCTCCGCAATACCCCTGAAACATCACCAACCATCTGGCCAACTGTGAATCCGTCAATTTCTCTTTATTTCCATGGTCCGCCGTCTTTGGAGAAAATAAAGCTACTTTATTTCTACTTTCGGAAATTAGTCGATTCACATTTTTCCCGAAAACCTCACTCCCCATCGCTTTACTGGGATTGCCCTTCTCCAATACATCCTTAGTTACTTGATAAAAAGGCCTATTTTCATCGAATAGAAAAAAACTATCTCTCCACATTTCTAAATACTCGATAACACATTTTGGACATGACCTGCGATTCCATAGTCTTTTCCAAGTCTGGAATAAGGAAGGGCCGTATTTATCAAGCATATTCTTCGGCACATTTTCGTCCTGTATCCATCTTTCTTTGAGAAATATCCCGGGATGCGGATTTCCGTCTACATCAACACGAGAAAATACCGTGTGCATTACTGCCAAAAGGAGCCGTAAAATAGCAAAATCCTGTGCTCTCATATCCCCTGCCAGACCACGGATTAAATGCGCTTCTTCAAAAACCTTTTTTAAAGAAATCTCTCGGACCGTTCCCTTCCGATCCACGACCACAGAAATCCACGGTTCGTCCAGTAGATTAAATCGTCCCAACGCTTCACATCCTTTCTTTGCTCTCATATACGAGTCCAAACGTCGTGTCGTATTGCAATTGCCAGTCTCCCAATGTACAACGATTGTCTTCGTCAAATAACAATACCAGGGCGCCAGAAAGCCAAGCTATATTTCGCCATTCGGGGACCACATCTTTCGTAATCTTCTCCAATTCTAAAATCGTAGCATCCAATCGGCCGCGACCGCACACCGAAACGGGCAGTTGCAATGTACGTGTAGCAATTTCCTTTGCCACTTTCATATTACCATTCTTTAAGTCAATCGAGATATCTCCCCCTTTTTCGAAAAACCCATAGCCACTGCCGTGTCGTTTAAGGGCGATCACCTCTACCGAATCCTCGATATCCCGTACCTGTTGATAATCTCTTGCTTCGGAATAGGAATTTGCGGAATATTTCAGCCAACCCATTAAACTCGCAGGTTCTCCTTCCCAATCTTCGAAAGAAAGATCGGGTTCCCCAACACGAAAGCTATATGCGTTACTTTCTTTAGTAGAAACAAGTTCTTCATGTTTTTTCTTGCTTTTCTTATAAGCTTCTCCTATCGCTCCTTTATAATTGACCTCTATATCTCCATATACCATCTGCACCAATTTGGATATATCACCCGGCACATGCAACACATCCGGCAAGAAGTGTTCCGTTCGCGCCAACAAATATTCGCCGTAGACGGCAACGGATCCCGCATCAAAAACAAAGCCCGGATCCGCTCCCAATACATACAACACCGGTTCTTTGTGTCGATCCGGCCGTTTCGTCTTCCGATGCCGATGAAGACGTCCTACGCGTTGCAATAGAAAGTCCATTGGCGCCAATTCGCTAATCATTACATCGAAGTCGATATCGAGAGATTGTTCGATCACCTGTGTGCCGATTACGATCTTCCTTTTCGGCCGATCTGCCTCTTTTCCGATCATACCCAAGAGTTGTTCTTCCCGTCGAATTCGATCCCGTGCTGTGAACGAAGAGTGCAAAATCTCCACGGAGTCTTCTCCAAATCTCTCTCTGCACAATGCGCCTAGCTGCTGGGCTTTTTTGACGGTATTAACGATGACGCCTATCACTCCGCCGTCGGAATATAAATCCTCCATCAATTCGATCTCCGAACCGAAATATCGCTCTACTTTTACCGTCTTCTCCGGAATCGGTTCGAAGACCGTGTGCTGTTCGATCCGACTGCCGTCGGAATAGGTGATCAGCGGATAGGCATCTTTGGCCATTCCCTCACGCGGAAGCTCGATCTCCGTCTTGTCTAGGCCGCGTCCCTCCAAATAAGCCTGCACCATCTCTTCTCTTTTTTGGGCCGGTAAAGTGGCAGAGAGAAGAATCACAGGGACGCCATAAACTCCCATCCAACGGATGGCCTGCAACAAAAAAGTCGACATATAGCAGTCCGCTGCGTGTATTTCGTCTATAATTACAACCTTTCTACTAAATCCTAGATGTCGCAATGCCAAATGCTTTTGTTTTAGGGCGGTTAGTAAAAATTGATCGATCGTTCCGACGACAAAATCATCCAATGCCGTGGTCTTGCGACCAGAAAACCACCCGTTTACGGCGACCGAACTGAATGCATCCCCATCCTGATCGATCTGCGAAGCATTCGGCAGATCGGCATACGATTTGTTGAGCGCCGCTTTTCCGTGAACAAGGCGTAAAGAGACAGTCTCTTGTTGTTCTTCGGCAATGCGTCGCAGCCAATTTTCGATGCGCGGAAACATTCCATTTGACGTCGCCTGGGTGGGTAACCCAAAAAATAATCCATTTCTCTTGGTCTTATATGCCAACTGTTCAGCCGCAATCAGCGCCGCCTCCGTCTTTCCGAGCCCCATAGGCGCTTCAAAGATAAAAATACCGGGATCGTCGACGTTTTCCACCACATCAAAAAATACTTTTTGCGCATCCTTCGGAACAAACTGCAGCGACTCACTGCCGAAGCGCGATTGATATGCGATCTCCGCAACATCGACGGCTTGTGCTTGTGGCGGCCGCGTCTGCATCCACGCCTTCCATCCCTTTTCAAATCGAGCTTCGGAATCGTTTACCTTATCCGCATCTATCGGAATAAGAGGAAAATAATGTTCGTTGCTCGCAATCCAATCCGCCATAATCAATAACCCTTGATAAATTACCTGGTAGGCCAGCGGAATCGCCGGCAGTTCTTCCGCTCCATCATACTCATTGGCGGAAAGTGCCCATAACAGAATATCGTGCTGTCGCCCTTCCCATAACCGGTACACCACATCATCCACATTTGTTTTTTGGTAGATATTCTCTAAATAGCTGCGCTGTAAGTCCAGATCATCTGTATCATCCGGCGACTTGCCATGGTGTCCGCTTACAATTACTGCAATATCCCTGCGGATTCCATACTTTTCCAAAAGATACTGGCCGACAATACTATGATGGCTATACTGCGTAGTGTCCAAATCCAATGTTGTGATACCGGAAAACCCTGCTCGTTCCAACTTTTCCAGCAATTGTGCATCTAGGTCCTCAGAACAGTGAAACCCCGATTTGGACTGAAAGGCCGGAACGGCCTTGCCAATATCGTGGATGGAGCCGAGAAAGCCGGCCACACGCCTTGCCTCCTCTTCCTCTACACCCATTTCACTTGCTATGCGTTCCTTAATGCCATCTGCAAGCCAATGGTCCCACAGTGCGATAGAAACGCGCATGGTATCTTCCAAATGTTGCGCCAAGGGTAGCCAAGTCATAACTCCGTCTTTATCCGATTTTTTTGCCCAAAAACTCGGATCTACAGTTGCACCTTCGATCACTTCCCCACCTCCGCAAGTGCCTTCTCATATACCGCCTTGGTCTTCTCATCGAACAGCACCCAAATTATTTCCATCTCGTGCCCTTCCGCCAAAAAATCTCGTGCCGTCTCGACGGCGATAGCCGCGGCTTCTTCGACGGGATAACCGAAAATACCGGTGGAGATCGACGGAAAGGCGATGCTTTTCACCCCGTTTTGGGCGGCGAGTTCGAGGCTATTCCGGTAAGACGCGCGCAAAAGCTTCGCTTCATTCGCATCGCCTCCGCGCCAAACGGGACCCGGCGTGTGGATGATATATTTGCCGGGCAGGCGAAAGCCGTCGGTGATAACGGCCTCTCCCGTGTCGCAATGGCCGATGGCATCGCAGGCGGCGGCGAGTTCTTTTGCCCCCGCGGCCGCAAAGATGGCGCCGCAGACGCCGCCCCCGCGCTTCAATCCCTCGTTGGCGGCATTGACGATGGCGTCGACTTCTATTTTTGTGATGTCTCCCAAGCGCATTTCGATTTTGGATTGCATATGCGTTCCTTTCCCGGCATTTGGCCGATTCTTTAACAGTTTTTCTATCTAAAGCAAATATATCGCATTTTCCGATAAAAGCAAGATCTCGTATCGAATTCTCTTCCCGTAAGGAATTTTCCCTTACGGGATCTTTATTTTTCTCATTTTTTCCTTGCACGCTTTTATGTCTGCGGCGGTATGATGCCTACACGAAAGGAAAAGAGGTGACTGTTATGCGTTTCGGCTCTTATTTCATGGCCCTGCACCGCATACTGCAAATGCGTGCGGGACGGTTTGTGCACCGCCACCCGTTCTTGGGCTTTATCTCGTTATTTTTGGGCGTTCCTCTATGTCTGATGGGCGACTGTTTGCAGGCACCGCGGCGGTGATTTTGCCCATCGCCCTCTTGCTGAGATGGTCTTAATACATCTTTATGCGGTCTTTATACGAACTGCTTTTGCCTTATACCGCCTTTAGAAGCCGGGCGATATAGTATCGAATCACAGGAGGAAATATGTTATGAAAATTTTGATCGGGTGCATCGCTCTGTGTGCAGTCGCTATGTTGCTTTGGTATGTGTATATTTTGATGAAAGGAGAGGACGAGGCGTGAATTCGATTCTTCAGTACATCCTTTATACGGCGATTCTGATCGCCCTGGCCGTGCCATTGGGCGGCTATATAAAACGCGTTATGGAAGGAGAGAGGACCTTTCTTTCTCCGTTTCTTTCCCCTTTAGAACGGGGGATTTACCGCTTGACGGGTCTGTCCTTCGAAGAAGAGATGACCCGCAAACAGTATGCGGCGAGCGTTGTCGCCTTTTCCGCGGCGGGCTTTCTCTTTCTCTATTTGCTGCAGCGCCTACAAGGGGTACTTCCCGGAAACCCCCGCGGGTTCGGAGCGGTACCGTGGGATCTCGCATTGAACACGACCGCCAGTTTCGTCACCAATACGAATTGGCAGGCCTATGCGGGCGAAGCGACGCTGAGCTATTTGTCCCAGGCGCTGGGGCTTACGGTACAAAACTTCGTCTCTGCGGCCACGGGGATCGCGGTGTTGTTTGCGCTGATTCGCGGTTTTAACCGGGTACACGCCGATACGCTGGGGAACTTTTGGACGGATATGACCCGCATTATGGTGCATATCCTCCTCCCCGTAAATCTCGTAATCGCCGTCATGCTTCTGGCGGGAGGCGTGGTACAAAATCTGAACCCTCCGGTTTCTGTGCCGCTGCTCGAACCCATCGCCGTTCGCGAAAACGGCGAGATCATCGAAAATGCGAAGATCGACCTGAAAACCGAAACGGTGACGCAAAACGGCAATATCGTTGAAAATGCAAACATCGTAACGAAACAGTTCGTCCCCGGTGGCCCCGCCGCGGGACAAATCGCCATTAAACAGTCGGGAACCAACGGCGGCGGTTTTATGGGCACCAATTCCGCCCATCCGCTGGAAAATCCCAATGCCTTTACGAATATGACAGAGATGCTCTCGATTTTGTGGATCCCCGTCGCGCTCTGTTTTACCTTCGGGGCCGCCGTTAAGGACAAAAAACAGGGAATCGCAATATTTATGGCGATGTTTCTTTTTCTCGTCGTCTCCATCGGCGCAATCGGCATCAGCGAGCAAGCCGCTACGCCGCAGCTCGCACAAAACGGCGCGGTAGATCTTACGAGCGCGCAGCAGGCCGGCGGCAATATGGAAGGCAAGGAAGCGCGCTTCGGCATCGCTTCTTCCGCCACCTGGGCGGCCTTTACCACCGCCGCTTCCAGCGGTTCGGTCAACTCCATGCACGACAGCTACACCCCCATCGGCGGCATGGTCCCCATGATTCTCATACAGCTCGGGGAAGTGGTCTTCGGCGGCGTGGGTTGCGGTTTATACGGTATGTTGGGATTTGCGATTCTCACTGTATTTATCGCGGGGCTCATGGTGGGACGTACGCCGGAATTTTTGGGAAAGAAGATCGAACCCTATGAAATGAAGTGGGCGGTGCTCGCCTGCCTCGCCACGCCGATCGCCATTTTGCTAGCCGGCGGGATCGCAGCCGGTGTGCCCGCTGTGATGAACAGTATTCAGGACGACGGCGCCCACGGATTTTCCGAACTCCTCTACGCCTATACCTCCGCCGGCGGCAACAACGGTTCGGCCTTTGCGGGCTTTGACGCAAATACGGTCTTTGTCAATGTTTCCATTGCCTTGTCGATGTTGTTTGCGCGTTTTTTGCCCATACTCTCTATCCTCGCCATTGCCGGCAGCCTCGCGCGGAAGAAAAAGATTCCCGCTTCGGCCGGTACGCTGTCTACCTCCAATGCCATGTTCGTATTTTTGCTGATCGTGATCGTACTCTTGATCGGCGCGCTCAGCTTTTTCCCCGCGTTGGCCCTCGGTCCATTGGCCGAGTACTTCAGCGCAATGTAAGGAGATGTAAATATGTCTCAAAATAATACCCGTTCCCTAAAAGATACCGCGCTCGTAAGCCGCGCTATCGGGGATTCGTTCAAAAATCTGGATCCTCGCCTGCAGGCGGAAAATCCCGTTATGTTTCTGGTCTTCGTATCGGCCGTGTTGACGACGCTTTTATGGATCGCCTCTCTATTCGGCATTCAAGATGCGCCGAGCGGCTACACCTTTGCCATTGCCGTGATCTTGTGGTTTACGGTTCTCTTTGCGAATTTCGCGGAGGCCATTGCCGAAGGCCGGGGAAAGGCGCAGGCGGATGCTTTGCGCTCGTCGAGAAAGGATGTCGAGGCGCGCACGATTCCCTCTCCCGCACAGAGGGATCGGGTCACCGTCGTTCCCTCCGCCACATTAAAGAAGGGCCAGTTCATGCTGGTCGCGGCGGGCGAACAGATTCCCGCCGACGGCGAAGTCGTCGTGGGAGCGGCGACTGTGGACGAAAGTGCCATTACCGGCGAGTCGGCCCCGGTGATCCGAGAAGCGGGGGGCGACCGCAGTGCCGTCACCGGCGGTACCACGGTGCTTTCCGATGAAATCGTCATTCGCGTCACCAGCGAAGCGGGGGAAAGCTTTCTTGATAAAATGATCTCCATGGTCGAAGGGGCGGCGCGCAAAAAGACCCCCAACGAAATCGCCTTGGAGATCTTTCTGATCGCGCTTTCCATCATCTTTATATTGGTGACCCTCTCCCTCTACACCTTTTCTTCCTTTTCCGCCGCAGCAAGCGGCATCGAAAACCCCACTTCCGTCACCACCCTGGTGGCCCTATTGGTCTGCCTTGCGCCCACCACCATCCTCCGCTCAGGATGACAAGAAAAAATTCGCAATAGCGTCTGTCGGAGCGCACGGTCCTCCCCACCCTTGTCATTCTGAGCGAGGAATTTATTCCGAGTCGAAGAATCTCTTTCGCGAGAATGGGTGTGCAACGAGGTCGAAGTCGGAACGAAGTTCCTCACTCAGAATGACAGGGGGGATTGTGCAGACCGTCAAGGAATACAAAAACCCCACAGGAAATCCTGCGGGGCGCGGTATTTGCTTCAATACGGCCTATTGTTCGCCGGTCTCTAAGGCGCGGATCAGCGCGCTCTTTAGGTCGCCTTGGATCTGCACCATCTTTTCTTCTGCGGCGCGGCGGGTTTCTTTCGCCTTTTTATTGATAGCGATAGAGCCTTCGATCGTCTCGATGAGGTCGCGATTGGCGGCCTCCAAGGTCTCGATGTCGACGATGGAACGCTGCGCCTCTTCCTGCACGCCCAGGGTGGTCTGCTTCAAGTTCTCCGCATTGCGACGAATGAGTTCGTTGGTCGTCTCGCTCACATCGCGCTGCAGTTTTAGTGCCTGTTCCTGTTCGGCCAGGCCCAAAGCCATCACGGTTTGAGACTTCCACAGCGGGATGGTGTTGTGAATGGCGTCGCTGATCTTGGTGGCGAGGAGCTGGTCGTTGTTTTGGATCAGCTTGATCTGCGGCGCGGTCTGAAGCGCCAGGGTCTGAGAGATCTTGAGGTCGTGCACCTTTTTCTCGAAGCGATCCACATTGGCGGCGAGGTCTTTGACGACCTGTGCCGCCATGGCGTGGTCGCTCGCTTTGGCCTGCGCCTCCAAAGAAGGCAGCACCTCTTCGCGCATCTCGCGCACTTTTTCTTCCCCGGCGACGATATAGACTTCGAGATCGTGGAAATAGTCCAAATTTTCCTGATATAGGCGGTCGAAGACCTCGATATTTTGAAGCAGCGTCTTCTCCTGCATCTGAAGCCGCGCCGCAATGGCGTCGATCTGTTGGGAAAGATCGTCGTACGACGCGAGGTAGCGCTGAATTTCGCCCTTTACGCCGCCGAAGATCTTTTCGAAGAAATTGGGCTTATCGGGTTCGTTTACGTTTTTGACCCGCACCAGAAGATCGGTCATCAACGCGCCCACTTCGCCGGCGTCGCGGCTGCGGACCTGACTCAGAATAGAATCCGAGAACTGGGCGATGCTCTTTTGGGTGCCGACGCCGTAGAGGTTGGTGGCGGCGGAATCCCTGAGGTCGATGTCTTTCATGACCTTTTGCACTTCCTCCTCGCGCACGGCGGGAAGGCTTTCAAATTGTGCATTGACCGCTTCGGCGACGGCAGCTTCTTCTACGGGAGGGGCGGCCTGGGGGGCGTCTTTTAATAGATTTTCGAGCGAGTATTCGTTCATATGCTTCTCCTTATTGTATCCCTTTCATCAAAATATCCATGGCCTTTTTGTCGGGCATGGGCATTACGCGGTCGATCTGCGTGGCAATACCGGGCACGTCAAACCGCTTTTTGTCGGCGCTACCCGCCGCCATAGTCCGAAAACCGTGGCGCTTCCAGGCGATGTCTTGTACTTCTTCGGTTTTTAGCGCATCGAGACCCCGCTTTCCCTCTTCGGTGAGCGCAATATATACATGGCTCGACCAAACGGTGGGCGAAGGATAGAGGATTATAATATCGTCTTTGATCCGCTCGTAAATGTCGGGATCGGTGCGAGAAAACTCCAAAATCTGGTTCTCATACCCCGCGATCATGGGGTAGGCCCCCATCCCCTGCTTCATAAACTGGCTGAACATATCGGAGGAGGAGCTCTGCATATAGCCGATCTCGTTATAGATCTTTCGCACCGGCTCCACGACCGACTGCGCCGCCTCGCCCCGCAGCGGCCCGCCGTATAGGCTCGACGCCAAAAGCCCCAAAAACATATTGCCCGAATTCGACTGGTTGGGGTCGGTGGTATCGACGAATACATTGCCGTAAAGCGTCGGCATGCCCAGATCCGCCCAGGAGGTCCCCGCGGCGATCTTTTCGGCGAGGGCCTTCATATCCACATAATAAACCCCGTCCGATTCGGAGGCGAGATTTTGCGCCATCAGCGCGTCCACCACCGCCCGGCGCGAGTACAGAACGATGGGCGTATTGAACACGATGTCCTGGTCCTCGTAGCTTCCGCCCCGCTCCTTATAAATCTCGAGCGCCAGCTGACTCGACGGAAAGAGATAATCCCGATCGCCGGAATCACCCTGCACCATCGCAAGCGAGCCCGCCTTGCGATAGTCCATGCGCAGGCCGTGCTCCTTCTCCAAAAGCTCGCGAAAGGCTTCGTCTTCGAACAGGCCGATCTTCTCGCCGCCCAAGAGGCCGCTGAGCGTCGCGCGAGCGGGCTTCGTGCCGATAAACGCGGAATACCCCACCGCCACCAGCACCACCAGGGCGAGAAGCCCCAGGCCGATCCATCTCTTTTTCATAAATCTCCCCCCAGCTTTACGGTTTTATCCAACAAATCCGACTCGACCTCGAGTTCCACAATGGCATCGCGATAATAGCCGTCCAATTGGCGGCCGAAAATCGTCTGTAAGTGGTCCAGCGAAGCCAAGGTATCGGTGCGGAGCGTCGCCATCTTTTCGGCCGAAACGCCGGCGCCTTCGAGCTTGGCATAATTTCCCAAAATGCGGTTTGCCGAGCCCAAATAGTACTCCAAAAAGTGCTCCGACGGCGAGATCGCCTTGGGGTTCTTCTCGAGATACCGAAGGATCGCGGTCGCCGATTCCAAAAGGTGTTCTGCCTTGGGCACAAGCGCCGCATCCTCCGTCGCCTTCGTCGCCGTATCGAGCGCCTTCACATCCTCCACCGCCCTGGCATAGATCGACTCCAACCGCGCCGCTTGGTCGAACCCCTCTAGGGAGGTCTTCCCGATCTTAGGCGCAGACGTCATCGACAACCGCACGCCGGCATAGGTCAGCCCCGCCAGCAAAAGCGCTACGACAAGATGCCATTTCAGGAGCAAATAGGTGATGAGAAAGAGCACCGCCCCGGCCGCCCCCGCCGCCAGATCGGATCGCTTGGTGTCCATAGTGTTTCCTTTCTAGTTATAGCCCTTGGCCGTCTTAAAGGCGCGGATCAAATCGTCCCTGCCGTCGAATACACGCGCGTTGGACAGATCCGCCAAATATTCCAGTTCGCCCGGATCCGCGCCGCCGAATTGGATCGAAAAAATCGGCACATCCATGCCCCGCGCCTGATACCGTTTGGCAAATTCTTTCGGCTGCATCGACCCGTTCGCCTGCCCGTCGGTAAGCACCACCACCGATACCACATAATTCGACAGATCCTCCCGCGCCGCCAACAGATCGAGCGCCGCATCTACCGCTTCGTACATCGCGGTACCGCCGCCGATTTCCGTGCGCTTCGCCACCGCATACAGCTCGCTCGTATCGGCGCCGTCCGCCTCGGCGGGCGCGTGCACCTCACTGTGAAAGGGAAGCAATACCGTATGATCGCGCTCCGTGCCCATCAACATATGCGCGCGGGCATTGTCCGGTAAGAGCACCTGTTCCAAGGCCGATACCATCGCATCCATCCGCTCGCCGTACATCGAGCCGGAATAGTCGAGCACATACACCGTAAACGCGGGTTTCTTAAACGACGTCTGGTACAAATCCAGCGCCTGGCGAATCACCTCCGCCTTGGGCAGGCGAATGGGCGAAAGCAGCTTATCGGCGCGAATCCCCCACTCGGTGCGAAACACGCCCCGATTGGCTTCGCTCACATTGCCGTAGGCCGATCTCTTGCCGGTTTTTTCGATCGCCGACTGCCCCTCCTCCGATAAGAGATAGGCCTGCAGCTTCAAAAAAGCTTCCTCCTTCTTATCGTCGCCCGCGTCCACATAGGCGAGGGGCGAATCGGAAATCGAGATGCCGTCTTTGGGATACACCGCATACAGCGGCTCCTTCCCCTCGGCCTCGAGCTTTTTATTTGCCTGAATAATCAGCGTCTCGTAATTTACCATCGCATCGTAATCGCCCTTTAAGAACAGATCCACCAGCCAATTCGACGAGCCCGACGAGCGGTCCACCCCCGAAAGCAGGCGCACAATCTTTTCTCGAAGCGCTGCATCCGCCAAATTCTCCGACGTCAAACCCCCTTCGGGATTTCCCGAAAGCGCCGTCATAAATCCCAAATATGCCGACGCGCCCGAATTGGATTGCGTCGCCGAAGTCATACAAAACGAGAGCTTCTCCGATTCGATCGCCGCCATAATCTCATCCAGAGAGACATCGTCCCTGCCGACAAAACCCAGTTCCTCGGCGAGCGTCTGCCGAATGCCGAAAATCACCGGCGTAATCGACGTCGTCTCCGCGTGCTTCAACAGGCGGTGCGTATCGCCCAGATCGAGCCAAATCGACGACGCCGGCCATACCGCATCGTACGACACCTCGTTCGATTCGAGCATCTGCGAAATCTCTAACGATCCGGCGTAATCCATCTCGATCTTCTGCCCAGAATCCTTTGCGTAGGCTTCGAGCACCGGCTCCAGCTCCTTCATCTCCGAGCCCGCCACAATGCGAATCACCTCTCCCGAACCCGACGACACAAAGGCGCCGGAATCGGGCGCAGACTCCTCGCCCGCATCGCTGCCACAAGCGACGAGCACCATCGACAGGCACAAAATCATCAGACCGAGCCACTTCTTCACACAAACACCTCCCGAAAAAACGCGACAGTTTTCCTTTATAAAGAGAATAGCAGAGCCACGACCGAGGGGAGATAAATTGCGGTAAGGAATATGTAAAGAATAGAATAGATTCGAGAATCCGCGCATACAAAAACCCCGGGGACAAACGCCTCGGGGCAAAGTTTTCTCTTATTCTTCTATCTCGTACAAAAAATCGCCCGTATAATCGATCTCCATCAGCACCTCCGCAATCCGCTCCCCCGTTGTCACAAAACCCGTCAGCACCAGCGTTTGGTCCCCGTCGTATTCTCCCATAATATCCATCCGGCTCCGATGCTTCGAAAAATCGACGACAAAATCCGCAAGCGTCATCTTCTTTCCCGTAAACTGCCCACATTGCCACATAATACATCCCGGTAGTGCAAAACATGGACATACGAATCCGAAAACCAAACGTTGCAAATGCGAATGCGCCCCTTCACCATCTCATCGCGCACCACATCCACAAAACCCGAATCCGTCTCGAGCACCAAATCGTCGCCGTCCCGCACAAAGACCAAAATCCCCGCGTCGTGGAGAGAAAAACGGTTGTGTGTATGGGGTTCTCGCGTATAAATCTTCATACTTTCTCCTTGGTGTATACAACAAAATCGTATTAAAATAATTTATATTTTGGAATTAGACGAAAATTCACCCTCACTGCTAGATCAAATATAATTCGCAATTAAAAATACTCTATAGAAGTATGCGCAATAACCATTAATTGACGTGCGCTAACATATTGAAGGCTCGGGAAGATTCTGATAGACACATTCTCTTACAATACGCCGTTTCTCCGATCCCTGAAAAACGTGTTCTCTTTCCCCTAAAACGCTATTTCAAATCTAAGCCTTAACGGCAAACCAATATTTTTAAGCTGTAAGCACGGATCCAACCTTTCTATATTACCGGTTTTCATGCTCAAATCACTAACAATCTATCTAAAAAATTTGCATGTTTATTATCACTGAATTATTTTTATTACTTCTACATAATTGAATATAGACCTAAAATGTTAGATTCATTTTAGGTCTATATTCACAATCTTATAAGCTTTTTCCTTTTTCTCCCTGAGATAATAAAATTCTATAACTGTCTCTCCGGTAAATCCTCTTTGTAACTTTCACCACAAAAATCAAAGTCAAAACCAACATGACCTTTCTTTGCTCTATCGTATGCTATATATGCAAGTGCGACATCTAAACAGCCCATACCAATCGGTATACATAGAACCTTTTTCTTCTCAATATTCGTAATTTTCTTCTCTCCAGCAACTAATTCCCCAATTGTCGTTGATATATTGTCCTTGGTAATTTTTCCTTGTTCAGCTAGCCGATGCAAAGCTCCTCGATGTAAGGCTTGTTCTAAATGATCGACAACAATCTCATCACAGTCTAGTATTAGCTCATCTGTAACCTCTTTATAGGAGCCCATAGGAAAGACGACTGTCCCTGGTTGAATCATCTCACTCGATAAAAATGGTTCGTGAGCTTGAGTGACTGTGATAAGTACGTCTGCATCCGTTGCATCTTCAACCTTATCACAAATAATAATTTTTCCTTCAACGACATCTTCCATGTCTCTAGCAAATTTTTCAGCTACGGGTTTATATATGTCATAAACCCGAAGTTCCTCAATTTTAAATACTTTTGAAATGGCTTCAGTTTGTGTATGGCCTTGGACGCCAGCACCAAATAACCCAATTCGAATACTTTCTCTCTCTTTAAATAAATGCTTTAAAGAAACTGCAGTCTGAGCGCCAGTACGCAGATTGGTAATATATTTCCCATCCATGACTGCTCTGAAGATTCCAAGTTTAGGGTCTGCTAAAATAATCATTCCACAAATAAATGGGAGATTCGCTTTTTTACGATGCCCTAAAAAACCACCTACCCATTTTATTCCAGCATTATCTTGGTAACCAATATATGCAGGCATTGCATTAAAGAAACCTTCATACGGCGGCCATCCTCCAGATTCTCCTAAATCCAGCGTCACTTTTGTTGGATTAATCACTTCTCCTTTTCCAAAATAGTCAAAAGTCCTTTCAACCGAATCCACTGCATCTTCCATATTTACAAGATGCATAACTTGTTCATAGGTAAGAAGTTTTGCCATTGAATTTTCCTCCTCTGATTCATTTCAAGAATTTGACTTTTTTAACAATCGAATTATTTCATAAACTCATTCCAAAATTTTTAGACCTCGTGACTAAACTCACAATAATCAAAACTACAAACGATGTTACAATACCGATTACAACAAATGGTATCGAAGTATTGAGGATTTGGGCCACTACGCATCCACAAATTCCACTAACCATGCTTGCTATTAACCCCTTTGGAGTAACACGTTCTTTTTTATAAAGATAGAATCCAACATACATAGGAACACATAAACCTGCCGCTGAATATGCATAGGTATTTACAACCCAATTAAGAACCTCTGGATTGTTAATCCCTAAAAAAGCTGCAATTGCAAGTGTCACGGCCGAAAGAATACGTGATAGTTTCAGTAGTTTTTTCTCATCACTGTTTGGTCGGAATGTTTTATAAATATCATGCGTACAATTCACAACAATTGATTGGACCGCAGAACTAATAGTCGACATAATTGTCGCACTAATAAGCGAAGCGAATATTGCGATTAATACGACTGGCATTACTGTGAGTAACCAGCCCGTAGCATTTTCTCCTGCCAGATCTGCGTTCATATAATGAATCGCATTTCCAATATAACAAGACCAAGCAAAAGCAATAAACAACGCAATTGCAGAAATTATTAACGAACGATTTACCTTTTTTACACTATCAAGAGCACATACGCGTTGGAAATACATTTGATTTGTCATACCGCCTGGTAAGCAAGCAATAAACCATGTTACTATTGTGCCCCACCCTAGTTGCCTTGTAGATGCTGAAAAATCAGTAAACTCTTTTGGAAGCGTTGAATTGATATTGTCAAGCGTGGCGCCTTCCGAAATACAGTAACCTATTACGAGAACACAGGAAAGGCCCATAATTGTAGCAAAAAAGAAATCCGTCCACGCAACCGTTTTCATTCCTGCAGGCATAACAAACAAAAGACTAAGCAATGTCATAACGATGATTAAGATATTCAAAGAAATTCCTGTTATTTGCGTATACATTTTTGCAAATGCGACAAGATTTGAGATTAACCAGCCGAAAGGCACGACAATTGTCAATGCTGCTGCAATAATACGAGCATACTTATTACCTCCGCTCAAATGAGCGATCATATCAGGTATGGTTTCAAATTCTTGGGATCTGATCCATTTCCCAATTAAAATAAACGCTATAAAGGGAAGACTTGCAAACAGACCATAGTAGATCATGCTGATACCATTATCGTAAGCATTCCCAACCTGCCCTACGATAACGCCGCCACCCATGGCACTAGCAAATTGAGTTCCAACAATTACATATAACGGAAGATTTCTGCCACCAATATTCCAGTCATCGGTATTTCTTCTACTTCTCTTTCCAGCCATCACCGCAAAAATAAAAGAACTTCCAATAACTACTAAGGTAGCAATGACGACAAACAAGCTATCACTACTCATAGTTTCCTCCTTCTATTTGGTTGTTGACTCCTACAGATGAATATAAGCGCTTATTTCATTTGTATGATATTACTATATTCTTAATTTACTATATTGTCAATTGTTTTATTTGTTTTGTATTTAAACTTTTGTATTTTTAGATTAAATCTGCGCCTATTTTGTATATTCTTGACAAAATAAGAAGTTAAGATTATTCTTACTTATGAAGTTCATTATATTTAATTGCATTATTTATTATTTTTTAGACTCTGAAATGATACCAACCATTTCTACACAATTATTTCCAAATTGGGAGGAAGCTATGAGCGCAATAGAACGAGTTTCTCTTTCTGAGCAAGTTTTAAAGTCTATTGTTCACTATGTACAAACAAACGGATTGCAAGTCGGAGATAAGTTGTTGACAGAAAGCGAGTTTTCTGATTTGTTTCAAGTCAGTCGCACTAGTGTCCGTGAAGCGATGAAGGCTTTAGGAATAAATGGCGCTGTCAAATCAATCCCGGGAAAAGGAACGTATATCCGAGAACCAATGCTAAACTACATTCTGAACGATAGCGAAAAACTTGAGTTTGAAGCCCGTGTGTCTATACATCAAATCATCGAGGTCCGCCTTGCTGTCGAATTACTCGCTGGGGAATTAGCCACCGAACGGGCAAGTGAGGAAGATATTCTACGCGTTGAAGAAGCGATGCAAGATCTTCGTAAAGCAGTATTATCCCAAAACCCTTGGGCCGTGCAAGGCGCTAAGTTTCATGTAAGAATTGCAGAAAGCACAAAAAATCCATTGATTATTAAACTAATAGAATCTTACTCAGATACAGTAGGACATTATCGAGATGCGTTAGTAGATTTTAATACGCCTCAAGAAATGAAAAATCATATTCAAGAGCATGAAGACATCTTAAATGCTTTGCGTAATAGAGATAAAAAAGCTATGGAAGTGGCTATACGTAAGCACTTGATGAGAACTGAAGAAAACTTAGAAAAACTGGTTCATGAAAATGCGGCTATCGACTATACTAGTAAATAAATCGAAAAAAGTCTGACCACTTGGTCAGACTTTTTTGTTAGTAAATGTTAAAGAGAATATTTTATTATCATATTTGCAATTTCTTTCCTAGTTTATTCGCCTAGATCTCATCCTACCTCAGAAAAAATCTCTATAGTGTTGATCACAGTAGTTTTATTTACGCTATCTATCTCCCTAACTATAACTATTCCCAAAATGGCTATGACAACTGCTAGATCTATAAAAGTAGGTCAATAATCAGTTCCTGGATTGACAATAACCTAGAAGTGCAGTTAAAGTGATTTTCTGTTAAAGCTCCATAACAAAACCTCCTGAATCGAGTCATAATTAAACTTCCAAAATTCAGCTTTTAATCCATATAGAAAGTCTAATTATAAATGATAATTCACTGGGTCATCTCTTTTCTTAGAGAACTATATCTAACGGATTCTTAAAGATTCTTTTATCCACAATTGCTCTCCAGTCTTTATCACAGAATTTTCAAGAGTGCATAAAGCTGTATCCAATATTTTTTTTCTTTTCCAACTCTTTGTATTCCACAGTGAGTTGCCAATGCACTATATAAATCTTTTTTCTCCATTCTCCCATGATATTTAAGAATTTCATACATTCCTGCAGCTAATTCCTCAGGCGCAATGTATTCAATAGATCGATCGATATCTCCCGCTACTCGAAATTGGATATCCTTATCTCTATCTAAATACAAAAAGCCGTTTTTCCTAATGATCCCATACTTTCGGCAACCACGCATTTTTAACTTATAATCATCCCATACACTACCTGTAACCCTTTTACGATCAAAATATTCGATCAACCTATATAGCAATAAGGCTTCAGAAAGCGGGGCCTCTACCTCTAAAATTGCCTGTACCATTTCCTTAAAATCATTCGACTTAAATTTTTGGATATATTTTCCAATGTTCACTGCCTGATATGGCAAGAATTTTGGAGTTCCATCACAATCTTTATCCTCCTTCTCTCTTTTATCTTTCACTAATTCATGTTGAAGATTAGATTGTTCTATTCTTTTTAAATCTAATTCTCTTCGATCTGTTTTCTTAATCGTGGAGGCGTCTGTATCCTCCAAAATTTTTGGATTTGTGCTAATTATATCGTTCTTGGTTCTTGGGATCCAATGCAGCTGCTATTATATCAGGCATCAACTCAGATGCCCCATCATTTTCATTTAGAATGAAGTTTGCTCGTTGTTTTACACGCATCAATAGTTCTGTATTTCGTCCATCCATTTCTTGTAAAATTCCGTCTTCTTCTGGCTCAATCCCTGCATCATTCAATGCTCTTATAACACGCTCCATGGTGTTTTCGGGATTTCGATAGTACTCACTTCCACGGATTCGAATAAATCGCCAGCCCAACCGTTCCAAGATCGTCTGACGCTCCATGTCCTCACGAATCTTGTCTTCACCACTATGATAGCGTTCTCCGTCGCATTCGATTACGATCTTCTTTTCGCCGCAAACGACTACCATATCTAAGCGATAAGCACCAACTTCCCATTGCTGTACAAGGTGATATCCCCTAATTGCAAGATATTTTGCCACAGCGGATTCAAATGGAGATTCTGCCTTTTCTTCTATTTTTGCATTCAACATAGGAGAGGCTTCAGGATCCAAAGAGAAATCAATCAGCATTTTACGTATATCGCCCGATTTTAAATCGTTTACTGAATCTAATGAATTCACTACCCACAATTGATCCTTTGCACGGCTCGCTGCAACGTTATAACGTTTTCTATAGGCATCTTCACTACCGAAACCTTGTTTTGCTAAAGGCCCTTCGCCATTTGCACAATCCACAATACTCAAAAACACAACATCTCGTTCATCTCCTTGAAAATGAGATGCATTACCGCACAAAATTTTGTGTTCACTACAATCTTTAGAGTCAATTTGCTTAAAAATCTCTTCTTGTAATTCTTTTACTTGATCATCGCCCAACAGAGAAATTATGCCAAAAGATTTTCCCTGATATTCAGGCTGTTCTATGCATGCTTTTAGCAAAGCAACTATAGCTTTTGCTTCATTAGGATTAGTTTTTTCAATACGTTCTCCATTTTCCACACGATAATTTATAACAGCAGGCTGAAGAACACTATTACTTCCATCTCTCAAGGGTTTGATTTTGAAATCATATGAAAGCTGATTTGAAAAATTGATGATTTCAGGAACACAACGAAAATGTTCACGCAACATAAGAGGTTGAAAGGAGGTTGAAAGGTTGTAGCAGCAATATCATAAATAGATGTCTTCGCATCATATAGGTGAGCATTGGGAATTTTATTGGCTATATATATTTCCTTTAAAACATTCATTTGATCAATTGGAACTCCAACAGCCATAGGACTAACTTGTTTATCATCACCAACAATGACTAATTTTTTCCCCATATATAAAATAGCTAGAGATGATATATCTGATTGGCTAGCTTCATCGATGATAATGATATCAAATTTATTAGTACTAGGATACAAACTTTCCAATGCTTTTCCTATAGGCATTATCCATGCAGGCACTGCTTCTTGACACTTAGTCATTAATTCACGAGCCCTCGCACGATACATGGGAGCTTTTTTCCCAGTTCCTTTTCCGATTTTTTTGACGGTAAGTTTCCAACCCTGCAATGCCTGCTTCATGGTAATATCATGCTCCGTTTTACGCAGCAAGTGGTACCAGGCCGACTTCTCTGCAAATTTTGCAGTAACTTCACGGTATTCTTTACTTAAAGCTAAGCTTCGTTTTTGCAAATCTGAAAAGGGTACTTTTATAATTTCTTCAATTATTCCATAGTACTGTTTCCACTTCCAAGCGTCTTTTATATTCCCAGGAGGCGTCTCTTGCCCATGAATACCTTCTCGATTTCGGATTGCATCTGCCCATTGCGACGCAATTGAATAGATCTTATCCAAGTATTCCTTCCGCTTTTCATTGATACTGATTTTAGCATATGTTTTTTTAAGGCTGAATATCCATTTTGATATGCTCGAACATCATATGCTTCTGTAGCAGATAATAACAACTTGCATTCATCCGAATACATGCGTCTGCCTGTCTGAAGAATAGTCTGATTTTTATGCAAGGCTGCCTTAATATCTGATATAGACTTTATAAGTTCAAAAACATCACAAAGCCTTGGGATTGAATGCTCAACTGCCTCCAAGATCTTCTCAGCCGACGCAATTTCAGAATCAAGAGGATTACTCTGAAAAACCACATCACAGGGCAGCTTTACTTTTTCCATACGTTTTGTCAGAACTCCGAATTCATTATCAAACCATTTTAAATAACGCTGTATTAAAGGAATATAGTTTGCAGCAATTCGTTCTGGAGTTTCTCTATCAAGGTCGTGAAATAGCGGCTCTCCATGTTTAGCGATCAAATCATTCCAATAAGAAGCGCACTCCTCACGCATCGACTTTATCTCCAGAATACTTAAAATTAGATCGCAATCTTCCGCATTCTGCGGCATCTGACCATTAATCGTAGCACCTTTTAAGGCAATGTCAAGTTGCTTGTTCAACAAGACAGCTAGCTTGCCTATTTTTCCTCCTTGACTATACCTAGTCTGCAATTTTTGCATAGCACTATAAAACTCTGGATCAGTATTTAGAATAACAATATCTTTTCCAAATTTCTTAGTTACTAACTTCTCTGCATAGTCACAGGTTATCTCAACTTGTTCTATCAAACGATTCCAAAGTTCTCGGTAAGTATCACCCTTTCTGCCATCAATAGCACAATGTTGCATCCATGGTTGAATCTTTGGAAATGTAGCAACATATTCCTTTAACTCTTCAACTGCATACACAGATGGATTTTCCAACGCAAATTGACCATTCACGCCTCTTATCAAAATTTTGTTCTCAGTTTCCAAACTGTGAATCTCCCAGTTGTTATTCTCAGAAATAGTTTTTAAGCGCCCTTTTGCATCAGCTAGTGCATTACACTTACGTTCAAATTCTTCAGGATTCATTAAAGTTAACGGATCCGGAATTTCATGTGCGAACTCTGTTTCGTCGTAAAAACTAATGATAATATTACTTTTATAAAGCTCTGTTAATTCTTTAAAGCTAAGAGGCAACGGTTCATAGAGTTGTACAGATCCAGGAATATAAGAGAGGCTTTCGCTATTATCTTGTACAAAATCAGCCATCGCAGAAGGGGAAATCTCTTCGCCATTGTAAACAATACAGTTGCACTCCTGATGAATAACAGCAAACAACTTTTTGCGGATGGTAGCAAGCTGACTAATAATTTCTTTTCGTTCCTGTTCTAAAATATCTCTTTCCTTTTCAACTTCGAAGGATGTAGTTTGTGACATATAACTTGTAATGCCATCTATCGATTTCTCCATATCAACATTTGAATCATCCAGTAAGGAAACGCATAAACTTTGCAATCCATCTGCCACTTTCTCCTTTAACACAGTTAAGGCTTTCTGCGTCTGACTCGTAACAAGCACGCTTTTCCCTTGCGCCAAAAAATGACCCATCAAATTTGCAATAGTATGAGTTTTCTCCGTTCCAGGAGGGCCTTGCACCAAAACTGCATTATACCTTTCAACACGTCGGGCAATTTCTAATTGCTCCCTATTAGCTTCTTTTGACAATAAAATATCTACACTTTCTCCACCAACAGCAGCTAATTGTTCTTCAATGGTTAATGCCTCGATATCGTCAGGAATTTCAATTTTCCCGCCTTCTACAATATCTCTTATAGGAGCAGGAATTTCACCAGTTTTCTCTACATGCTTTAGAATTTGATCGATAGCTTTCAACGATCCATCTAAACGTTTGCGCAGAATGTAGCAAGGATTACGATAAAGCAAGATTCGCTCTTTTTGCTGCCAATCTTTTATATCTCCATCATCTGAATAGTGACTTTCAGATGAAAGTTGATGAATGAATGTTTTAAAAAATATAGGCAAATCATTTCGATCTAAGGGATGGTAGTCGTTTAGATGAAGGTCTTCACGCAGATGGTTAATCGATGCTAAATTGATACCTTCCATATCTTGAAACATTGCTGTATATAATTCCGTTTCAACATCAGTATCTTCTATGTAGATTGTATTCTCAAAGGCATCATGACGAATTTTAACACGTCGCGTTAAAATTGGATGATTTAAGTCTGGGAGTCTCCTATCTCGCAAAAAACCATCTGCTACTACCAATTCATATATTTCAGAATCTCGTTCTAGATCAATATATTTTTATATAATTCTGTAAAAATTTTTCTCGTCCGAGTCAATACTTTTTGATGTTCAGCCCAGATATTACGTTTTTCTATCCATTCTTCGTAGATATTTATTCGCTCTTTGTCATCAGAAAAGAATTCCTTATAAGTTTTTTTTCTTCCTATCGATGCGCGGTACATGCTTCTCTTCATCGGAGGATAAACCTTCTAGATCTAAAGGACGGGAAATAAATTCTTTTGTTTTAACTTCCTTTCGATAATCATTCCATCCTTGTTCTAACCATTCCTTAAGTTTAATCCCAGGTTCCGGACAAATTTGAAATTCGGGTTTATGAACAGAAAATAAAATATTATTATTTCCTCCCTCTTCACCCTCATCCACGCGATCTCGATAGTAAATCTTAATATTCTCGGGATCATCGGGAAAAGAATTTATCGGACGCCACCATTTATACTGCGATACATTCAACACTAAATTCTGCTTTAACTTATTCAATTCTTCAATAAATTTAAAAAGCGAAAGCACTTTCTCCTGTTGAGTGGATCCTCCTCCAGCTTCTTTATTCATAATTTTGTCTATAAACACTACACTCCCTTTACCTACACGCTTAAACACATAAAACAGTTCTTCCATGAGGTCGATGACATATTAGATATATAAATCTAACTCAAAGAAATCTATCGACATATTCTCACTAAGTTCTGTCTTTTTCGTGATAAATCTATTCTCCCAATTGTTAAAATTTCCACACTCAACATCACTCAGGAACTAAATATTTTATTAATTTGATTTTCAATTTCCTCTCCTTTCACAGTAAAATATTTTTTACATATATTATTATACTACGAAGCTTTTGTACATCAATGAAGTAACTTCATTTTTATAGTTTTGATTTAATAATATATTAATATAACTTTGTACCAATAAATATAACTTTTTTTATGAATGCAGTGATTCCCTAGTTTAAAAATATTTGATTTGATCATTTCTCATCTAATTTTCATTAACAGATAAAGGAACATTTTCTGTATAAAATGTCTAAAACATAATTCTCTTTATAACATAACAACTTTCTGCTTCACCACCCAAGATCCTAAGATTTACCTCGTTTAAAACCTTTGTCTCGCCGATCGAGGTAATTATATATTCATCCTCCAAACGACTATGAAAAAAATCTATGATCCAGAGCGGGGATGAAATGTTCAAAAGTAGCGGTCGTAGTGATTTTCTATCGATATGCTATACAGCAGTTTATCTACGGAAATCTCGAAAACACAACTCTAGATGCAACCCAAGTTTTGTTTCCACATATAAAAATTCCTCTGCATCTTCATAGCACAGAGGAATTGAAAAAACCGGATTTCTTATATTGTTACAGAACTCTCCCCTTACTCCCACTCAATGGTTGCCGGGGGCTTGCTGGTAATGTCGTAGACGATGCGGTTGATGTGTTCCACTTCGTTTACAATGCGCACGCTGATGGCGTCTAAGACGTCGTGGGGGATGCGCGCCCAATCGGCGGTCATAAAGTCGGTAGTGGTGACGGCGCGCAGGGCGAGGGTGTAGTCGTAGGTGCGGAAGTCGCCCATAACGCCGACGGTGCGGTTGTCGGTGAGGACGGCAAAGTACTGGTTGATGTCGCGATCGAGGCCGGCTTTGGCGATTTCGTCGCGGAAGACGTAGTCGGCTTCGCGCAGGATGTCGAGTTTTTCTTCGGTGATCTCTCCCATTACGCGGATGCCGAGTCCCGGCCCGGGGAAGGGTTGTCGCCACACGAGTTTGGGATCGAGGCCCAAGGTCTCGCCGAGTTTTCGCACTTCGTCTTTGAAGAGATCTCTGAGGGGTTCGATAAGGTCCTTAAAGTCGACGACGGCGGGAAGGCCCCCTACATTGTGGTGGCTTTTGATGACGGCGGCATCGCCCGCGCCGCTTTCGATGACGTCGGGATAGATGGTGCCTTGGGCGAGGAAGTCGACGGCGCCGATTTTTCGGCCTTCTTCTTCGAAGACGCGGATAAATTCTTCGCCGATAATTTTTCGCTTCTGCTCGGGGTCGGTGACGCCCTTGAGTTTTTCGAGGAAGCGGTCTTTGGCGTTTACGTGGATAAAGTGCATATCGCTGTCGGCGAAGGCGGCTTCTACTTCTTTGCCTTCGTCTTTGCGCATAAGGCCATGGTCGACGAAGATACAGGTGAGTTGATCGCCGATGGCATCGGCGAGGAGTTTGGCGCAGACGGAGGAGTCGACGCCACCGGATAGGGCGAGGACGACTTTTTTCTTGCCGACTTTTTTGCGAATGCTCTCTTTGGCATACGTAGCGTAATCTTCCATATTCCAGTCGCCTTCTGCGCCGCACACTTTTTTCAAAAAGTTATCGATAATCTGATATCCGTTTTCGGTGTGGTTCACCTCGGCGTGGAATTGGATGGCGTATATGTTTTTCTCTGCATTTTCCATGGCGGCCACGGGGCAGGAATCGGTGGTCGCCACGGTACGAAAGCCCTTGGGCAGCTCTTGTACGTAGTCGATGTGGCTCATCCAGGTGGTTTGTTCGACTTCGAGCCCTTCGAAGAGTTTGCTGGAAGGATCCACCATGGTCTTGGTCTTTCCGAATTCCCGCTTGTCGGATTTGGTGACGATGCCGCCGAGGGTTTTGGCGATCAGCTGCATGCCGTAGCAGATGCCGAGGATGGGGATGCCCAGTTCGAAGATTTCGCGGTCGATGCCGGGGCTGGTCTCGTCGTATACGCTGTTGGGGCCGCCGGTAAAGATGAGTCCGACGGGTTTTTCCTTTTTGATCGCATCCCACACTTTGCGATAGCTGACCACTTCGGCGTAGACGTTTTGTTCCCGTACGCGCCGGGTGATGAGTTGATTGTATTGGCCGCCGAAGTCGACGACCAGAATCTTTTGTCTGTCCATGGATGAACCTCCTATTCGTCTCTCATTATACCATAGCCCGCCCGGGGTTCCGTTTCGTTTCCCGATTGGAATTTTCGTTCTCTTTGCCTTTTCCTTGTGATATACTATGTTTAGTATATTGTAAGTATTTTTCGAAAGGGGTGCGGCGTGTCTGGTAAATTTTCCGGCCATAAGATTCGCGTCATGCGCAAAGAATTGGGCATGAGCATTAAAGATTTGGCAGAGGCATCGAATCTTTCGACGGGTTTGATCAGCCAGATCGAGAGGGATCTGGTCTCCCCTTCGGTGAATGCGATGTTGCGGATTGTCGATGCCTTACACACGACGATGGGCGAGTTTTTTGAGGACATTCCGCCCCGCAAAAAGCCGCTGATCTTTCGCTGCGGTTCGCACAAGATGATCGATTATGCCGAGGTGCAGCGCAGGATCCGCATTCTCACGCCGGAAAATGAGCATTTTCAGTTGATCGAAATGCGCTTTGATCCCACCGAAGCCCCCAAGAGTCTGATTCCCAAAAGCCACGACGGCGAGGAATTCGGCTTTATCCTCGCGGGCAGCCTCGAGGTGGTCGTCAACGAAGTCTCCTACCATGTCTCCGCCGGCGACAGCATTTCCTTTGAGGCAAGCTGGCCACATGTGTATATCAACAATGCCGACGAGCCGTGTCTGTCGATTTGGCTCTATACGCCGCCGGTCTATTGAGCGAAAAAGCAGGGGTTTGCCCCTGTTTTTTTATGGCCATTTTTTGAAAAAGTCCTCGTAATAGGAGAGTTTGGTCATGTGATTTTCTTCGGACCAGCTCCGCAGTTCGTCGCGCGTCAAGAAGACGAAGTCTTCTACTTCTTCGGGATCGGGCCGTATGTCTTCTTCTTTAACGTCTTTTTCGATGCGATAGATATAGTAATGGGCGGGAAATTCGGTGATGATGCGCTCCAAATCCAGCTCTTCTTTTGTAAGGCGAATGCCCATTTCCTCTTCCATTTCGCGAATCATGGCGTCCTCGGGGCTCTCGCCGGCGATGACGCTTCCGATGGCGGTACAGGACCAGAAGCCGGGGTAGTTTCTCTTACAGCGCGCCCGCTTCTGGAGGATGTATTTGCCGTCGGGGGTGCGAATCCATCCTTCCACCACCCGATGGTAACTCCCGCCGGGGATGCGCTTGCCGCGGATGGCGGTCTCGCCGGTGGGCCGGTTGTCTTTGTCGAACAGGTCCCAGATTTCGATCAAGGCTGTACCTTTTTGGCCGCGGCCTCTACAAATCCCTTGAATAGCGGATGGATGGCGTTGGGGCGGGATTTGAATTCCGGGTGGAATTGACAGGCGAGGAAGTAGTCGGGTGCGTCCAGTTCGATGATTTCGACGAGGTCCAAATCTTCGTTGGTGCCGGCGATTTTCAGACCCGCCTTTCTGAGTTCGCCGCGAAAAGCGTTGTTGAACTCGTAGCGGTGACGGTGGCGTTCGCGAATGTCCGATGTCCCGTAAAGGGCGCGGGCGCGGCTCGTATCTTCTAAGTGGCAGGGGTAGTTGCCCAGGCGCTGGGTGCCCCCCAGGTTTTCCACGCCGACTTGCGATTCCATCAGGTCGATGACGGGATAGGGGGTGTCCACGTCGATTTCGGTGGAGTGGGCGCCCTTTAAGCCCGCGAGGTTTCTCGCGATGTCGATGACGGCGATCTGCATGCCGAGGCAGATGCCAAAGTAGGGGATGTTCGCTTCGCGGGCGAATTTCGAGGCGAGGATCATGCCCTCAACGCCCCGCTCGCCGAATCCGCCGGGCACGAGGATGCCGTGCATATCTTTAAGCCGTGTGCGGGTGGATTCTTCGTCGGTGAGTTCTTCCGCATCGATATAGTGGATGTTGACGCGCTTGCCCATATCGTAGCCGGCGTCCAACAGCGCCTGGGATACGGAGATATAGGCGTCGTGGAGCTGGATGTATTTTCCCACCAGGGCGATGTCGACGCGGCCTTTCGCCTTTTTGAAGCGGGCGACCATTTCGCGCCATTCGTCGGAGTTTTGTTCCTTGGGTTCGAGATGCAGGTGGTTCATAATGATCTCGTCGAGTTTTTGTTCCCGGAAGACATTGGGCACTTCGTAGATCAAGTCGACGTGGCGGCTTTCGATGACGTCTTCTTCGGAGACGTCGCAAAACAGGGAGAGTTTGCGCTTAATGGAGTCGTCGATCTCTCCGTCGCTTCGGGTAATCAAGATGTCCGCCTTAATGCCCTGGCTCATCAGCTGTTTATAGCTGTGTTGTGTGGGCTTGGTCTTGAGTTCGTCGGAACCCGGAATGGCGGGAATCAATACGGTGTGGACGTAGAGTACGTCTTCGGGCGGGTTTTCCGAGTGAATTTGGCGAATGGCTTCGATAAAGGGCAGGCCCTCTATATCGCCGACGGTGCCGCCGATTTCGGTGATGATGACATCGGCTTCGGTCTCATGGGCGGCGCGGTAGACGGCGCTTTTGATTTCGTCGGTGACGTGGGGAATGACCTGTACGGTAACGCCGTCGTAGTCGCCCCGGCGTTCCTTTTGAATGACGCGGGAGTAGATTTTTCCCGTGGTGATCGAGGCGGATTTGGTGAGCTCTTCGTCGATAAAGCGCTCGTAATGGCCCAGGTCCAGGTCGGTCTCGGCACCGTCGGCGGTGACAAAGACCTCGCCGTGCTGGTAGGGGCTCATGGTCCCGGGGTCGATGTTCAAATAGGGATCGAATTTCTGCATAAATACGCTGAAACCGCGATTCTTTAACAGTCTGCCGATGCTCGCCGCGCTGATGCCCTTGCCGATGCCGGAAACGACGCCGCCGGTTACAAAAATGTACTTCGTCATAATGCCTCCTATACCAGTTTCGTAAATATATCTTCGTAAGTGGGAATTCTCCAGTTTTCTCTGCTGATCATGGACTCCAATTCGTCGCAAATTCTGCGGATGTGCCCAAAAGCGGGGAGGATTTCATGCTGAAAATACGCCGCCTGTTCGTAGCCCGCAAGCGCCATGGCTTCTTCGTAAGACGCCTTGAGCGCATCGTGGCGCAGCAATAGCTCCTCGAGGAGCAAATTAAAGGTCTCAATTCGACGGTTGAGCGCCGCGTTTTCGATGCGCCCGGCCACCTCGGAAAGGTCTTTAATTTCTCGTATAACGGCGGGTTCCACGTCTTTGGTAAGCATCGTTAAAAGCGCCCGGGTCTCGAGGGAGTAGTGATTTGCCACCGACTCGATTCCGATTTCATAGAGCGCGGCCACCTCCGTCTCACTCAATACCCCGTATTCGTCGAAGATCCGCATAAGTTCGGGGCGCTTGTAGCTTTCCAGCGCGTCGAAGTAGCTCGCGAAATTGGGAAGCCCGCGCCGCTTCGCCTCTTCGACCCACGCCTGGGAATAGTTGTCTTTGTTGTAGAGAATGCGCTCGTGTTTTAAAACGATCTCTGCGATCAACTCCCGCGCCTTTTCCGAAAGCGCCTCGGCATCGTCTGCCAGGGGCACGAGGGCATCGGCGATCTTTCGAAGGCTGTGACCCAGGGCGGTGTTGATGACGATATTCGCATCGGCGCCGGAAATGCTCGAACCCACCATGCGGAATTCGAATTTATTGCCCGTAAAGGCGAAGGGACTGGTGCGATTGCGGTCGCTCCCGTCGGTGGGGGCATACCCGAGGGAATTGATCTTAAACGCCTTGGGCAGGCGAATGTCGGCGTGGTATTCCTCGTGGGCGATGTCTTTTAGAATCTCCTCGATCTCGGAGCCCAAAAACATCGAGATAATCGACGGCGGCGCTTCGAGCCCGCCCAGCCGATTGTCGTTCGAAGGGCCGGAAGAGGCGATCCGCAAGAGAGGGGCGTAATCGTCCACCGCTTCGATCATGGCGGCGGTAAAGAGGAGGAAGGTGAGGTTTTCGGCGGGATTGTCCCCGGGATCGAAGACGTTCTTGCCGTAATTGGTGGTGAGGGAATAGTTGTTGTGTTTGCCGCTGCCGTTGACGCCGGAGAAGGGCTTTTCGTGCAGCAGGCAGACCATGCCGTGTTCGCGGGCGGTTTCTTTGAGGATGCTCATAATCAGCTGATTGTAGTCCACGGCGATATTTACATTCTCGTAGAGGGCGACGATTTCGAACTGCCCGGGCGCCACCTCGTTGTGCTCGGTCTTGGCGAAGATCCCCAAATCCCAGAGCTTGCGGTTGACGTCCTCGTAAAAATCCATCACGCGCCGGGGTATGCCGCCCAAATAGTGATCGCCCATCTCCTGGCCCTTGGGGGCATCGGCGCCGATCAGGGTGCGCCCGATGCTCTTTAGGTCGCTGCGGGCATTAAAATGCGCCTCGTCCACGAGAAAAAATTCCTGTTCGAGGCCGACTTTGGGCTTCATGCGATAGGTGTATTCCTCTTTTTCGAAGAGGTTGACCACCTGCGAGCCGTATTGGCTCAAGAGCTTCATGGACTCCAATAGCGGCCCCTTTTTGTCGAGCTTTTCGCCGTTAAAGGAGACGAAGATCGTAGGGATATAGAGGATCCGGTCGATAATAAAGGAGTTGGCGGTCGCGTCCCAATAGGTGTAGCCCCGCGCCTCGAAGGTGCTGCGCATGCCGCCGGAGGGAAAGCTCGAGCCGTCGCTTTCGCCCCGCACCAATTCCTTGCCCGAAAAGCGATGGATGGTGTCGTATTTTTCCGTGCGATCCAAAAAGGCGTCGTGTTTTTTGGCGGTGCGTCCGTTTAGCGGCTGAAACCAATGGCAATAGTGCGTGGCACCCATCTCCAGCGCCCATTCCTTCATGGCGTGTGCGATGGCATCCGCCGTCTCCCGGTCCAAATCCGCTTCGTTGCGAATGGCGTTTTTCCACCGGTAGTAGATGGCGTGGGGGAGCCGCTCGCGCATCATCTGCTTGTTAAAGGCCATCCGCCCGAAGCCGTTGTCTTTGTCCATATTCCCTCCTATAAAATAAAAAATTGGTTCTCTCGAAAGATCACCAATATATAAAAAAACTATAACCCTCCCCTTCCGGCTAGGGTGTTTTCTTTTATAATAGTCAATCACAGAAAGGCTGTCAAGGCGCGGAAAACCCTTGCTCGCACCTTCCGCGTAAAATTTACATAAAACTTCGCGGAAAACTTGACAAGCGAAGGGCGGCGGTTATAATAGAGTTGTATTATATTTCGACTTTGAAAGAGAAAAGTACCCGCCGGAAGATGCCAGGGAGCCGAATTCATCGATTGCAAGATTCGGCGATCGGAAGCCGGGGAATCCCGCTCTGCAGTCGCTCGCAAACCGAGCCGTTCATCACGTTACGATGTCGAGAGCTTCTTTTGAAGTTAAATTAGGGTGGTACCGCGGTTTTTCGTCCCTGGAAAACCGCGGTTTTTTTATTGTCATGCTAGGAGGCATTTATGGCACAGGAAAAATTTGTAAGAGAGATCACGGCGAGGGACGTCGACTTCGCCCAATGGTATACCGACATCGTCTTAAAGGCAGAAATGGCGGACTACGCACCGGTGCGCGGCTGTATGGTCATTCGCCCTTATGGATTTGCCGTATGGGAAAAGATCAAGGAACACGCCGATTCCCGCTTTAAGGCGACGGGCCACACCAACGCCTACTTCCCCATGCTGATCCCCGAATCCCTCTTGCAAAAAGAGGTCGACCACTTCGAAGGCTTTTCGCCCGAAGTGCTGTGGATCACCCACGGCGGCGACGAAGAATTGGCGGAGCGGCTGATCGCACGGCCCACCTCCGAGACCATGATCAACACCATGTATTCCAAATGGGTACAGACCTACCGCGACCTGCCGGTTTTGATCAACCAATGGTGTTCGGTATTCCGCTGGGAAAAGACGACCCGTCCCTTCTTGCGCACGGTCGAGTTCTTGTGGCAAGAAGGCCATACGGTGCACGAGACCTATGACGACGCCCAGGAAGAAACCCTCAGAATGCTCGAAATCTATCGGCAGGTCATCGAAGACGAGATGGCGGTTCCCGTGATCTTAGGCTTAAAGAGCGAAAGCGAGCGCTTCGCCGGCGCCGATGCGACCTACACCTTAGAGGCCATGATGCACGACGGCAAGGCGCTGCAATCGGGTACCAGCCACAATCTGGGTCAAAACTTCGCCAATATGTTCGACATCCAGTTCCAAGACCGCGAAGGCAAGCTCGCCACCGCCTGGACCACCAGCTGGGGCATCTCCACCCGTCTGATCGGCGGATTGATTATGGTCCACGGCGACGACCGCGGTATGGTGATGCCGCCCCGCGTGGCGCCCACCCAAGTGGTCATCGTCCCCATCGCCCAACACAAGGAAGGCGTAAACGAAAAGGCAACCGCCCTCTTCGACGCATTGAAAGACCGCTTCAGCGTCGAACTGGACGACCGGGCACAGTACAGCCCGGGTTGGAAGTTCAACCAATGGGAGCTGAAGGGCATTCCGTTGCGGATCGAAATCGGCCCCAAGGACATCGAAAAGAACCAAGTCGTCTTTGTGCGCAGAGACACCAATGAAAAGAGCTTTGTCCCCATGGAAAATATCGCCGATGCCGTGGGCGATATGCTCGATACCATCCAAAAAGATATGTTCGAAGCCGCCAAGGCCCGCCGGGAAGAAAAGACCTTTTCCGTCGACAACTTCGACGACTTTCAGGCAAAACTCGACGGACAGAATGTATTCTTAAAGGGCATGTGGTGCGGCGATGCAGAATGCGAGGCCGAAATCAAAGAAAAGACCGGCGCCACCATCCGCTGCATCCCCTTCGAAGAGGAGCAGGAAGAACTTTCCGATGTGTGCGTCCACTGCGGCAAGCCCGCCAAGCACATGGTCTATTACGCAAAAGCCTATTAAAAATTAAAAATGCGGACCTTCGGGTCCGTTTTTTGTGCCTTGAATTGTCAAGTCAAGTGCAACTCCACTGAATGGTAAACCTCATAAGGCGTTTTCCAGTTTAAGCATTTACGTGGCCGGCGATTGATCTCT
>NZ_JAUSWF010000005.1:0-156421 GCF_030815095.1 Aedoeadaptatus ivorii
ATTCATCGTTCCTCCTGGTTGATTGGTTTTTGTCGACATAATTTTACCAGAAAACGGTGAATCATTTTTTGTTGCACTTAGATTGTAAATTCAAGGCACAAAAAACGCCGCCCTGTACCGGCGGCGCTTTGGGGCGTAAAAGACGCCCTTTCGTCTACACATGACATTTGACAACATAGAATATAGGAAGGAGTGTATCGGGTAGACGATTGACTTTGGAGGTAAATGATATGTTGTATCATCTACTGATTTCATGATATCGTCTTTTCCTCGAAATTGCAAGGGGAAATTTTCAAATTCCGAAACTTTTTTTAAGCCGGCGGCGCCGCACCATGCGCCCGATTCCGTAGACAAAGGCGGCAAATCCCAGCCCCAATGCGATATACCGATAGGGCAAGAGCGTCTGTGCATAGCGGTCGAAGACGTAGGCGTAGGCGTACATGTAGATCTGGATCCAATACATGAGGAGGACAAATAAGACTTCCTTGACGTACTTTCGGCAGACGATCGCCACCACGAGGGCGAACATGGACAGGTAAAACTCGACGGTTCGCGAGAATATGATGGGGTCTTTGGTATGGGGCACCACTTCGTCCCAATAAAAGGTCTCGAAGAGCATCTTCTGCGGCTTGAGCAAGAAATAGCTCCGCAGCATGGAATCGCGGTCGTGCTTCCACCAATAGTCCATGCGCAGCCGCGCCCGCGCCTCGTCGCCCTTCATATAGAAGAATCGGAGGTGCTTTTCGCTCATTTTTCCCTCGTCGTCCACCAGATGGGCGTATTTTTCCATAAGCGGCTCGGTCACCTGCGCATTGTAGTCGAAGGCCTCATCGGGCGGGTAGCCCTCGCCCTGATAGGTGCCCAAGAGCAGCGGGTTGCCGATGCCGTATGTAAGGGGGATCCGTTCCTCAAAGTGGTAGTAATTGCGTATGCTCCAGGGCACGATAAAGAGCGCGAGGAGCACCAGGCCGATAAAGCTCTGCAAATACAGCGTCGTCGACGGGTATTTCTTGAGCGCCAAGTAGGGGATCGGCGCCACAAAGTAAAACATCGCCTGGGCTTTAAGCATCAGACAGCAAAACGCCGCCAAAAAGACGATGACAAAACTGCCCCAGTCTCTGTGCTTCGCCATGCGAAAGACGCCGTAGAGATAGAGGCATGTGAGCATCATAAAGGGCGTCTCGGACAAGATCAGATTGTCCTGCCAGGCGAAATCGGGGGTAAAGAAAAACAGCGTCGGCAATAGCGCCGCGTATTTCGGCGCCCATTCCCGAATGGCGAGATACAGAAACCACGGCGCCAAGGTGCCCATAATACACCAGAGCACTTTGAGGGCGAGCCACAGCCTCTCTCCCGTGCCGAAAAAGGGCACAAAGAGCGAGATCAACGCCGGCATGCCCGGCATAATCTGCGCCGATACGACCCCGTGCATGGTGAGGGTCTTGGTTTCGTAGAGGGTAATCCCCGCCTTGACATAGCTCAAATCGTCGCTTTCCAGTGAATATGTAGGGCCCAGGTGAGAGAGCATATACAGGCGTTCAAAGAGGAGGAGCAGTAGGATCAGGATCATGATCCAATGCTCTCTAAAAAAATGTTTGCGTTTGATGCGTACCGCGCCTTCCACGGCATCCCTTCCCTTCAAAAAAAATTTCGCGATTGCGGTAAGACTCTACCATACAGAATACCACCTTTCTTTCAACTATGGTAGAATAGAAGCAGATTTTATATTGACACGAAAGAGGAGATTGCGATTATGAAACGATATATTGGAACGACGACCCGAGGCATACGCCTGCCCATCGTCCGCGAAGGCGACGACCTGGTAGAGGTGGTCTTCGACTCGGTGGTAAAAGCCGTAGAATCCGAAGACATCCCCGTTCGGGACAAAGACATCATTTGCGTCACCGAATCCCTGCTCGCCCGATGTCAGGGCAACTACGCCACCGTCGACGAAATCGCCGAAGATGTGGCCGGCAAATTCCCCGGCCCCTTCGGCGTCGTCTTTCCGATCCTGTCCAGGAACCGTTTCTCTACGATTCTGAATGGACTCGCCAAGAGCGGCCGAAAACTCCACATTCTGTTGAGCTTTCCCTCCGACGAAGTGGGCAACCACCTTATGGACGACAACAAGCTCTACGGCGCCAAGATCAACCCCTATACCGACGTGCTGAGCGAAGAAGAATACAGACGACACTTCGGCGAAGAAGTCAAACACGAATTTACGGGCATCGACTACGTAAAGCTCTATAAACAAATCGCGCCTGACAGCGAAATCTACTTCTCCAACGATCCCCGCACCATCCTTTCCTATACCGAGGACATCCTCGTGGCCAGCATTCACAGCCGCAACTTTATCAAGCGCGAGCTGAAAGACAACGGCGCCCACCTCGTCTACGGCCTCGACGACATCCTCTCCGATCCCTCCGACGTCCACGGCTATAACGAAGAATACGGCCTTTTGGGCAGCAATATGGCCGGTGAAGAAAAGGTCAAACTCTTCCCCAGAGACGGCATGCCCTTTGTAGAAGAGTTGCAAAAACGCCTGAACGCGCACTTCGGCGTGCATATGGAAGTGATGATCTACGGCGACGGCGCCTTTAAGGACCCGGTGGGCAAGATTTGGGAACTGGCCGACCCGGTCGTATCCCCCGCCTATACCGACGGACTGGAAGGCACGCCGAGCGAACTCAAAATGAAGTACCTCGCCGATACCGAACTCAAGGATCTCCCCAAAGAGGAGATGGAAAGGGTCATCGTCGAACGGATCCACGAAAAAGATCAGGATCTCTTGGGCAAGGACGAAACCCTGGGCACCACCCCCCGGCGCCTCACCGACCTCTTGGGCTCTTTGGCCGACCTCACCTCGGGAAGCGGCGACAAGGGTACCCCCGTCGTCCTGGTACAGGGCTATTTCGACAACTATTCCAATATGTAATTTCGAGCATACAAAAGAGCGACTCCCGTCGCTCTTTTTGTATACGCATCTCCGCACTAAAAAACCGCCCCTTTGCAAAGGGGCGGTTTTTGTATCTTCAGTATTCCGATTCGGCGTTGGCGACATAGAGGGTGGTGATGCCCAAAAATCGCTCCGCGTCGATGCGCACCACGCCGTCGTCGACATTGGTGTAATAGGGATAGTATACGTCGATGCCGTCAACGGTGGTCTTTTTGTAGACATTGGCATCCCGCGTGGGCTTGCCCTTCGAGACCGAAGCATTTCGGATGCCCGGGGCGCCGCAGCAGCCGGAAGCGATCACGTCTACGGAGATGGCGTCGATGCCTTTTTTCTTCAAATATTCCATGGCGGCCGGTGCAATGGCCGCGTCTTTTGCCAACATAGTGCTACTCGTTTCTGTTCGGCGAAATCTATGCGCCGGATTTACTTCGTCTCGGTTTCGTAATCGGCCTTTTGGCGAATAAAGTTGCCGCTCCGCAAGTCGGAAAACGCCTCTTGAATCTCTTCGTCGGTGTTCATAACGATGGGTCCGCCCCAGGCGATGGGCTCTTTGAGGGCGAGGGAGCTCATAAAGAGGATATAGCTCTCGTCGCTGAGACCTTCGACGGTGATCGAATCGCCCTCGGACACCTTGACCGCGGTTTTTTCGGGGATCTCTTCACCGGCGATCTTCGCGTCGCCCAAGAGGGTAAAGAGCATTACCGAACGCGCGGGGTCGGTTTCGATGGTGAGGGATTTCCCCTTTTGAATGTGGATGTCGTAGTAGTCTAGGGGCAAATACTCGCTTTGATGGCCCGTATGCCCGCCCGATAGTCTTCCGGATTTTCGCTGTCGAAGGAATCGAGCATCAAAATGGGGTCGAAGGCCTCCATGGTGCCCGGGCCGAGTACGCGTACCAAATGCACGCCGGCGCCGTCGATGGCCGCCTTACCGCGAACTTTTTATGTTACTTTTCTTTCCATTGGTATACTCCCTTCCGTTGCTTATCAGTTGTACATCACTTATACCCTTTTCGTGGAGATTTAACCGCGGCGAAAGGGCGCGCCGGTGGCCACAAAAAAACTCCGCCCGAAGGCGGAGAGTATTAAGCGGCTTTTCGCTGCAAGTATTTGATGCGCACGATCTTTTTGATGTCCTTGGCTTCTTTGAGGCCCAAGAAGTCGAGGATTACAAAGTACAGTACCGCGGAGAGGCCGACGGTTACGAGGAAATACAAGAGCTTTAGGCTCGTGCTCGTTCCGATAAAGCCCGCGCCGAAATTGTAGAAGTAGTAGGCGAATACGCCCATAATCGCCGATGCGATCACGGTCTTTGCGGTGATCTTGACATAGCTTTTCATGCCGATATGGCCGAGCTTCTTCCACAAGAGATAGAAGGAGACGCCGGTGACGACGGTCTGGGCGATCGAGACGGAAAGCGCCAGGCCGTTGATCCCCATAAACCGCACCAGGACGAGGTTGCAGCCCACGTTAAACAATACATTGATGACCCCGAGATAGAAGGGCGTCTTGGTATCTTCCAAACTGTAGAAGACCCGGTTCTGCACATTGTTCACCGAAATCGAGACCAATGCCAGGGTGTAAAAGCGCAGGCAGATCGCCGTCGCGTCCGCATCCGCCGGGGTAAAGGCGCCGCGCATAAAGGCGAGTTCCACGATGGGACGCGCGAGGACGATCAGTCCCGCCATGGCGGGAATGGTGATGAGGAGCACGGAACGCACGGAGCCGTTCATGATCTTTTTGCCCTTCTCCATATCGCCCTCGTCGAATGCCTTGCTCATGGCGGGGTAGATGACCGAGGTGATGGCGGTGATAAAGATTCCGATCACCAGTACATTCAGCTTGTTGGCGTAGTCCAGCCGGCTCATAGAACCCGATACCAAACCCGATGCCAGAGCGCGGTTGACCAGGGTGTTGATATTGTTGACGCTGACGGTGATAATGGCGGGAATCGCCAGCAAAAGCGTCTGCTTGGTGTGCCGATCCGACAGGTCGAGTATGGGCCGAAACCGATACCCGGTGCGGTACGAACCGTAGATGACGGCGATAAACTCCGCCACCACCGCGAGCACCGAGACGACGGTAAGCCCGTAGATGCCGAATTGCGAAGACATGGTGAACAGATACACCAGGTAGACCGTATTCAGCCAGATGGGGACCGATGCGGCGATGCCGAAGCGATTGTGAAAGTGGAGATAGCCGGTAAAGATCCCCTCGTAGGCGGAAAAGACGATGACCGGCATACCCAGCTGAATGAGCTGTATGGTCAGCGCCTTGGTGCGCGGATCAAAGCGCGGCCCCACCAACATGGCGAGAAACGGCGCCCCGACGATGCCCAGAAGCATTATGCCCAAGGTAAGTAAGCTCACGATCACAAATATGTTGTTGGTAAAGCGGTGTTTTCCCTCTTCGCCCTGTTCCGAAAACACCGATTGGAGTCCGGGGATAAAGACCGTACTGATCCCCATAACGATGTACATACTGACGGTGGACGTGGCGGATTGTGCCGCCACAAAGGCGTCTTTTTCGTATCCCGCGCCGAATACCGCCGCTACGAGGGACTCCCTGCCGAATCCCATCATCTTCCCGATCAGGGAAAATAGGATAATCAGCCCCGTAGACTTTGCGATGGATGTCTTTTTCATACTGCCTCCTCACGAACCTCCATTATACCAAAAACCCCCGCGGCGATTCCTAAAATCTCCCTAAGATCTGCGCAAAAAAACCGAATTCGCTGGGAATCCGGTTTCGGGTGCTATTGATACAGCAGATAGGGCGCCCGCTCGGCGCGAAATGCCTCCACATCGCTTTGGTAGGCCGCGACGATCTCCTCGGGACTCTTTCGGGCGCGGAACATCTCGGCGATGGTCTCGGAGCCCTGAATCAGATAAAACATACTGTAGGGCTTTTTGAGCGTCGGCACGTTGATGGGCCGCATCTGATTGGCCACCGCCAGGGTGTAGATGCCCGTACGGGCGGGGTTAAAGCTGTGGGGATCGGTGACCTCTACGCGTACGCCGCCGCGGGATCCCTTGGGTGCCGCCACAAAGCGCACGCCGGGAAGGTTCTTCGCGTTCAGCCTCCTTGCGTATTCGGCGGAGTTCATGTTTTTTCCGCCGACCCAGTGAAACTTTTCGTCCTGGCCGATACCGGTCTCTTCGCCGCTCCCCGTAGCCATATACAAAAAGGCGCTGGAGAGGTTGGGAATATTCGGACTGGTCTGGGCGAAAGGCAGGCCCGTGTCCTGCCACACCATATCGCGGCGCCAGTTCTTTAAGGGCACCACGGTGAGATCGGCGCCGATCTCGCGATTGAAGAACTGCCCCAACTCGCCGGCGGTCATGCCGTGGGCCATGGGCATCTTGTCGATCCCCACAAAGCTCTTAAAGCGCGTCTCGCGCAAAAAGCCCTCGACGATCTCGCCGCCCAGCGGATTGGGGCGATCCAGTACGACGATGGGAATGCCGTTTTCTTTCGCCGCCACCATGGCGTTTTGTAGGGTGGAGATATAGGTATAGGTGCGGCTCCCGATGTCCTGCATATCGTAGAGGAGCACATCGATGCCCTTGAGCATTTCCTTGGAGGGCTTGCGGGTGGGCCCGTAGAGACTGTAGACGGGCAGATTCATATTTTTGTCGAAATAGCTCGCCACATAGGCGCCCGCCTTCTGCTTGCCGTCGAGGCCGTGCTCGGGGCTATAGAGGGCGACGAGTTGTGCACCGGGATACGCCTTCAGCTTTTCGGCGACCGGGCGCCCTTCGGCGTCCACCCCGGTCTGGTTAGTGATCAGTCCGACGCGCTTTCCGTCGATAAGGTGCTTGTACTCGGTCAACAGCCGCTCGTTTCCGAGAACCACGCGTCCCGCCTCCGGTGCGGGTTGGGGCGCGGGGTCGTTCTTGGGAACGTAGGACGGCGTCTCAACGATAGCGCGGTTATTCGCCTTGTCGTAGCGAACCCTAAAGCCCAAAATCTCGCCCATATCCCGCAGGCGGAAATAGTTAAAGCCGTGGATATTGTAGCAGGCCTGCATGCGGTCTTGGGGAGATTTGCCCAGGACGATCAGCTGCATCTCTTTTTTGAGCGCCCGCTCCCGTGCGCCGCCGGACCGGTCGCCGGGGAAAGAGCGGTAGCGTTCTTCGGTGTTTACGGTGATGACGCGATTGTTGCCGTCGAGGGAAAAATCGAGCTTTCCCGCAAAAACCGCCGCGAGATCCCGCAGGCGGTAATAGTTGTTGTCGTGTATGTTGTAGCCCTTCAGATCCGTCACTTCGCCGTCTACGACGAGGGTCTGGGGGCTCTGAATTCCCTCTGCGCGCTCCGCCCGCACCGTTACGGGGAACAGGAGGAAAAACGCGAGGAATATAGAAAATAATTTCTTCATGAACGACTCCTTTCCCGTCTATTATAAGCCCTTTTTTCGAAAAAGATGTCGAACGAGCCGGTTTGACTTAAATTTGAAATGAAAAATAGTCTATGTAGAGACGGAAAGGCGAACACGCCTTAGCGGTTTTTTCTGCGCCGGCGCCGCTGTTCGTCGCGCACTTCGCGGAGGCGGTCGGATTCGTTAAAGAGCTCGTCGACGGTCTCCATGGACTTCAGCAAAAACCGAAGATCGCCGTCGGTAAGATACTCGCCGAGCTTGTCGTAGAGCGGCGCGAGCATGGAGCGAAACTCCTCCACATAGCCATCGCCCTTTTCGGTCAAAAAAACATAGACGATGCGCGAATCCTCCGTCGATCGCTCTCGGTATACGAAGCCCTTTTCCTCGAGCACCGTACAGATCTTCGAGATATTGCCATGGTCGCGGTGCAGGGATCGGGCGATGGAGCGGATCGAGGTATCCTCTAGAGCGTCGATCTGTCCCAAGACGAGAAACTGCAACTGCGTAAGGGAGTAGCGGGCGGAAAAATAGTCGGTCAGCGCACTCCGGGTGTCGCATGCCTCTTTAATCAGCCGCCAATAGGTCCACATAAATTCTCTTGTATCCACAATGTCCCCCCTTCTTCGGTGTGAAATTTATAGAAATTATTCTGAATAATTATATACGTAATCTCTATTGGATTATATCATACGGGGTAGCGAAAAAAATATGTTTTTACCCCGATTTCTTTCTATTTTTTTATATATTCTTGTTAAATACCGCCTTTCCTTCGGCTCTCTGTCCGAAAAAGGTGATAAAAATAGAACATGCAGATACATGTTCTATTTTTCCAATATGCCTTTGAGCGTATACCACGGGAGGACGGCGCACTTAACCCGAGCGGGCAATTGTGCCACGCCCTGAAACGCCATGGCATCTTCCAGCTCCTCTTCTTCGTCTTCGGAGAGCGAGACGCCTTTGATCATATCGATAAAGGTATCGGCGAGCGCCAAGGCCTTTTCTTTGGTCTTGCCGCGCACGGTGTCGATCATAATAGAAGTGGACGCCTGAGAGATGGCGCACCCCCTGCCCGTATAGGACAGGTCTTTGAGGATATCGCCGTCCATTTTGATCTGCAGAGTGATCTCGTCGCCGCAACTGGGGTTGTGGCCCAGTTCGCAGTAGTCGGGATCGTCCAGATCTTTTTTGTTGTGTTCGCTGCGCGATTCTTCCATAATCAGCGTGGTGTAGATTTCATCGAGTGCCAAGGCCCATCACCCTCCTGACTTCGTCGAGGCTCTTGATAAAGTATTCGACTTCTTCCATGGTGTTGTAGACCGCAAAGGACGCGCGGCACGAGAAATACAGATCGAAACTGCGGTGCAGGGGCTGCGCACAGTGGTGGCCGCTGCGAATGGCGACGCCCTTGGAATCGAGAATCGACGCCACATCGTGGGGGTGCACTTCCTTAAAGTTAAAGGTGATCAGCCCGCCCCGCGGCCCTTCCGGCCGGGAGAGGATGTCGATGTCGTCCATCTTCGACATCTCGTCGTAGGCGTAGTTCAAAAGATGGCTTTCGTATTCGTGGATGTTTTCCATGCCGATGTTTTCCAGGTATTCGATCGCCGCCGGCAAACTCGAGGCCGCGCCCACATCCTGGGTGCCCGCTTCGAAGCGCGCCGGCGCATCGAGGAAGGTCGCCCGGTCTTCGTAGACGTATTCGATCATGTCGCCTCCGTACATATAGGGCTTTAAGGTGTTTAGGAGATCGAGCTTGCCGTAGAGGACGCCCGCGCCCATAGCGGCGAGCATTTTATGCCCGCTAAATACGAAAAAGTCGCAGTCCAAATCCCGCACGTCGACGGGCATATGGGGCGTGGATTGCGCCCCGTCGACCACCGCGCGCGCCTCGGGGCTCACGGTTCTGAGGTGCGCGATCATCTTTTTGACATCGGGCATGGTCCCCAGCACATTGGAGCTCTGGGTAATGGCGAGGAGTTTGGTCTTTGACGTAATTTTTTCTTCCACTTCGGAGAAGGGAATCGTCTTTTTGTCGTCGATATAGAGATAGACGAGCTTGGCACCGGTCTTTTCGGCGACATATTGCCAGGTGACGAGATTGGCGTGGTGTTCCATGATTGAGAGGACGATTTCGTCGCCCGCTTTGATATTCTCGAGCGCCCAGCTATAGGCGATGAGGTTTAAGGCTTCGGTGGCGTTTCGCGTAAAGACGATCTCTTTTGCGTCCTTTGCGCCGATAAAGTCCTTAACCTTCTCCCGCGCGCCTTCGTACACTTCGGTCGCCGCCATAGACAGGCGGTGTGCGCCCCTGTGGGGCCCGCCGTTTTGATAGCTATAGTAGCGGTTCATGGCCTCCAAGACCTGCCGCGGCTTTTGGGTCGTGGCCGCGGAGTCCAAATAGACCAAGGGTTTGTCTTTTGTCGACAGTTCTAAAAAGGGGAAATCCTTTCGGATCTCCATAATTTCGCTATGCTGTAACATCCTATCGCCTCCCCATACTGTAGTCGAGTTCTCGGTAGATGCGCTCGCGCTCTTCTTCGTAGACGATGCCGTCGATCACCGGCGCAAATTTCGCGTCGACGATCATGCGTTCCGCCGTCTTTTCGTCAAAGCCGCGGGTCATAAAGTAAAAGAGCAGTTCCTGGTCGATCCGCCCCGCACTGGCGGCGTGGTTGCCTTCGACGTCGTGTTCGTGGCTCAACAGCGCCGGCACCGACAGGCTACGGGCGGTGGAGTCGAGGAGGATGGCAAATTCTTCCTCGTTGCCGCGGCTTTCGGCCGAGCCTTCCAAAAAGTCTACCCGACTCTTAAAGACTTTGTAGCTTTCGTCCATCAAGGCGCCGTCTACGATCAGATTCGAGGTGGTGTTTTTCCCCGCGTGGATCATATCGTATTGGAAATCGTATTTCTGTGCGCCCTTGCCCAAAAAGATGGACTGCACGCTCCCCAAGGCGCCGTCGCCCACGAGATTGCAACGCACATTGGAGATTTCGTTCCCGTCGCCCATATGGAACACAAAGGCGTCGAGTTTTGCGCCTTCTTCCACCACGGCGATCAGGGACAGGTAGTTTTCCACTTCGCTGCGGTCCAAATTGGCAAAGTACAAGCGGGCGGTGGCGCCTTCTTTGACGTGGATACGCCCCAAGAGCGAGCGGTACCCGCCGGTCTTGTTCGAGGAGAAGTAGCCGGTCATATGGCACCCGGGCTCTACGATAAAGTCCAGGGTCACCACGGCGTCGTCTTCTCCTTCCATTCGGAAGATACCCAAATCCACGTCTTCTTTCGCTTCAAAGCGCTTATATTTCGTAGAGGCGCTCTCGTGCAGCTCGCGGAGCTCGGCACTTACGCCATAGGGCCCCGTAAATACCGCATCCGCCGGTGCGGGGGTGCTTCCCTTTACATCGGTCGCGGGGATATTGCGTTCGTTTACATTCAAATAATGATAGGTTTTGTATTCCAGTATATTTCCCTTGTGCGCTTTCATCAGCCGATGCTCCCTTCCAATTCCAAAGAGATGAGATTGTTTATTTCCACGGCATATTCCAGGGGCAGTTCCTTGGCGATGGGATCGGCAAAGCCGCGCACGACCGTCGCCCGCGCCTCTTCTTCGGAGATGCCCCGGGTCATCAGGTAGAAGATGACTTCATCGGAGATCCGGCCGATCTTGGCTTCGTGGCCGAAGTCCACATCCCGATTGTTGATGTCGATGGAGGGAATGGTGTCCTGGCGGGATTCGCTGTCGAGCATCAAAGATTCACAGGATACCGTGGACTTGGAGTCCTCGGCGTTTTCGGTGACCTTGACCAGGCCGCGATAGGTTCCGATGCCCCCGCCCTTGGAGATGGACTTGGACTGAATGGAACTCTTGGTGTGGTTGGCGGCGTGAATGACTTGGGCGCCGGTGTCGATGTTTTGTCCCGCGCCGGCAAAGCTGATGCCGGTGTATTCGTTCTGGGCGCCGTCTCCGGCGAGGACAGAAGTGGGATAGAGCATGCTCACCTTGCTGCCGAAGGAACCCGAGACCCATTGGATCTTGGCGTCCTTGCCGACGATGGCGCGCTTGGTGTTTAGGTTATACATATTTCTCGACCAGTTTTCGATGGTGGAGTAGCGCAGGGTGCCGCCGTCTTTGATAAAGAGCTCGACCGCCCCGGCGTGGATGTTGAGCGCATTGTATTTGGGCGCGGAGCAGCCCTCGATAAAGTGGCACTTCGCCCCCTCTTCGATAATAATCAGGGTATGCTCAAACTGGCCCGCCCCCGGCGCGTTTAGGCGGAAGTAGGACTGCAGCGGCACGTCTACGTCGACCCCTGCGGGCACATAGACGAAGCTCCCGCCGCTCCAAACCGCATAGTGGAGCGCCGCATATTTGTGCAGACTCGGCGAAATGCACTTGCCGAAATAGGCGCGCACGATGTCTTCGTATTCTCTCAGCCCCGTTTCGAAGTCGGTGTAGACCACGCCCTGATCGGAGAGATGCTTTTGAATGCTGTGATAGACCACTTCGGAATCGTACTGCGCGCCCACGCCCGAGAGGAAGGATTCCTTTTCCGCTTCGGGGATGCCCAGCTTGTCGAAGGTCTCGCGAATCTCCTCGGGCACGTCGTTCCAGTCGCCGGCGAGGTCGGCGTCCGGGCGGATATAGGTGATGACCTTGTTCATATCCACCTCGGAAAGATCCGGTCCCCATTCGGGATTTTGCTTTTCGTTAAAGATCGCCAAGGCCTCCAGCCGCTTTTCGAGCATCCATTCGGGCTCGTTCTTTTCCTTCGAGATCTCTCTTACGATCTCTTCGCTGAGTCCCTGTTCGGTCTTCTTTCTATACGTGAAGGGGTTCTTTTCGTCGTAGACCCCCCGATCCATTTCTTGAATATCGCTTTTTTTACGCATGGGCCTCTTCCTTAATCCAGCCGAACCCTTCGGATTCGATGCGGTCGATAATTTCGTCGCCGCCCTCTTTTACGATTCTGCCGTCGTTGATGACGTGCACATAATCGGGTTCGATCTCTTTTAATATCTCCCGGTGGTGGGTGATGATAATGACGGAGTTTTCGCCGTTCAGATACGCCTTCAGACCGCGACTCACCGTGGCCACCGCGTCGACGTCGAGGCCGGAGTCGGTCTCATCCAAGATCGCCAGCTTGGGATTGAGCATCAAAAGCTGCAGGATCTCGGTCTTTTTGCGCTCGCCGCCCGAAAAGCCGACATTCAAATAGCGCTCTGCGTATTCGGGCTTCATATCGAGCATTTTCATTTCTTTGTCGACGGCCTTCTTAAACTTCAAAATGGAGGTCTTTTCGCCCCGGGCGAGCTTGGCCTGGCGAATAAAGTTTTCCACGCTGATGCCCGGCACTTCGTGGGGCGTCTGAAAGCTCAAAAACAGGCCCTTTTGCGCCCGCTTGTCGGTGGAAAGATCGGTAATGTCCTCCCCGTCGAAGACGATCTTGCCTTCGGTCATGGTGTAGGCGGGGTTTGCCATAATCACATTTGCCAGGGTGGACTTTCCGCTGCCGTTGGGCCCCATAATTACGTGGACTTCGCCCTTACCGACCTCGAGGTCGATTCCCTTTAAGATTTCTTTTTCTTCTACGGAAGCGCGTACGCCTTCCACTCGCAGTAAAGCATCCATCTATTGAAAATTCCTCCTATATCCTATTGATTTTGTATGATATCTGTTTTTTAACTATAACACGATCCGCGAACACCGTCAATATGCCGTTTTTTGCCCCTTTTGTTATAATAGGAGCATGTCTGTTTCAGAAAAAATTTTACAATGGTACAACCCCCACAAGCGGGGGTTGCCCTGGCGAAATACCCGCGACCCCTACAAGATATGGGTATCGGAGATTATGCTCCAACAAACCCGCGCGGCGGCCGCGGTTCCATATTACGAACGATTTATCGAACGCTACCCCACGGTCGAGGCGCTGGCGGAAAGCGACGAAGATGAGTTGTTAAAATTTTGGCAAGGATTGGGCTACTACTCCCGCGCCAAAAACTTGCGAAAAGCAGCCATGCGCGTCGCAAAAGAGGGCATGCCGAAGGATGCCAAAACCCTCGAAACCCTCCCCGGCATCGGCGCCTATACCGCCGGCGCCGTGGCATCGATCGCCTATGGCGAGCCGGTCGCCGCCATAGACGGCAATCTCCTTCGCATCTTTAGCCGGCTCTATGCGGTAGAAGCGCGGATCGACGAGACGGCGGGCAAAAAAGAGATCGCCGCCCTCGCCGCTGCCGAGATCCCCGAGACGGCGCCCGGGGACTTTAACCAGGCGCTGATGGACCTCGGAAGCGAGATCTGTACGCCCAAGCGCCCGCGCTGCCTCGCCTGTCCGCTCCATGCGGACTGCATCGCTTTTCGAGAGGGCCGGCAAGAGGAATTTCCGCACAAAAAGCCGAAAAAGGAAAAGACGCGGGAACAGTACCTGGCCCTCGCCATACGCCACAACGGCGCATACCTCGTCGAAAAGCGGACCGATGGCCTCTTGTCCTCGCTCTGGGGCTTTCCGCTTCTGCCCGGCCGGTGGAAGAAAGAGGATGTGGAGAAGTATCTCGCGGAGCGCGCCATCGTCGCCAAAGAAATCCGCTTCGGCACGCGCTACGAGCACGTCTTTACCCACAAGATTTGGGAGATTACCGTGGTCGTGGCGACGGCCGAGGCGGTATTTACAGCGGCGGAAGAATACACTTGGGCCGATGTAGACGCCCTTCGGGAAAAATATGCGATCCCTTCGGCGTTTCGGCCCGTATTGGAGGAAATCTATGGATTGGATTAAAACCTACGAACCGCAAAATGCACAAGAGGCGGAAGACAGAGAACATTTGCTCCGCCTGAATGGTAAATTGATCGGCACCGATCGCGCCGATCCCTATCACTACACCACATCGTCGATGGTCCTCGATCGAGAAAAAGGCGCCCTGCTGATGATCTACCATCCTATTTATAAGAGCTGGTCCTGGCCCGGCGGACACGTGGAGCCGAAGGAGGACCTGTTGTATGCCGCACTTCGGGAACTGTACGAGGAGACCGGCATACAATATGTCAAGCCGGCGAAAAAGGCGCCCATCGGCATGCAGCTATTGGCCGTCAAGCCCCACAAACGAAAGGGCGTGCCGGTGGATGCGCACTTTCACATCAATTTTACCTTCGGTTTTTTCGGGAAGACCGAAGATACCCTCCTCGTCGAGGAGAAAAATCGCCTATGGGTGCCGGAAGGCGCCCTCGAAACCTTCGTCACCGAAGACCATATGCTCCCCATTTACCGCGAAATGCTCGAAAGGCTGAAGCGCTATGGCGCGGCGTGAAGTCTCGGAATCGCTGATCTTCGCCACCTTCCTGACGCTGGCGGGCGGCCTGCAAGACAGCTATTCCTATGCCCTTAGGGGCAAGGTCTTCGTCAACGCCCTTACGGGGAATGTGGTGCTCCTCGCGCTGAATGTCGTGGAGGGGAATGGGGCGCAGATCCTTCACTTTCTTTTCGCCATCCTCTCCTTCGCTCTAGGGGTCTATGTGTCCGCCCACTTCGGATTTTTGAAGCGACGGGCGCTAAAGCTCAAGTGGCAGCAACAGGTTCTGTTTTTTGAAATTCTGATTCTTTGCGCGGTGGGGTTGATCCCCGTCGCCTTTAACGACATCGCCAACGGCATGATGGCCTTCTCCTGCGGCATGCAGGTCAATGCCTTTCGCGAATTCGCCGACATTCGCTTTGCCACCACCATGTGCGTGGGCAATATGCGCACGGTCATGGACAATCTGGCGGGCTTTCGGCTGACCAAAAAGCGCAGCCATCTTAAAAAAAGCGGCGTGGTCTTTTATATCGTCTTTGTCTTTTTTACCGGCGCGGCTTTGGGAGGACTCCTCTTTTCCCATATGGGGCTGAAGACCATATGGGTTTCCGCGCTTTTTCTTGCCATCGCCTTTGTGCTTCTGATGAAAGACGAGACCGTTTTATAAGCCATTCTCCATAAAAAAAGGGATATGCGACCGCATACCCCTCTCGCGCCCTTCGGGGCGCTATTTATTTTTCTTCCTCGGCCCATTGCTTCCATACATCCGGCGCATGGCCCAGTACGGCGCGCTTTTTGCTGCGCACGATCGGCAGCTTCATAATTTCCGGATGGTCGATAATATAGGACTCTTTGCTTTCTTCGGTGGCATATTTTACATAGGCGAGGCCGTCCTTGTCCTTGCTCTTTTCGTCGATCCAGGCGTCCAAACCGCCGATCGAAGCGGTGATGGAGTCGAATTCTCCCCAGCTCAGTTCCTTTTCCATCAGATCTACGAATTGAAAGGAAATGCCCCGTTCCTTAAAGAACCGCTGTGCCTTTTTGGTGTCGTTGCTCTTTTTGGTGCCGAAAATTTGAATGCTCATATCCACCGCTCCGATCTGTTATACTATTCTTATGAAGAATTTACGTAATATTATCATAACCTGTATCGTACTTTTTGCCGCCGCTTTGCTTTCCTGTGACGACGTCGGCCCGGCCGATGCCGCCACCGTGACCCGCGTGGTCGACGGCGATACGATCGTCGTTCGAAATACCGAAGAATACCGCGTGCGCCTGATCGGCGTCGATACGCCGGAAACCGTGCATCCCAACGGCATCGTAGAACCTTGGGGAAAAGAAGCGTCGGACTTTACGAAGAAGGAACTCACCGGAAAACAAGTGTACTTAGAATACGACGAGGAACCCAAGGATCGCTATGGGCGCCGCCTCGCCTATGTGTGGACCGAGCCGCCGGAGGGCAGCGAAAAGAAGAAGGAAGACATCCTCTTTAACTGCCGTCTGGTGCGCGAAGGCTATGCCCGCGAGCGCTTTTACCCGCCGAACAAACGGCATCAGGCGCTCCTGCAGGCGGCGGAAGAACGCGCCATGGAGGAGAACAAGGGCTTGTGGCATATCGAAGGCGAAGAAGGCCCCGCCAAGGGCAATCGTCGCAGTAAATTATATCATATGCCCGGCGATCCCCAATATGACAGCATCTCCGAGAAAAACGTCATCTACTTCGACACCGCCAAAGACGCGGAAAAAGCCGGGTATCAGCGTGCGTTTCGCCGCTAGCTCCCAGACAGCTCTAAAAAACACGACCTTGTAGGCACAAGGTCGTGTTTTTTATTGTTCCACGTGGAACATTATTGTTTTTGGCTGGTATCATCGAGCAAAGGCGCCGAAACGAGAATCGCTGCATGCAGCGCTTGCACCTGCTCGGCCGCCGTCTGCACGCGTTCTTCATAGCTACGACGGCGCGCGTCGTCTTTTAGTGCGTCGATATTCAGCTTCGCCGTATACCCCGCGCTGCGAAAGGCCGTAAGGGCAAGATCGGCGGCGATATAGAGGTCGCTGACGGCGTTTTTGGTGATTTGTGCTTTGCAATCATTGAGCAAATTCAAAATCTTTTCGGCCGCCCGCATCGTCGAAATGGGTACTTCAATGGCGCGGATATAGCCCTTTTCAATGGCCTCACGGCGCAATGTCTTTTCGCTTTCCGTCTCTTTCGGCAGGCGAAAGGCGGCGAGCACGCCATCGAAAGCGTGGCCGTCGGCATCGATATTGTCTTCGGCATCCAGTGCGATCTCCGCCAGGACGCCAGAAGCCGGGCCGTCGACGCGGCTGAGCTTTAGGATCATAATGCCGAGAGAAGCCGCCAAGGCCGCGTTTAGGGCGGCTACAGATCCGCCGCCCGGAAGCGAAGAGGTGTCCATCGCCTTTTCGATATAGCGACGGACGGGCAGATCGACGAGTTTCATAGGCGCAAAATCCCTTCCATCACGATGCGCGCGGTGCCGCCGACGAATATGTGGCCGTCTTTTTCGGAGACTTCGATCTCCGAAGGCCGGCCGACTTCCTGTCCCTGGCGGGCGCGGAGGCGGTTCTCCGATAAAATTCCGTTTTCTTTCATATAGAAATAGGTACAGCCGCTTCCGGTGCCGGATCCCGCTTCTTCCCATACACTCACCGAAGGGGAGAAGTTCCGCTGCTCTACGATTTTTTTCTCCTCGTCGTAGTAAAACAGGTGAAAGGACTTACAGTGGTATTTTTCGGAAAGCATGGCGAGGTTGCGCCGCTTGGGGTAGACTTCGTGCAAATCCGCCGCCTTTTTGAGCGGAATGATCATCGTCTCTACGCCGCCGTCGACCACTGCCGGAATCAAATTCACATCTCCCGTGCCGATATGGTCCGCGTCCACCTCAAAGGCCTCCGCCAGCGCCTCCAAGTCTTCGACCGCGCTCGTCACCTTCATTTCGGGAAGCTGCACGTCGACGAAGTCGACCTCGCCGCCGCGAAAACTCAAATACACGCAGAGGGGTCCGGCGCCGGTATACTGCAACACCTTTTTCTTCGATTCGCTGCTGCCGATGTAGCCGAATTTGGCGAGGGTCCAAAAAGTGGCGAGGGCCGCGTGCCCGGAGATCTTGATCTCCTCGGTGGGCGTAAAGTAGCGGGCGCTGTAAATATCGCGGTCCAGCTTTCGGATGCAGATGGTCTCGGGATGGTTGAGCTCCCGCGCGGCCTTTTGCATTTCGTTGTCGCTCATATCGCCCTTGGTGAGTACGATTCCCGAGGGATTTCCCACAAACGAGCGGTCGGTAAAGGCATCGGTAATAAAAAATGTATATTCTCTAGTCATCCAGCTCTCCCCCCATAATCATCTCTACGATGCGGGACAGATCGTCCCCGGAATAGTACTCGATCACCAGGCGCCCCTTTTTGCCGTTGCCCTTGAGTTGTGCCTTGGTGCCCAATCGATCCATCAGTTGTTCTTCGATGCTCCGGTAGTAGGGCGAGATTTTTCGCTCCCGCGGTGCCTCTTTGCGGCTCTGTTCGATCGTCTGTTGTTCGCGAATCATCTTTTGTGCGCGCTTGATCTGCTCCCTGCCGTCTTTGATGCCGAGTAGCAGCTTTCCCTGGCTGATGGTGAGATCCCGATTGCGGAGCATTTCCTGCACGGCGGGCTCGAGCTTCATCAGGCGCATGCTGTTGGCCACATAGGGGCGGGATTTGCCCACCAGATTGGCGAGCTGCTCCTGGGTATAGCCGTACTTTTTTCGGAGCGCTTCGTAGCCTTCCGCCTCTTCCATGGGATTGAGGTCTTCCCGCTGGATGTTTTCGATCAAAGAAATGCGGTCCTGTTCTTCCTCGTTCACGTCGATAAAGCGTACAGGCACATCTTCCAGTCCCGCTCTCTTGGCGGCGCGCAGTCGCCGTTCTCCGGCGATCAGGCGAATCTCTTCGCCTTCCCTTTGTACCAAAAGCGGCTGCAGAACGCCCACCGCCTCGATACTGCGGGCGAGTTCCTCGATCCCTTCTTCTCCGAATCGCTTGCGCGGTTGCTCGGGATTGGGGCGAATTTCCGCAATCGGCAAGGTGTCCGGTTCCTTGCTGTCCAAAGGCGCGGTGTTGAAAAAGTTATCCAGACCGCGACCCAAACCACGCTTCTTCTCCATTATGCGTCCCTCCCGATCAATTCTTCCGCCAAGGCGATATAGGCCTTCGCGCCCCGGCTCTTGGCGTCGTAATCCAATATGCTTTTCCCGTAAGACGGCGCCTCCGCCAATCGTACATTGCGGGGGATCACCGTCGAAAATACTTTGTCCTTAAAGTACGATTTGACTTCTTCGACCACGAGCATACTTAAATTCGTACGCCCGTCATACATAGTAAGCACTACACCTTCGATCTCGAGCGAAGGATTAAAACCGTTTCGCACCAGCTGAATGGATTCCATCAACTGTGATAAGCCCTCTAAGGCATAGTATTCGCACTGCACGGGAATCAAGATGCTGTCGCAGGCGGCGAGGGCCGATATGGAGAGGATCCCCAAGGACGGGGGACAGTCCATCAAAATATAATCATAGCCCTCCAATTGTTTGAGGCGTTCCTTGAGAATCATCTGCCAGCCTTCCGTTTGCGCGAATTCGATTTCGATACCCGCAAGAGTGGAACCGGAGGGGATGAGATCCAGATTTTCTTTGATATGCACCACGGGGTCTTCTTCGGACCCCAATAGAAAATCGTAAATCATATTTTCCCGATCTTTTTCTACGTTCAAACCGCTGGTGGCGTTTCCCTGGGGATCCAAATCCAGAATCAGGACTTTCTTTCCGCCAAATGCCAGCGCATCCGCCAGATTGACCACCGTCGTGGTCTTTCCGACCCCTCCCTTTTGATTAAATACAGCAATATACTTTCCCATGATTCCACTCCTTTCCTACCCATAGTATCAAATACCGGGACAAATAAAAAGAGAGGAATGTTCCACATGGAACATTCCTCTCTGGTGCCTATATGTTTTGTTCCATATGGAACAGTTTTCCGAAAAAATAGTGTTCCATATGGAACATTATTTCTTTCCCTTGCGCACGTATAACACTTTCTCTTCTTTATTTTTCATATCTTTAACGATGATTTTTTCGCGCTCTTCGGCGCCAACGACTTCGTTTCCGCCCGATCTTTGACGGGTGATACGGCGTTTCTTTAAATATTCTCGCTTGGATTCGCGCATTTCTTTATGGGACAAATATAAAAACAGAAGGACACATAACACCAGCGCCACCAAAGCGCCCGTTTTCACCGAGGGAATAAAGTAATCGAAGAGATCGCCGTAATACGCGGCACACAAACACAGGATCGGGATCAGCATACCCGTCGCTATACTTCTGTCTTTCCACAGACAATAGAGAAGAGCCGCGAGGGCGACGGCAAAGACAATCATAGGCGCACCTACAGAGGATTTTTGCGGGGTTTTCCGCCCCCGCGGGGATATTTTTTGGGCGTCGGCTTGCTCTTTTCGATCACCACGAGGCTCCGCTCGTCGCCGCCGGGCAAGTGGATCTCTTTGATTTCGGCAACGGTTCCGCCCAGGATGTCGATGGCGCGCTTGGCTTCCTTTACTTCCTCGCGGCCTTCGGCGCCCTTCATGGCGATCAAATGTCCGCCGACTTCCACAAAAGGCAGGCAGTATTCCGCCAAAATAGGCAACCGCGCCACAGCGCGGGAGAGTACGATCTCGTACTGCTCCCGAAAGGCCGGATCGCGGCCTTCTTCTTCCGCACGTCCGTGATAGGTCTTTACATTCTCAACGCCCAGTGCTTCGATCACAGCGTCCAAGAAGGTGATGCGCTTATTCAAGCTGTCCATCAAATGGACATCTCTATCGGGGAGGGCGAGGGCAAGCACCATGCCGGGAAAGCCGGCGCCGGTCCCTAAGTCCAAAATCTTTCCGTCGCCCTGCATTTCCTCGAGCAATAGCGGAGTCAGGGAATCGATAAAGTGCTTATCGATCATCTCTTGCTCCTCGGTAATACGGGTTAGATTCGTGTGCTGATTCCACTCCAAAAGGATCTCTGCATAGCGATCGAATGCCGAAAGCGGTAGCGGCAACCCGAACGCTTCCAATGCGTCTTTACGCGTCGTCCAATCCACTTTCTCGCTCCCTTCTCTGTTGTTCCAAATAGATTAACAATACATTGATATCCGCCGGCGATACCCCACTGATGCGGCCCGCCTGGCCCACGGAATCGGGTCGAATGCTACTTAGTTTTTCTTTGGCTTCGTTTCTGAGGCCGCGGATGGCCATATAGTCCAGGTCCTTGGAGAGGTGTTTATTCTCCATCTTTCTCGACTTTTGAATTTGTGCCTGCTGCTTTTCGATATAACCCTTATAGCGAATCTCAGTCTCCACCTCCGTTATCACGTCTTTGGAAAGCGTCGGTCGATGGGGGTCGAAGACGGCGAGGTTTTCGTAGTTCAACTCCGGTCGCTGCATAAGATGCAAAAGCGAGATGGCGTTTTTCAGCTCTGCAGAGCCGAGGGTCGCCAGAATGCGGCAGTTTTCTTCGGTGGGATTGATCTGAATCCCCAAAAGACGCTCCCGTTCGCGTTCGATTGCGTCCTTTCGCTCGCGGAAGAGGGCGTATCGGGCGTCGTCGACCAATCCGATTTTGCGCCCGAGCTCGGTCAGCCGCAAATCCGCATTGTCTTGGCGAAGGGTTAAACGGTACTCGGCGCGGGCGGTCATCATGCGATAGGGTTCGCGCGTGCCCTTGGTCACCAAGTCGTCGATTAAGACGCCGATATAGGCTTGGTCGCGGCCCAAGATCAAAGGTTCTTTGCCTTCGATGGCCAACGACGCGTTGATGCCCGCCATAAGGCCCTGTGCCGCCGCCTCCTCATAGCCGCTGGATCCGTTGATCTGACCGGCCATATAGAGATTCGGAACGTCCATGACCTCTAAGGACCGATGCAGCTTGGTCGCATCGATCGCATCGTATTCGATGGCGTAGGCCGGGCGCATAAATTCGCAGTGCGAAAGCCCCTCGATCTCGCGATACAAGCGAATTTGCACTTCCAGCGGCAGGGAAGAGGAGACGCCCTGTACGTAGATTTCCTTGGTGTGCATGCCTTCCGGCTCCAAAAACACCTGGTGTCGATCGCGGTCGGCAAAGCGCACCACCTTGTCCTCGATCGAAGGACAGTAGCGGGGGCCTTTGCCCTCGATATCGCCCAGCGCCATGGCGGAGCGGTGAATGTTCTCGCGAATAATATCGTGGGTAGCGGGGGTGGTATAGGTCAAATGACAGGAAATCTGCTCTTTGTCGGAATAGTCTTTTTGAAAATTCAGAAACGAAAAGGAATGAATCTCCGCATCGCCCTTTTGTTCCTCCAAATGCGTATAGTCGATGGAATCCCAATGCACCCGCGCCGGTGTACCGGTCTTCATGCGAAGGGTGGGGATTCCCAGGGCCTCGATGCGATCCGTTAGCGCATTCGCCGGCTGCATGCCGTCGGGCCCGCCGGAATAATTGACCTCGCCCATAAAGATGCGGCCCCGCAGATAGGTGCCGGTGGCGAGAATGACCTTTTTTGCCTTATATACCGCACCACTCTTACAGACGACACCGCAAAGGGCATCGTCTTCGAAGGAAAAGGCGATCACCTCGTCTTGAATGAGATGGAGCCTGTCTTGGTCTTCCAGCGCCGATTTCATGGCGGCATGATAGTCCCACTTGTCGGCCTGGGCGCGCAGAGAGTGCACCGCCGGGCCCTTGGAGGTATTGAGCATTCTGGATTGAATAAAGGTCTTGTCGATATTTTTTCCCATCTCGCCGCCCAATGCGTCGATCTCGCGCACCAGATGCCCCTTGCCCGTGCCGCCGATATTGGGATTGCAGCTCATGGCGGCGATCGAGTTGAGATTCATGGTCAAAAGCACCACAGTATGGCCCATCCTCGCCGCCGCCAGGGCCGCCTCACAGCCCGCATGGCCCGCGCCGACGACCGCCACATCGGTCTCTTTTGCTAAAAATTCCATAGGCCCTCCTTACTTGCCGATACAAAACTTGGAAAATACGTGGTTCAACACCTCTTCGTCGGCGGTCTGCCCGGTGATCTCGCCGAGCTTTGCAAAGGCGTCTTCGATATAGATCTCGGCCAGATCGAGCCCCACGCCCGCTTCGAGATCCGCGATGCCCTTATCGAGCGATTCTATGGCCGCCTGCAAGAGGTCTCGGTGGCGCAGGGAAGTGAGAAATACGTCGTCCGTGCGGATATCGCCCGCCAAAAACCACGATTCGATCTTTTCTTCCACCGCATCGAGGCCCTCTTCTTCGCGAAAACTGGTCTCGATCACCGCACCGGGAAAATATTCTTCCATTTCTTCGGCGGAGACGGCGCTTCCCAAATCACGCTTGTTCAACAGACACAGCGCCCGCTTGTCCCGCACGCCTTCGATAATTTTCAGGTCCGTTTCCGTCAAGGGATTGGAGGCGTCGAAGATCGCGATTACCAGATCCGCATCCTCCATGCTCTTCAGCGCCCGCTCGATCCCCAATTTTTCGACCACGTCTTCGGTTTCGCGAATGCCCGCCGTATCCTGCACCCGCAGGTGGATGCCGTTTAGGGAATATGACGCTTCGAGGACGTCGCGGGTGGTGCCGGGAATCTCGGTGACGATCGCCTTATCCTCCCGCAAAAGGGCGTTTAAAAACGAACTCTTACCCACATTGGGCTTGCCGACGATGGCGGTGGCAATGCCTTCTTTGACGAGTTTTCCGCGATGAAAGGTCTCCAAAAGGCGCTGCATTTCTTCGCGGATTTTCGTCGCGGTATCGATCAAAACCTCGACCCCCACCGGCTCCACTTCTTCGGTCGAAAAGTCGATCTCCGCCACCAGCTGCGCCAAGGTATCCTTTAGAGACGCGCGAAACCCTTCGATCTTGCGGTACAGGGCGCCGGTGAGTTGGCGAACCCCCTGTTTTTGGGCCGAGACGCTCTCCGCCTCGATCATATCCATAATGCCTTCGGCCTCGGTGAGGTCGAGTTTGCCGTTCAAAAACGCGATCTTGGTAAACTCCCCGGGCGTTGCGCCCACGCAACCCGCCTCCAAAAAGGCGGAAAGAATACGCTCGAGTCCTACGCTGCCGCCGTGCGCCTGAATTTCGACCATATCCTCGCCGGTGTAACTGCGGGGGCCGCGAAAGGCGACCGCCAGCACCTCATCGTAGACCTCGCCGTCCTTCACGAAGTGGCCGTAGAGGAGCTTTCGGTCGTTGGCGGGATCCGACAAAGATTCCCGCCCGGAGAAAAATCGCTCGCCCATTATAATCGCGTCCGTTCCGCTCAGCCGTACGATTCCGATGCCCGCCGGCGCCTTAGCCGTAGATATCGCTGCAATGGTCACGCTATCACCTTCCTATAAAAAAGCCTTCATAGAGACTATGAAGGCTGAGATGTTTCTTTATGAATGACGACCCGACGATGCGGATCCTTTCCCTCGCTCCGGGTGCGGACGCCCTCTACATTGGCGAGGCAGGCATGAATTACGCGCCGCTCCTGGGCATCCATCGGTTCGAGTTTAGCGGACTTGCCGGTCTTTAAGACCTTATTGGCCGTCTTTCCGGCGATCCGCTTTAAAGTGGCCTCGCGCTTTTTGCGATAGCCGCTACAGTCGACGATCACGCGCCGAAATTCCCGGCTGCGCTGGTTGATCATCGCCGAAAGCACCGTTTGAATGCCGTTTAGGGTAGAGCCGTGCTTGCCGATCACAATGCCCGTCTCTTCCTGTTTGCCGTCGATGGCAACCTCGATATTTCGATCCCGAAAATCCACCGAGAGGGTATAACCCAGCTCCAGCGTGGTGAGGATCTGATCGACGTATTCGCGGATAAAGGCTTCGATTTCGTCGTCGTCTTCGAAAAACTCCGCCTCCCGGCGCTCCTCTGCGTCGAATTCCGCTTCCTCGTCGTCTTCTTCGTCGCCTTCCTCGTTCGCCCTATCGATAGACGGCGATGGGGTATCGACGATGGTCGGTTCGGGTCGCATCTTCTGTGTATCCGACGGATCCGGCGCGGCGTCCTTTGTCAGCTCATCGCCCAAAATCGCTTCGACGATGTCTTTGCTGTCGATCTTCTCGGAAACCTTGACGATGGCGTCTTTTCCCCCGATCAGCCCTAAAAATCCCTTCGAGGGTTCTTCAATGATCTCAACTTCCGCGCGATCGCGATCGATGCGCAACTCCGCTAAGGCTTTTTCGACGGCTTCTTCTACCGTCTTGGCCGATTGGATGGAAAAACTCATACCTACGCCTCCGCTTCTTTCTCGACGACCTTATTGCTGATCATCTGTTGCAGTATAGAGAAAATGCTCCCGGTGATCCAGTAGAGGACCAGACCGGCGGCCATTCTTCTCGCAAAGATCAAAATCATCAAGGGCATCATTATGCTCATCGTGCGCATCATCTGCTCCGAAGATTCTGTAGAGGGCGCCTTATTGTTCTTCTGTACTATATAGGTAGACAACCAGGTGAAGAATGCGGCCACAATCGGGAGCGCCAAACCGGTGGGATCCGGATGATCCAGACTCTGAATAAAGAAGAAGTTCTTTTGAATCGCATCGTAAAATCCGGCGTCCTGGAAGGCGAACTTCGTGGGAAATTGGAAAATACGATAAAATGCGATCAATACGGGGAACTGGACCAACATGGGCAGACAGCCGCTCAGCGGATTGAATTCCGCCTCTTTATAGAGCTGTTGCTGTTTCTGCGCGAGAAGTTGCGGATCGTTTCCGTACTTTTTCTGTAATTTTTGTCGTTCCGGTTCCAATTTCGCCATCTTGAGCTGGTTGCGCGTCTGCATAATATTCAGCGGCAAGAGGGCGAAGCGGAAGAGCAGCGTCGTCAAAACAATGGCGATGGCATAAAAGGAGATGGCCTTCGGCTCGGCACCCATAGCCGATACGAAATCGTATACGCCGCGCAGAAGGGTTCCTAACAGTCCCGCTAAGAAATTAATCAAGTAAACTTCCTCCTAGTCTATGGAAGTGGGTCATAGCCGCCCTTGTGGAAGGGGTGGCATCGTAAAATGCGCCTTATACTCAAATAAAGCGCCTTTAAGAACGGATATTTAGAAAAAGCCTCGTAACTGTACTGGCTGCAGGTCGGGTAAAAGCGGCAGTGCGCCCCGACGAGGATATAGCGGGAAATGTAGTTCTGATAAAAACGGATGGCCTTAAGCGCCGCTTTTCTCACGATGTTTCCCTCCCCGAGCGAGTTTCGATACGCGAAAGATATGTTCAAAGGCGGATTGCATGCCCCGAAAATCCAATCCACTCACATTGTCCTTAACCACGAGTACCAGATCGTAGCCGGGGCGCAGGCGGGGATAGATCTCTCCATAAAGATGACGCAATCTGCGTTTTATGAGATTGCGAACAACGGCCTTTCCCACCTTTTTGTTGATGGAAAAACCCATCCTCGAATGGTCCAGACCGTTTTTCTTTACGTAGAGAGTAAAATTTCGATTCCCGAAAGTATGTCTCTTCCGATACACTTTTTTAAAATCCTGATCTTTACGGATAAAATACTTTTTTTCCATGAATTTAAGCGGAAAGTTTCTTTCTTCCCTTCAATCTGCGTGCGCGCAAGACCTTACGGCCGCCGCGGGTTCTCATGCGAGCGCGGAATCCGTGTTCTCTTTTGCGTTGTTTACGCTTCGGTTGATACGTTCTCTTCACAGTGCTACACCTCCTCCTGTGGGATATAAAAGTGCCTAAAAGGCCTATTTTTAAAATACACTCTATATATTATAGGGACCGGAAGGGATTTCGTCAATGTTTTTCGGCGATTTCGGGCAAAAATACGACTCTATTTATCTATCCCGGGAAAACTTGTTTTCCTAAATAGTGAAATTCAGTTGCCCTTATGAGACGTGGCGACCTGTTGATAACTGTTTTTTGATTGTGTATAATTATTTACAGCTTGTGAATAAAAAAATGGGCTGTGGATACTTTGTGAGTTATGCACAGTTTGTGGATATCTTGTGCATAACTCTTGTGCTTTTCTATACATTTCCGAAATTTGAACGAAAATCGGGTCTTTTTATGCACAGTTTCCACAAGTTCACCCTGTTTATACTTTTTTATTCCCCACAATCCACAGCTTTGTGGATTGTTTTATCCGCAATGCATTGTTCCACATGTGCATATGTTAATACATTCGAAAGCCAAAGACCGGGAGTGAAATATGATACCTGACGTACACGCTTTATGGGAAAAAGCCTTCCAGTACATACTCGAAGAAAATCTCTATGAATCTCAGATCAACACTTGGTTTCGACCGATTCGCCCGGTTCGGATCCAGGACGATACGCTGATTTTGGGCGTATCCCGAGAATTCGTACTCAACCACCTGCAAAAAAATAACAACAATTATAAAAACCTTATCCGCCGCGCCGTCAAAGAAGCCGCCGGCAGCGATTTGGACATCCGCTTTGTATTGACCGAGGGCGGCGCACCGGCCGAGCCGCAAAACGACAGCATTCGCCCGGAATACCATCTCAATCCGAAATATACCTTCGATTCCTTTGTGGTGGGACCCTCCAATCAATTTGCCCACGCCGCGTCTTTGGCGGTGGCGGAAAATCCCCGCGAAAATCGCGCCAACCCGCTATTTATCTACGGCGGCGTCGGTTTGGGCAAGACCCATCTCATGCACGCCATCGGCCATTTTCTGCACCGAAACGATCCGTCGAAGCGGATCCTCTATGTCACCAGCGAGCAATTTACCAACGAATTTATCGCCTCGATCCAGACCAATCGCAACGAAGAGTTTCGCAGAAAATACCGCTCCCAGGACCTCCTGTTGATCGACGACATCCAGTTTATCGCCGACAAGGAATCCACCATGGACGAATTTTTTCATACCTTTAACGAACTTCACGGCCGCGATAAACAGATCGTAATGACCAGCGACAAACCGCCCAAGGACATTCAAAAACTCGAACAGCGGCTGATTTCGCGCTTTGCATGGGGCCTGGTGGTAGACATTCAGGCGCCGGATCTCGAGACGCGCATCGCGATTTTAAGAAACAAGGCGGAGAGCGACGGCTTCGACGTTCCCGAGGGCGTCATCAACTATATCGCCACCCATGTGAAGAGCAATATTCGGGAGCTGGAAGGCGCGCTTTCTCGCGTGACCGCCTACGCCAAACTCACCACCGGCGAGATCACCGAAGAGACCGCCGCCATGGTGCTGAAGGACATCTACGAAAACAACAAACCCGTCGCGGTGACTGTGGGACGCGTAAAAGAAATTATCGCGGCGGAATACCATATTTCTCTGGAGGACTTAAACAGCAAAAAGAGATCCCGTCCCATCGCCTATCCCCGCCAAATCGCCATGTATCTGACCCGCAGCATGACCGACCTTTCGCTGCCGAAAATCGGACAGGAATTCGGCGGCCGGGATCATTCCACGGTGATCCACGCCTATGATAAAATTGAGGGGGAAATCGAGTCGGATCCGGAAGTCAGTATGCAGATCGAACGGTTAAAGGAGAAGATTAAGGGCAACTGATTGTGGATAACTCTTCCCGTCCTCCATAGCTTTATGCACACTCTATCCACAGCCTCCTTTCCTACCTCCGCGCTTTTCCGCTTTCTATCCACAAATCCACAGCCCCTACTACGATTACGAAGTATTACTCTTATATAGGAGGAGACAACATGCAGTTTCATATCGACAAATCCGCCCTGTCCTCCGTCGTCTCTACGGTCTCCAGGGCCATATCCGCAAAGACCAATATGCAGATTCTGGAAGGCCTGTATATGGAAGCAAAGGGAGGCGAATTGATTCTACGGGGTACGGATACCGAAATCTCCATCGAATCGAAAAGCGCCTGTATGGTCGATACCGAAGGGAGCATTGTCTTAAATGCCTCCCTCTTTGGCGACATCGTGCGCAAATTGCCGGCCGCCATGGTCCACATCGAAAGCGACGGCCAAAAGGTAAAGATCGTCTGCGAGCATTCCCGCTTCGAACTGATGGGGCAAAATGCCGAGGAATATCCGCAGCTGCCCGAACTCGAAGAAAAGGAATCGGTCGTCGTCACCGCCGACGACCTCTTAAAGGCCTTCAAGGAAACCCAATTCGCCACCTCAAACGACGATATGCGCATCGCGCTTACCGGCGTCTTGCTCGACGTAACGCATGAAGGCATCACATTCGTCGCCCTCGACGGGTATCGCATGGCGATGAGCCGCATCGCGGGCGAGCAACAGCTGGAGCGGGATCTCATCCTGCCGGCAAGAAGCGTCACCGAAATCGCAAAGATGGTGGAGGGAAAAGGCGCGCTTTCTATGGAAATCGGCAGCAACCACCTGTTGATCTGCTTAGACGAAACCAAGTTTTATACGAAGCTCTTAAACGGCGAGTTCTTCCAGTACAATAGCCTGATCCGCCGCGAACACGATGTCACGGTGCGTTTGGAGAAGAAGCCGTTTATCGAAGCCCTGGAACGGGCGAGTTTGATGACCGGCAAGGAGCGCAACGGCCTGGTAAAACTCGAAATCTTTGACGATCGCATCGAAATCCTCTCGAATTCCGAGATCGGAAATGTCCACGAAGTGGTGGAAGCGCAAAAGACGGGAGAGGACCTCACCATCGCCTTTAACGCCCGGTATCTGTTGGAGGGGATTCGCGTCGTCGCAGAAGAAGAAATCGAGATGGGATTTACCGACGCGGTCAACCCCTGTATTATTACGCCGAATGCAGCCGATTCGTATCTGTACTTGGTGCTTCCGGTCCGGTTGGCGAGCCTATGAAGATCCAAACCGAATACATCAAACTCGACAGTCTTATGAAATTGATCAGCTGGGTCGATTCCGGCGGCATGGCAAAGACCGTGATCGCAAACGGCGAGGTGCGCGTAAACGGCGAAGTGGAAACGCGCCGAGGCCGCAAGCTCTACCCCGGCGATTCGGTACAATGGGAGGATCTTTGCGAGACGATCGAGTAGAAAGAAATCCGAACGTTTGTACTCTGAGAACATTTGTACTATACTATAAGAGAATGCGGCCCCGGGGGAGGTATGAATGTATGTAGAACGGTTGGATGTGGTTTCCTTTCGAAATCACGCACAACTCTCTCTTACCTTTCGGGAGGGCATATACAGTCTCTACGGCCCCAACGGCATCGGAAAGACCAATTTTTTGGAGGCCATCTATGTGGCGATGACGGGGCGGAGTTTTCGAACCAATACCCTAAAAGAAGTCATCGCTTTTTCGCGGGAACAGGCGTTTTTGCGCGCGCGCATCCAAACCGATCCCTTTCAAAAGGATCTGGAGATTGCCATCGGCGAAAAGGAGCGCAAATACGTGCGGGACAACAACCCCGTTCCCTCCGCCCGAGACTACGCCCGGGGCCTAGCGGCGGTGGTGTTCGAGCCCAAGCATCTGCGTATGGTGCAGGGCCCCCCGTCCGAGCGGCGCTCGATGCTCGACGAAATTTTGCGTATGAGCTCCGCCGCCTACGACGCCGCCTATAGCGGATATCATCATGTGTTGTATCAGCGCAATTACTTACTCAGAAAGCGAGGAGAGGCGGACCTGTTGGAGGTCTACGATCTCCGCCTTTCCACCTATGCCGCCGTCCTCTTAAAGGAGCGACTGGCCTTTTTAAAGCGCATGTCGAAAGTGGCGGCCGCCTACTATAAAGAAATTTCCGGAGAAAAAGAGAGCTTGGACATTCGCTACAAGGCGACCTTTCCCGTCGCCTTCGGCGGGGATCTCAAGGCGGATTTTTACGAAGCGCTCCGGAAAATGCGAAAAGAAGACTACGAACGGGGCCGCACGGCGATCGGGCCCCATTTGGACGATTTGCAGTTTCTGCTGGACGGCAATGAGGCAAAAAAATACGCCTCCACCGGACAGATCCGAAGCATCGTCCTGGCGGTAAAATGTATGGAGATCCATCGCCTCAAGGAGAGCACGGGGAGCGATCCGGTGGTGCTTTTGGACGATGTGCTCTCGGAACTGGACGAGGCGCGCAGAGAGCGCCTGCTTCGCCATTTAAGGGGACAGTGTTTTATCACCACGGCGGAGTATCTGCCGTTTTTAGAAGAATATTCCCGTCCCCTGGATCTGACGGAAATCAAGAATGCATCGAGAAAGGCCTAGGCTTTGTCCGGGTCTTTTTGCGGTAGAGGAGGGCTTATGGCAAAGGGAAATGAGTATAGTTCCAGCAATATACAGGTACTGACGGGACTGGAACCCGTTCGGAAGCGGCCGGGTATGTATATCGGCTCCACGGGGGCAAAGGGCCTGCACCATTTGGTATACGAGGTCGTGGACAACTCCATCGACGAGATCCTCGCGGGTCGCTGCGATTCGGTATGGGTGCGCTTAAACGACGACGGATCGGCCGAAATCGAAGACAACGGGAGCGGGATTCCGGTGGACATCCACCCCCAAACCAAAAAGAGCACGGTCGAGACGGTACTTACGATTCTCCACGCCGGGGGGAAATTCGACAGCGACGCCTATAAGGTATCCGGCGGGCTCCACGGCGTCGGCGTATCGGTCGTAAACGCCCTTTCCGAAAAGCTGATCGCCGAGGTCAAGCGCGAAGGCAAAAAATTCCGCCAAGTCTTTTCGCGGGGCATTCCCCTGACCGATCTCGAAGTGGTGGAAGAAGGCGTAAAAGAGACCGGCACCAAGATCACCTTTTATCCCGATGCGGAGATCTTTAAGGAGACCACGGAGTTCAGCCGCGAAGTGCTAGCGCGCCGTTTCCGCGAAATGGCCTTTCTCAATAAGGGCGCCTATATCGAGTTTCAGGACAATCGCGACGATGCCGATTTTCGGGAAGTCTACCACTATGAAGGCGGCATTATGAGCTATGTGGAGTATTTGAACCGCAGCAAAAAACCCATCCACGACAAGATCCTCTATGTCGACGAGATCGAACAGGACACCGCCGTAGAAGTCGCCATTCAATACACCGACGGCTACCGCGAGACGGTGCTGACCTTTGCCAACAATATCAATACCGAAGACGGGGGCACGCATCTCTCGGGTTTTCGGAGTGCGCTCACCAAGAGCATCAACGAATACGGCAGAAAATACAATTTTATCAAGGAAAAAGAAGAAAACCTCTCGGGCGAGGACGTGCGCGAGGGCATCAGCGCCGTAATCAGCGTCAAGATTCCCGATCCCCAGTTCGAGGGCCAGACCAAGGCAAAGCTCGGCAATTCCGAGACCAAATCGATTGTGGAGCGGGTCCTTTCGGGCTATTTGGAATCCTTCCTCGAAGAAAACCCCAAAATCGGAAAGATCATCCTGCAAAAGGCGCTTTCGGCGCGTCGGGCGCGGGAGGCGGCGCGTAAGGCGCGGGATCTGACGCGCAAGCGCTCGATCCTCGACAATACGCCCCTGCCCGGCAAGCTCGTCGACTGCCAGCTCGACGACAATCGCGTCACCGAGATCTTTTTGGTCGAGGGGGATTCCGCCGGCGGCAGCGCCAAGGGCGGACGCGACAGCCGTACCCAGGCGATTTTGCCGCTTCGGGGAAAGATTATGAATGTGGAGAAGGCACGGCTCGACAAGATCTTAAATTCTAAGGAGATCCGCGCCATGATCACCGCCTTCGGCACCGGGATCGATCAGGAATTCGACATCGAAAAACTGCGCTACGGCAAGATTATCATCATGACTGATGCGGACGTCGACGGCGCCCACATTCGCACCTTGCTCCTAACCTTCCTGTTTCGCCACTTGCCGCAACTGATTGAAGAGGGCCACGTCTTTGTGGCGCAGCCGCCGCTTTACGGCATTAAGCGGGGCACAAAGGTACTCGAGTACTGCTACAGCGACGCGGAACTGCAGGAGGCGCTCGACCGATTGGGGCGCGACAAAAACCTCAAGATCAGCCGCTACAAGGGGCTCGGGGAAATGAACGCCGAAGAGCTGTGGGAGACGACCATGAATCCCGACCACCGCATTCTGCTTCGGGTCGGGGTAGAGGACGCAAAACAGGCGGACGAGGTATTTTCGATGCTGATGGGCCAGGAAGTGGAGCCCAGACGAGAGTTTATCGAGGAAAATGCGATCTATGTAGAAAACATAGACGCGTAGGAGGACAGAATGGCAAAATTTGCAAACGAAAGCGGCATACAAGACGTCGTCCTGGAAAAGGCCATGCAGAAGGCGTATCTGGAATACTCCATGAGCGTCATCGTGGCCCGGGCCCTGCCCGACGTGCGCGACGGCTTAAAGCCCGTTCACCGCAGAATACTCTACGGCATGCAGCAGCTGGGCCTCGCCCCCGATAAGCCCCACCGTAAGTCCGCGCGGCTGGTCGGGGACGTAATGGGTAAGTACCACCCCCACGGCGACTCCTCGATCTACGACGCGGTGGTGCGCCTCGCCCAGGACTTCAGCATCCGCTATCCTCTGGCAGACGGTCAGGGAAACTTCGGTTCTATGGACGGCGACAGTGCCGCGGCCATGCGTTATACCGAGGTGCGCATGAGCAAACTCGCCACCGAGATGCTCAGAGACATCAACAAAGACACCGTGGACTTCGTGCCCAACTTCGACGAAGAAGACACCGAACCCGCGGTACTGCCGTCGCGCTTTCCCAATCTCCTGGTCAACGGCGCCGCCGGCATCGCCGTAGGGATGGCGACCAATATGGCGCCCCACAATATGAACGAGGTCATCGACGGCACCATCGCCTATATCGACGACGAGGACATCAGCCTCGAAGAACTGATGAAACATATCAAGGGACCGGATTTTCCCACCGGCGCCTTTATTATGGGAAAAGAGGGCATCGTCGAAGCCTATAAGACCGGACGGGGCAAGCTCACCGTCCGCGCCCGGGCGGAAATCGAGCCCTACAAGTCCAAACACCGCATCGTCGTCACTGAAGTTCCCTATCAGGTTAACAAGGCAAAAGTCATCGAAAAAATCGCGGAACTCGTCAAGGACAAAAAACTCGACGGCATCAGCGACATACGCGACGAATCCAACCGCCAGGGCGTGCGTTTGGTGATCGAACTTAAGCGCGACGCCAACCCCAATGTGGTCTTAAACCGCCTCTATAAAGAGACACAACTACAGATCACCTTCGGCATCATCAATCTCGCGTTGGTGGACGGCGTGCCCAAAGAACTCAGCCTAAAAGAGCTGATCCACTACTATGTCGAGCACCAGCGCGAAGTCGTCACCCGCAGGACCGAATACGACCTCGCCAAGGCGAAGGCGCGGGTGCACGTGATCGAAGGGCTTAAACTCGCCATCGACCATATCGACGAAATCATCGAGATCGTCCGCAGCTTCCGCACCGACGACGAGATCAAGGCGGAATTTACCAAGCGATTCGGTTTAAGCGACATTCAGGGACAGGCGATCCTCGATATGCGGATCAAGCGATTAAGCGGTCTGCAGGTAGAAAAGCTGGAAGAGGAATACCGGGAGCTGCTCGCCCTGATCGAAGCGCTGGAAAATATCCTCTCCCATCCGAAGATCCTCGACGGAAAGATCAAAGAAGAGCTGTTGGAGATCAAGGAAAAATTCGGCGATCTGCGCCGCACCGTGATCGCAAGAAGCGAGGGAGAGGTAGAGGATATCGACCTGATCGACGAAGAGGAAGTGGTCGTCACCCTCACCAATTCCGGCTATATTAAGCGCATGCCCGAAGGCACCTACAAGCCCCAGCACCGCGGCGGACAGGGGATCAGCGCGCTGAACAAAAAATCCGATGATTTCGTCACCAGTCTGTTTATCACCTCGACATTGGATCAGATCCTCTTCTTTACGGATCGCGGTCGGGTGTATAAAAAACTCGCCTACGAAATTCCCGCCGCCGGCAGAAACGCCAAGGGCACAGCCATCGTGAATCTATTGCAGCTGGAAGACGGCGAGCAAGTGGAATTTATCGTGCCCATTTCCGAGGTGGACGATACGGACAGCTTGGTCTTAATGACGAAGTTCGGCTATGTGAAAAAGACGGACATCGTAGAGTATCAAAACATCCGCAAAAACGGCTTGATCGCCATCGGCTTACGAGAAGGCGACAGCGTCGTGGGCGGCCACCAAATCAAGGGCGGCGAAGACTTGATGGCAGTCACCCGCATGGGCATGTGTCTGCGGTTTCAAGAAGCGGATCTCAGGAGCCAGGGCAGAAGCGCCATGGGCGTGATCGCCATTCGACCGGACGAAGGCGACGAGGTCGTGAGCTTTGTCATTCCCGAGGAAAACAAGACCCTCGCCGTGATCAGCGAAAAGGGCTACGGAAAGCGCACCGCCATCGACGAATACAAGGTGCAAAACCGCGGCGGCAAGGGCCTTTTGACCTACCGCGTCAAGGAAAAGACGGGGGCGCTGGTCTCCGCCAAAATGCTCGAGGAGAAGGATCAGATGATGATGATCACCGAAGACGGCACCATTATCCGCATTCTCGCCGAATCCGTCTCCTGTCTCGGACGGGCCACCTCGGGGGTAAAACTGATGAATATCAAAGACAGTCGCATCGTAGCCGTGGCCGAATATATCGGCGAAGAATAGAGTAGTATTGCGGCGCTGCGGCCCGAAGGGTATACTGTAAAGAGACAATATAGGAGGATGCCATGTTTAATCTGGAAATACGTGACGAAGGCAATCGACTTCGCATGATCCCCACCGGGGAAATGGATATGTACTACACCCCGCAGTTTAAAGAACAGGCGGTAAAGGCCTATACGGAGAATAAAAAAGATATACTCATCGACGGCGCGGATTTGGAATACGTCGACTCCACCGGCCTGGGCGGGTTTATGTATTTGTTGAATGTGGTCAAAGAACAGGGACACGAGATCGCCATATCGAATCTCGATCCCAATGTAAAAAAGCTCTTTACCATCACGAAATTGGACAAAATGTTTACGATCGAAGGGGATGCGTAATGGCGGATCGAGTATCGGTAAAGATTCCGGCAAAAGCCGCCTATCTCTCCTTGGCGCGCCTGTGCGCGTCGGGGATCTGTGCCAATGCCGATGTGGATATGGATACGCTCGCAGACATTCGACTGATCTTAACCGAAAGCTGCAATCTCTCGTTTCGGATCGGAAGAAGCGAGGAGATTACGATCGTCTTGCTGCCGCAGGAAGACGGATTGGAATTTCGCGTATCCGGCATTGCCGAGCGGGATTTGGAAGACGACGAAATGCTCAGAATTTCTTCTATGATTATCGAATCCCTGGCGGATTCCGTGTCCTTCGGAGAAGACGAGATCGTCGTCGTAAAAAAATTCGGAGACTGATATGGACAAAGAAGCATATTACAGCATGGATCTCCCGCTCTCGAAAGAGACGCGCAAAGAACTTTTTGCGGAATATGCGGAAACCGGCGATAAGGAAACGCGCGATATCCTCATCGAGGAGCACCTGTATATCGCAGAAATTCTGGCGAAGAAATATACGGGCAAGGGCATCGACTACGACGATATCTTTCAAGTGGCCTCTATGGGCTTAATCTTTGCCGTCGAGCGCTACGATCCGAGCAAGGGATTCGAATTTTCTTCATTTGCCACGCCGACCATCATCGGCGAGATCAAAAAATATTTCCGCGACAAGGGCTGGACCATACGGGTGCCCCGCCGGGTGCAGGAGCTGTCGAAAAAGATCAACGACGCCAAGGTCACCCTGGCGCAAAAAGAACAGAAGACGCCGACGATCACAGAGATCGCCGAGTTTTTGGACGTCTCTACCGCCGAGGTCTTGGAGGTGATGGAGGCATCCAAGGTCTATTCGCCCGAAAGTCTCGATATGACCTACGATTCCGGCGGCGACGACCGCGAAATGAACAAGGGCGATCGGATCGGCGTGGAAGAGAGCTATTTTCAAAAGGTCGAACTCAACGACTTTTTGGAGCGGGCCATGGAAAAATTTAACGACGTGGAAAAGACCATTTTGATCGACCGCTATCATCACCGAAAGACCCAGGTTTCCATCGCGGAAAAATTGGGGATTTCGCAGATGACCGTCAGCCGCATCGAAAAAAAGATTTTAGAGAAAATGCGTAAAGAAGTCGAAAAATCGGGAGAGATGTAATGAACCGAAAGAGCAATGTGCTCATCCTGAATAAGCTCCTCTACGTGTTGGAACTCGTGATGTGCGGCGTGATCATTTTGGGGATCGTGATGTCGATCCCCGATCTGTTCAAGTATATGCTCGCCATCGTAAACAGCTCAAAGGACTCCAGCTACCAGCTGTTTCAGAATTTCTTAAGCCACGTCCTGTTAATGGTCATTGGCTTGGAATTCGTGGCGATGTTGATCGCCCACGAGGAATTTCAGATCATCTACATTATGGTTATGGTGGTGGCGCGAAAAATGTTGGTTTATGGCGATACCACCACGGACCTGTTTATCGGCGTCGCCGGCATCGCCGTATTGTTTATCGTACGCAAGTATTTTATGATGCACAAAATCCTCTCCAACGCCGGCGTGGGTATTTTTGAGGCGTCTACGACCCTAAAGGATGTAAACATCCATCTTGTCGAAGACATCCCCGCCTCGGAGGGAACACTGGGGGACTATGTCTTTTCGCTGATGGAAGAAAACGACGCCGTGGAACCCGGTACGGTGGTCGAAGACGAACTCTACGCCTATCAGATCGAAACCGTCGAAGAGGGCGGGATGCGTTTGATCGCCGTGGAGAAGAAAAAATAAAAGAAATCCCGGTAAAAATATGGATAAACTATGTAATTATCATAGGTTGACAATATATAAGAGAGCAAGTAAACTGGATGTTGTGGAGCTGTAGCTCAGTAGGATAGAGCGGTGCCCTCCTAAGGCGCGTGTCGGGGGTTCGATTCCTCTCAGCTCCGCCATTGCATATCGGAAATCCGTTGAACGCTTTTCGATCGGGAAGAATAAAAAAGAACAATGTCCGAAAGGCTTGTTCTTTTGTTATTTAATGGAAATTTCATATAAATTTCATACAATAGTCCGTATAATGTAATGTGAAATCGTAAGAATTTGTTTGGAATCGGGTAGGTATAGAGTGGATACCCGAATGAATCTGTTGCTTTACGAAGGCGTCGCAACGACGATCCTCCGTTTCAGTAAAGGAAAAGGTGATATCGTGGACAATAAAGAAAGATCCCTTTCAGAAGTAATGAATTCGATCTACTTAAAATATAAACTAAACTTCTATCAAAATCTCTACCGCAACAACAGCAATCGGAAGGATTCCTTGACGGTGATGGAAAAGTTCTGTGCCGAGGCGATCTATGCGCTGCACGGCCCCACCATCAACCAGTTGGCGAGCTTTATCCGCGTCAGCCAACCCAATGCGGCCTATAAGGTCAACAATTTGGTGAAAAAGGGCCATGTGGAAAAGGTGCGGAGCCAAAAGGACCGCAGACAGACCCATCTCTTTGTGACCGAAAAGTTTAAGACCTATTATCTGGTAAATTTCGAATACGTCGATACCATTATCGAACGCTTGAAGGAAAAGGTCTCGGAAGAAAAGCTCGAGGCCTTTCAAGAGGTGCTCGAGGCCATGGACGACGGTCTTTTGGAAGAGGTTTCCCGGGAGATGGACAAGCACTATTACAATCCGTATCTAAAAGGGTGATTCGATGGACAAGGGACGCGTGCGCAAATTCCGCAGACTGCAACAGGAAATCGAAGAGGCGCAGCGGGAATACACCGCTTCGTTTTTGCGCGCCTTAAACGAGCGGACCGATAGCGACGAGGACATTCTCGCCTTAGAAGAGTCCCACGCGGTGCTTTTGGGTGAGATCGAAAAATTAAAGCGCATCCTCGCGCGTCCGTACGACATCGAAGAAAACGAGATCGAAAAATCCGATCGCCCCATGCGACCCGCGGAGTAAAGAGACCTTCGGGTCTTTTTTTATTGGATTGGGGGGCGCGCATTTTCCTCGCCCGGCAAAGGGGTATATCCCGAGTAGAAACAATAGAAAGGAAGATACTATGGATATTCGTTTTGACGAATCGGCCCATCGCGCCTACGCCCTAGATGGCGACAAAGAAATCGGGGAAAGTACCTACTCCCCTTCGGAAAAGTATTGGATTATCGACCATACCGAGGTCGATAAGGCTTATGGCGGCCAAGGCATCGCCAAGAAACTGGTCGATGCGGTGGTCGATGCGGCGAGAGAGCGGGGCACAAAGATTATGGCCACCTGTCCCTACGCGCTGAAACTCTTCCAATCCAGCGACGCCTACGACGACGTGCTCTACAAATAAGCCCATTCCATTCAACCCGTTTGTATCTTCGGATAGAAACGGGTTTTTTATGCTTTTTTGTCTGTGTCTATGATATGATGAGCACAGATAGGAATCAGATGTATGTATTGGGAGGATTGTATGAAATTTGCGGAACGGGTCGCCGAACCCCTAAAGACCACCGGCGAAATCGGCATATTGCAGATGAACATTACGGGGAAATGTAATCTTCGCTGCGCCCACTGTCACGTTATGAAAAATTCCGAGCACGAAATCATGTCCGATGCGACCTTGGACAAATGCGTAGAGGCGCTCGAAAAACACGGCTTTCGCACCGTCGACATCACCGGCGGAGAGCCCACCACCCATCCGAAGATCGTGCCCCTGTTAAAGAAGGCGCTCGAGACGGTGGACGAGGTGATCTTACGGACCAACGCCGTAGATATCGACGCGAACCCCGCGTTGATGGCGCTGTTGGACGAAGAAGACATCCACGTCGTGGTCTCTTTGCCCTGCTACACCCAGGAAAATGTGGACGCACAGCGGGGAGACGGCACCTATGAGAAGGTCCTCGCCAATCTGAAGCGACTGAACGAAATGGGATACGGAGACAAAAAGCATCTGTCCTTGGTCTACAATCCCCTCGGGGCATTTTTGCCCGGACCGCAAGTCGGTCTGGAGGCGGATTACAAGGAATACTTGGGCGAAAAAGGGGTCCGCTTTACCGATCTCTACACCATTACCAATATGCCCATGGGCTTTTTTGCGGACAAACTGAAGGAAGAGGGATTGGAAGCGGAGTATCGCAAACTCCTCGAGGACAATTTCAATCCGGAGACGGTCGAAAATGTCATGTGTCGCTACCAAATCTCCGTAGATCCCGCGGGCAATATCTACGACTGCGACTTTCACCAGGCGGAGGGCATTCGCGCCAATGGCCCCCGCACCATCGACGAGGTGCTCGAATCAGACGACCTCGGCCGAGAAATCGTCTGGGTGGATTACTGCTACGGTTGCACCGCAGGGAGCGGTTCCAGTTGCGGCGGCGCCTTGGAATAATTTGATACGCGCATTATAAAAGGAGTCCCGCAGGACTCCTTTTATAATGCCTTTTTCAGTTGCTCTATGACAGCGAGGACGTCTTCTTCTTCCAAGTCGTCGCCCTTTAAACGCAGCGCCTTGGACGCTTCGATCGCCTCTTCTCGCTCCTTGCTCGGCGCATCTTCCTGTTTTTTCAGGGCCTCTTTGACCAAGGGGAGCATCTGCGACCAGGCGTTGACCACGGCGTTTTCCCGCTGGATGTGGTGCAGCAGATATGCGAAGGTCCAGTCCTTGGAGGTTTCGGTGAGCGCCGCTTTGTGGGGAAAGATTTCGCCTTCTTTTCGGAGCGCGAGGAGCATATTCTGCAGCGCTTCCGAGGAAAGAGAGACGAACAGCAGCATTTCCTCTTGGATGGGCTCTGCGGTCTTTCCGGTCTTTTCGTAGCCTTCCAGCCCCGCGAGATAGCCGACCAATTCGCCGATTTCATCTTCTTCTACCGCGCGGGTTTCGATGTCCATCGACTTCGCCACGCGCAGCAAGGTGTCTCTTCTATCGGGATCTTCGATCCCGTAATATACGATCTTTGCCATACGGCCTCCTTATTGTTTCTTCGGATAAAAGACAGTTTGTATTTCGTAAAACTCTCGCAGGCCTTCCTCGGCCCCTTCGCGGCCGATGCCGCTTTCTTTAAACCCGCCGAAGGGCGCGTTTTGGGAACGCGTGCCATCGCCTACGATCACTTGTCCCGCGCGGATTTTGGCGGCTGCTGCCAGCGCCTCTTCGTCGTCGGGACCGAACACCATGGCGGAAAGGCCGTAAATGGTGTCGTTTGCGATCTGAACCGCATCGTCCACGTCGTCGTAGGGGATCAGGCAGAGTACCGGCCCGAAGATTTCGTCCCGGGCGATGGTCATATGATTGTCCACATCGGTAAAGATCACCGGGTCCACGGCGTAGTCGCGGCCGTTAAATGTAGGAACTTCTCCCAATAGGACCTTGGCCCCCTCTTCGATGCCCAGCTTTACATAGCGACGCACCTTTTCGAATTGGTCTTTGCCGTTTAAGACGCCCACCCGGGTGTCGGGATCCTTGGGGTTGCCGAATGTGTATTCGTCGGTGAGATCTTTCAAAATGCGTTCGTAGCTCTCTTTTTCTGCGGCGGGTACCAGCATACGGCTGTGGGCCGAGCAAGTCTGTCCCACGTTCAGATAGAGAGTATCGAGCAGGCTCTTTGCGTACTTGCGCTTTTTCTCCTCGTCGATTCCCGGCAAAAAGAGGCCCGGGCTCTTGCCGCCCATCTCGAGCAGAATCCGCTTGGTGGTAGAGGTAAGCCCCAGGGCGCCCACTCCTTTGCCGCCGTCGGTGGATCCGGTAAAGGAGATCGCATCGACGCGCGGGTCTTTGGCGAGGAGATTGCCGACCTCGCTCCCCTTTCCCGGAAGTAGGGTAAAGACCCCGGCGGGAAGATTCGCCGCCGATGCCGCCTCGGCCCAGAAGTAGGCGGTCAGGGGCGCGGATTTCGAGGGCTTTAGGATGACGGAATTCCCCGCGAGTAAGGCGGGAATGACCTTCCGGACGATTTGGCCGAAGGGGTAGTTCCAGGGCGTAAGCGCCGCCACGACGCCCAAGGGCCGGAGGTATACGTCGTATCCGTCCCGATGTTCTACGGTAGAGAGCGCCTCGTGATCGGCGAGAAAGCCGCGCATGGCGGGGGTGTAGATTTCGAGATGGCCCTTTAGGGCAAAACGCTCGGTGCATCCCAGTTCCCGCGCGAGGATCGGGGCGATCTCGGAATAGGCGCCCACGAGATACTCGACCATAGCGGCGACCGCTTCCCTCCGCTCGGCGGGATCGGTGTTCTGCCAGATGTGATACCCCCGTACGGCGCTTTCGATGGCGCGGTCTACATCTTCCGGTCCGCTCCTGGGCACCCGGGCAATGATCGAAAGATCCGCCGGGTCTTCCACTTCGATATAGGCTTCACTCAGCGGCGCGGTGTAGCCGCCGTCGAGATACAGTTTGTCAAAATCCATGGCTTCCCCTCTCTAATTTTCGTAAAGACTCGTGTTTTGTGTGGATTTTGCATTCCTCTATATAACTACCCGCGGCCATGGGCTTTAATCGAAGGACGCTCGATCGGCGAATTCTCGGAAAGGTGATATAATAGGTCGGGAAAGGGGAGCGGCAATGAATATTTCGATACCGATGTTTAACACGCTGATGGATTTTTTGGAAAAAGAAGACCCCGATTGTGCCGCCTCTCTCTACGAGACGGCCGATGCGGAGTCCGACTATGTATTGGAGGCGATGGGGATTCGCGGCATGGAAGAAGTGGAGATCGATCCCGCTATTTTTGCCGGAAAAAAAGAGCCCCTCTGCGCGGCGTGCGAGGAGGCCCTGGCGGCATACGACCCCGCGCTGAGCTATATCGATGCGCGGGAGTGCGGCAGTCTGGATTTGGTGCATGCATTTTTTCAGCAGCTCTCCGAAACGGCGCCCGATCAACGGCGATAGGCCTTCTGCTTGGACCAGCTTAGTTTCGTGTATCCTTCGGGAATCACGGCGGCATTGATCAGATAACGGTGTTTTACGAGCTCCAGCATGGGGCGGTCGGCGGAGAGGGAGTCGCTATAGGCGACGCTGTTGTCGTAGTCGATCTCGATGCCCTTTTCGGTGAGATGGGCGAGGATATTGTCTACCTTTACCGCGTGTTTGTTGTTTTCCCCGACGATCCGATATTCTGCGTCGGTTTCGGTGCCGATAATATGGTCGAAGGGGAGAAAGTCTTTGATATATTGTAGATAGTCCTGGGCCGAAGCGGAGACCAACATCAGATAATAGCCTTCGGCTTTGAGGCGGCGGATCTCCTCGATCGCCTCTTCAAAGGCGTATGCCATCACATTGTCTTTTACAAAGGCCTTGAGTTCGGCCGGCGTATAGTGGCCGATCATAGAGAGGAATTCTTCTTTGATCGCCTTTTTTAAGTCGTCCCGCCGTCCGGCGAAGACGTGGCCCAGACAGTGTCTGTATAGATTTCTGCGAAATCCCGGCTTTTTCTTGGCGGTTTTTTCGTACAAGATCAGGATCGAATCCTTGGCGATGACGGTTTTGTCGAAGTCGAACAGGGCGATTTTTCGTTTCATTGTACCTCCTCGTCGTGGTTCTAAGGGTATTGTAAACCATCGGCGCGAAAAAGTCAGAGGGTATACCTTCGGGAAAGAATTTTGGTATAGTAGTAGGGTGTTGCCATGGCGACGATTTTACACGTAGATATGGACGCATTTTTTGCGGCGGTCGAAATCCTCGACCGGCCGTCGCTTTCGCATGTGCCCCTCGCCGTCGGGGGCGATCATCCCTCGGGCATCGTCGCCACGGCGAGCTATGCGGCGAGAAAATACGGCATCCACTCCGCCATGCCCATGTTTATGGCAAAGAGCCTCTGCCCCGATCTGGTGGTGGTGCCTGCGAGAAAGGGGCGTTATAGCGAAAAGAGCCGCGAGGTATTTGCGATCCTCGCCTCCTACGGCTATCCGCTGGAGCAGGTCTCTATCGACGAGGCGTATTTGGATCTTACAAAAGAGGAAAGGCCCGTTCCCACGGCGCGGGCCATGCAAGATCGGGTGCGAAAAGAGACCGGGCTCAGCATGAGCTGCGGCCTCTCGTACAACAAATTCCTCGCCAAGCTCGCCTCGGATATGGACAAGCCGGCGGGCTTTACCGTGATTGAAAGAAAAGACGCCCCCGCGATCCTTGCGGCACTGCCGGTGGGAAAGATCCACGGCATCGGCGAAAAGACCGAGGAAAAATTGCATCATCTGGGCATCCATACCGGTGCGGACCTAAAGGCGCTGGAGCGGGAATTTTTGGAGCGGGAATTCGGCAAGTCCGGCCGCCTGCTCTATGAGCGGATCCGCGGAATCGACCGCCGCAAGGTAGAAACCGAGCGGAAGCGAAAGAGCATCGGCTGCGAGGAGACCTTTCGCGGCAATCGCGACCGCGATTTTTTTGTCGAAAAGCTCGCGGCCTATAGCCGAGAGACCGCAGAAAACATGGAAAAAAAGGGATTTGCCGGCGCCTATACCGTGACGGTAAAGATCAAGACGGCGGATTTCGAGATCCATACCAAATCCCGCACCTTCGAGCGGCCCGTCGTCGGCGCGGATGCCCTATACGACGCCGCATCGACGCTGTTTTTTTCGCTCTACGAAGGCGAAAAGCTCCGCCTGTTGGGGCTGAGTGCGTCGAATCTCGTACAAACAGCCACGCGACAATTGCGTTTTTTATAGGAGGTCCCGTGAGAACCGAAACATTTCAATCCGTAAAGGATATTTTTGTAAACTATATTTCCCAATTCCCCATAGAGATCCTGGAGTATTCTGAAGAGAGGGTATACGCGCGTTGGACGGTGGAGGAAAAGGACTTTAATGCCCTGGGGATCGCCCATGGCGGCGCCATCCTTTCGGTGGCTGATACCCTGGCGGGGGCGTTGGGATTTTCCCGCAATCATCTGGTGACCAAGGACCTGCACTTTTACTACCATCGTCCCGTCGAAAAAAAAGATACCTATTTCCGCTGCCGATATGCCAAGGCGGGCCGTCGGTCGTCGTTGATCGAGGTAGAGGTATTACAGGATGAAAAGCTCTGCGCCAAGGGATTTTTTACCATGGTGGAACTATAAGGAGGAACTATGACGTCGAAATTCCGTAGAATCGAAGATTCCGTAGACCACCGCCTATTGGACCAATCGAAGATCGAGTTTTTGGAGACCGCAGACGACCACTTGCGGGCCCGCTGGATTGTTTGGCCCGAGGCGCTCAACACCATCGGCATCTGCCACGGTATGATTCCCTTCGGCATGGCCGATACCATTGCGGCGGTGCTTTCCAATCGCGAAGAGATCAAAGTCACCAAAGACGGCACCTGTTTTTATCACCGCACTATGTACGAGGGACCGGTGGACGCCTATGCCTTTTACCAAAAAAAAGGGAAGGTCAATTCGGTGGTCGAGGTCGTCTTTTCCCAAGACGGCAAGCGCTGCTTTCAGGCGGTATTTACCATGGCGGGGGTAAGAGACGGCCTGCGGGCGGAACTGGAGGGAAAGGATGACGCGTAATCGCGCCCACGGGCTCTTGCTTTTGACGTCACTGATCTGGGGCTTTGCGTTTGTCCTCCAGGTTTCAGGGATGGACCACATTCACCCCTTTGCGCTGAATGTGCACAGAAATTTTATTGCGGGGGCCTTTTTGCTCGGGCTGCTTTTTTTTGTGCCCGCCTTTCGTAGGCCCGGTGCGGATAAAAAGCGCACCATCCTCGGCGGCATCGCCTGTGGGCTCTTCCTCGCCGTCGCCATGGCGCTGCAGCAATACGGGTTGATGTCCACCACCGCCGGCAAAGGCGGCTTTATCACCGCCCTATATATCGTACTGGTGCCCGTCGGGGGCATTGTGCTGAAAAAGACCGTCACCAAAAAGACCTGGATCGCCGTGGCGCTCGCCGCATTGGGGCTGTATTTTATCAGCGTCAAAAACGCAGGCGCCTTTTCTATGGAAGCGGGAGATTTTCTCGTATTTCTCTCGGCGATTTGCTTTGCCGCGCATATCCTTTTGATCGACTTTTTGGCGCCTGTGATCGACGGCGTGCTGATGAGCTGCATCCAATTTTTTGTGGCGGGGATCGGCTCCTTTCTGCTTTTGTGCCTAAGCGGCGGCTCCCTCTACGGCGACTTTGGGGCGGCGCTTCCCGCCATACTGTACCTAGGCATTCTTTCGAGCGGCGTGGGATTTACCTTGCAGATCGTCGCCCAAAAGTATACCGAACCCACCACCGCGAGCCTGATTCTGAGTCTGGAATCCCTCTTTGCCCTTTTGGGCGGCGTGCTCTTTCTCTCCGAGCGCATGAGCGCGCGGGAAACTTTGGGCTCGATACTGCTTTTTATCGCCATTGTATTGGCGCAGATGCCGACGGACGGGTTTCGAAGAAAAGGCGCCAAAAAATCCCGCTTTTGAGCCGATATTTTTCTCTCTCTTTCGGTTTTGTGTAGGGAATCCAAAAAATGGGGTATATGCATACAAAGCGTTTGCGATGTAAAAAAGGGGGTTTCCCATGCCGTGTCGATATTGCGGCAATGAATCCCCCGCCGGAGACAAATTTTGTGCATCCTGCGGCACGCCCCTCGTATACCCTTTGGGAAACACAAACGAGGCGGCAAAAGCGGATGGGCAAGGCGCATCCGACGGGATCAGTCAAGAAAAGAGGGAGAGTATGGCAAAGAACGATATGGATCGCAACCAAGAAAAAACGAAACAGGCACAAGACGTATACGGACAGGAAACGCTACGGGAAGGGGAACACGGACCGATGAAGGCGGACTCGAACACGGAACCCGCCGTGGGCAAATTCTCCGCCAACAAGGCAGAAAGCGACGCGGCGGTGGACGAAGTGTACGCCGGGAAGGTAAAACCCACGGGAGCGGAGGACGGGTACGAAAACGCCGGCCTTCGGGAAGGGGAACACGGCCCGATGAAGGCGGATTCGAACACGGAACCCGCCGTGGGCAAATTCTCTGCGAAGGGCAAGGCAGAAAGCGACGCGGCGGTGGACGAAGTGTATGCCGGAAAGGTAAAACCCACGGGCGCGGAAGACGGGTACGAAAACGCCGGCCTTCGGGAAGGGGAACACGGTCCCATGAAGGCGGATTCGAACACCCAGCCCTTGGGCGATAAAAAGCTCGCCCAAGACAATGCCCGCACCGTGAACCGGAATCGTGCACCGGAAAAGGACACCGAGAGCGATACCGACGAAATTCGCCGCGAGCTGGACAAAGAGCGCGCCGAAGAGGCGAGAGAAGAGGCGGTCAAAGAGCGCAAGGAACGCATGGATTCCGTCGACACCGACGAAATCATGCGGGAAAAGGAACGCGAAAAGTCCTCCATGAACCCGATTCTTTTGGTCGTCCTCGTCGCCATCGTCGCCTTTATCGTCTATAAGTTCTTCGTAAAATAATGGATCTGCAAGAACGCCTTCTCGATGCCGCCACAGAAACCCACAAGCGGTTTATGGAAAACTTGCTTCCCGACATTCCGTCGGATACAATCTTAGGGGTCAAGACCGGAACTTTGCGAGAGATGGCCAAGGGGCTGCCGCGCACTTTTTTGGACGAGCTGCCCCATCGCTACTATGAGGAGAATCTGCTCCACAGCTTTATGATCAACGATCTGCCGGCGAAGGAGTTGATTTTTCGCATCGAGGCGTTTTTTCCGTATGTGGACAATTGGGCGGTCACCGACAGTATCTCGCCCAAGGCGATCTCGCGCCATCCCCGCTCCTATCTGCCCGTATTTCGGGATTGGGCGCGGGAAGCGCGTCCGTTTCCGGCCCGGGTGGGGATCGTCCTCGCCCTGCGCCATTTGGGCACCGATCCGGACTATCTGATCGACGAGATGGCAAAGATTCACCACGAAAACTATTATGTGCAGATGGCATTGGGATGGTTTTTCGCCGAGGCGCTCCTCTATCGAAAGGAGCGAGTCTTCGCCCTATTGGCGGCGGAGGATTTTCCGAGCGCTGTTCGCAAAAAGACGATACAAAAAGCGCGGGAGAGCCGGCGGATACCGGACGAAGTCAAAGAAGCTCTGTTACCATACAGATAATCGCAACGGCTCCCTTCGGGGAGCTGTTTTATTGAAGGAGAGGCGAAATAAAGCTATGATATATGCGGATTATGCGGCGACGGCACCCCTTCGAAAAGAGGTACTCGAGGCGATGCTCCCCTATCTGCGCGCGCATTGGGGCAATCCTTCGAGCATCCACGCGCCGGGGAGGGCGGCAAAAAACGCCGTAGAGACCGCGCGCCTGGCGGTGGCGGAACTCTTCGGCGTCTCTATGGGCGAGGTGTTCTTTACCGGAAGCGGAACGGAAGCGGACAATATCGCGATCTTCAGCGTCTTTTCTGCCAAAACGGCATCCCCCGGCCATATGATCACCACCGCCATCGAGCACGAAGCGGTGCTGGAGTGCGCCCGCGCCCTCGAAAAATCAGGCGTAGAGGTGAGCTATCTCGCGCCCGATGCCCATGGCGTAGTATCCGCCGAGCAGGTGAAGGACGCCCTGCGCGAAGACACGTTTTTGGTGAGCGTTATGGCGGTCAACAACGAACTCGGCACCGTGCAGCCCGTGCGCGAAATCTATGAATCCATCGGCGGTCGCGTGCCTCTGCACGTGGATGCGGTGCAGGCCGCCGGTCATATGCCTATAGAGAGCTACGCTTTTGCGGATCTGTTTTCGATCTCCGCCCATAAATTTTCCGGGCCCAAGGGCGTGGGGGCGCTGATTTCGCGTATGCCCCTTACGCCCCGCACCTTCGGCGGCGGACAGGAGCGGGGAATCCGCAGCGGTACCGAAAACGTGGCGGGGATTATCGGCCTAAAGACGGCCCTAGCCCTCGCCGAGGCGGAACGGGAAGAAAGCACAGAAAAAGTGCGCGCCCTTTCCACGTATTTGCGCAAAGCGTTCGCCGATCGAAAGGGACTTACGCTCACCGTCCCCGACGCCGATCCCCGGATCGTACACCTCTTGGTCGAGGGGATCGACCGCGACGTGCTGCTCTTTCAGCTCGATCAGCGGGGTTTGTACGCTTCGGCGGGCAGCGCCTGCCAGGCGGGGGCCTCTACCGAGGGGCATGTGATGGCGGCGATGGGGATTTCGACAAAGGACAAGGCGCCCCTGCGCTTGTCGCTGGATGCGCGAAACACGATGGAAGAAATGGAAGAGATCGTTGAAATTATCGATGCGGTCTTAGACGGGAGGAAAGAATGAGCCGGGTATTGGTCGCCATGAGCGGCGGCGTGGACAGTTCCGTCTGCGCCTACCTCTTGCAAAAAGCCGGACACGAATGTATCGGCGTAACCATGAAATTGTACGAAAACGAGACCGTAAAGAGAAACAGCCATACCTGCTGTTCCTTAGACGACATCGACGACGCCCGCATGGTGGCGGCAAAACTAGGGATGGACTATTTCGTCTACGATTTTTCGGCGCGCTTTCAAGAAGAGGTCATCGAAAAATTCATTCGCTATTACGAAAAGGGCTGGACGCCCAATCCCTGTATCGACTGCAATCGGTTCTTAAAATTCGAAGACCTGTATGCGCGGGCGAAGGCGCTGGACTGCGACTATATCGCCACCGGCCACTATGCAGTGATCTTTCGGGACGAAGAGACCGGAAGATATGGACTCAAAAAGGGGAAAACGCCCGAAAAGGACCAATCCTACGTCCTCTACAGCCTGAGCCAGGAACAACTGGCGCATACGCTGTTTCCCTTGGGGGAAATGGACAAAAAAGAAGTGCGCGCCATCGCGGAATCGGCGGGCTTGGTCAACGCCAAAAAACACGATAGCCAGGACATCTGCTTCGTGCCCGACGGCGACTATAAGGGCTTTTTGGAGGACTTCGGAAAGAAGAGCTACCCGGCGGGAGACATCGTCGATCAAAAGGGAAATGTGCTGGGCAAACACGACGGCGCGGTGGGCTACACCATCGGCCAACGAAAGGGCCTCGGCGTGGCGGCGGGCCATCCCCTCTACGTCCTCGACAAGGATATGGAAAAGAATCAAATCGTCGTCGGTCCCAAAGAAGCGCTGATGAAGCGCGAACTCGACGCCGAAGACTTCCATTGGCTCAGCGCGGCGCCTGCCGATACCATGGAGGTGACGGCGCGGACGCGCTATCACGGCAAGGAGACCGCCGCGACCCTGATCAACCGAAAAGACGGCAAGGTCACCATTCGTTTTCACGAGCCCCACGGCGCCATCGCCGACGGACAGGCGGTAGTATGTTACGACAACGATGTGGTCGTCGGCGGCGGCACCATCGTGTCCTCGAGATAAAAGGCGGTGTAGTATGTTTTTAGAAGACTATCAAAAAGAAATGCGCTTTCAGCTGGCGCCCGTTCGCTTAAGCGAAGAAGAGATTATCGCATATGCGAAAGTACACGACCCGCGGCCGATCCACATCGATCCCGAGGCGGCAAAAAAGAGTCGCTTCGGCGGGATTATCGCCTCGGGCTTTCACACCTTAAACCTCTGCTGGGGGCAGTGGGTGCACACCAAGCTCGATGAAGAGGGCGTCGTCGCCGGCATCGGCATGAACTATCTTCGCTGGCACAAGCCCGTCTATCCCGATATGGACCTCTATACGACCCTCGAAGTGAGAGACATCGAAGAAAAACGGGGCGGCGAGTACGGCGTGGTGCATATGGACGTCTATGTGCAGGACGAGGACGGAGAAATGGTCATGGAACACGACGCCTTGGTGCTCGTGGTCTCTCGAAAAGCGGGTGCTAAAGAGGGCAAAAACACACAATAGAATTCAATATACAATATTAACAAAGAGGTTGGAAAACGGTTGATTCAATTATTTCGGTTAATTTACGGGAAACAAGAAATATATCGGGAAAACCAAATCATTTTTAATCGAAACCTCAGAATTTCTTCATTTTCTAGAGTTCACGTTCAATATTCTGTATAATAAACGAAGAAACGAATAGAATTGAGGAGTGAACTTATGAATAACAACAAGACAAAAGACGTCCTCGTCGTGGGCCTCGCCCTGTTCGCCATCTTTTTCGGAGCCGGAAATCTGATTTTCCCTCCCTATTTGGGATTCCACGCCGGAGACCAATGGTTCTCCGTCATGCTCGGCTTCCTCTTGGCGGATCCCGTAATTCCCGTCATCACTTTGGTCGTTACCATCTTCGCCGGCGGCAAGGCGGTCGACTTGGGACGCAGAGTCAACTATCCCTTTGCGGTCGTACTCGCGGCGGCTGCCATGATCAGCGTCGGACCCGCTTTCGCGATTCCGAGAACCGCTGCCACCACGCACGAAGTCGGCGTACTGCAATTTTTCCCCGGCACCCCGATTTGGGTCACCTCGCTGATATTTTTCGGCATCACCTTGGCCCTGTCGATTAAGGAAACCGGCGTTATCGATATTATCGGTAAGTATATTACCCCTGCACTCTTAGTATTTTTAGGCCTGATTATCGTAAAGGCCATCATCACCCCCATCGGGCCGATCCTTCCGGCAGAAGGCACCGGCTACTTTACCGAAGGGGTAAAGGAAGGCTATCAGACCATGGACGCCATGGTGTCCTTGCTCTGTACCGCCATCGTAACCGGCGACTTGCTCCGAAAGGGCTACGGAAGCGCCTCTCCGAAGGAAAAGAAGAGCATCATCGTACAGGTCTCCGCGATCTCTATGATTCTCCTCTTCCTCGTCTACGGCGGCTTGACCTTTGTCGGCGCCCAAGCGGGCAGCCTCTTCCCCAAAGACGCCACCCGGGTACAACTGCTCGTCGGTTCGGTCGAACTCTTATTCGGCAGCTGGGGCAAACTCGCTCTGGGGGTTGCGGTCAGCTTGGCCTGTCTTACCACCTCCGTCGGACTCACCTCGGCGGCGGGAAATTTCTTCAACTCCGTTTCGAACAATAAGTGGAAATACGAATACGTCGTTATTGCCAGTGTCATCGTGAGCTTCACATTCTCCCTCGTGGGGGTAGAAGGCATCATTAGTCTGGCGGGTCCGGTACTCGACATCGTCTATCCCGCGATCATCGCCATGTCCTTTATCATGATCTTCGACAAAAAGCTGCACTACGACGCCTCTATTATCGGTATGGCCGTAGGCACCATCCTCGCGGCGGGCATTACCACCATCTACAATGCCTCCGGCGCGCTGGAAGGTTTGGCGAACTTCGTCAACTCTATGCCCCTCGCCGAATTCGGCTTTGCATGGCTCTTGCCGGGCCTTGTGGGTACGCTGATCGGCACCCTGCTGGGGAAATATGCCGGCATCGGCAAGACCAGAGACCAACACGATATTCGTTCCGCCTTTTAGGCGACGACGTCAAAAGCACCTTCGGGTGCTTTTTTTGTACCCGCCATCGAAAAATTTGCGAAATACGCGGCGATTCTTTTCTCAGAAAGGGATTCCCGGGCGGAATATTATTTTCAATCGTTTTCCTATACATAAAATTATTCTTTTTTACGGTAAAGCGTAGCAATTCTTTCTGTATACTAAATAGAATATAGATTCTTTTCGTGATTTGAAAAATTTACTCGAAAAACCTGGAAGGATTATGTATAATGTAAGACAAAAGGCGGGGCAACCTTTAAATTTTTCAAAGGAGATGATTGTATGAACAAAAAAACGCAAGATATTCTCGTAAGTGGTCTCGCGCTGTTTGCGATTTTCTTCGGCGCCGGAAACCTGATATTTCCGCCATATCTGGGCGTCACCGCCGGAACTGGCTGGTTCGGTACCATGCTCGGCTTCCTCTTGGCAGACCCCGTTATTCCCATTGTAACCGTTTTCGTCACGGCTTTTGCCGGCGGCACCGCGGTCGATCTGGGAAAACGTGTTAGCCCCGGATTCGGTAAACTCTTATCTTTAGTCGCTATTATCTGTATCGGTCCCGCTTTTGCCATTCCCAGAACGGCAGCCACCACACACGAAGTCGGTATCCAACCCTTCTTCGAAAATATGCCGATTTGGGTGACCTCCCTCGTCTTCTTTATCGTCGTATTTGCCCTGACGATCAAAGAATCCGGCGTAGTGGATATTATCGGTAAGTACATAACTCCCGCACTGTTGGTTTTCTTGGTTTTGATTATTGCAAAGGCCATTATCGCTCCTGTTGGAGAAATCGTTCCCGTAGAAACCGACGGCGGCTTCTTCGTCCGCGGATTCTATGAAGGCTATCAAACCCTGGATGCCCTGGCGGCACCGCTATTTACGGCGATCGTGGTGGCGGACTTGGTCCGAAAAGGCTATGGAGAAGTGAGCGACAGCGAAAAGCGCAGCGTCATCTTTAAGGTCGGCATCGTCTGCTTCGTGGCCCTCGCCATCGTCTACGGCGGCCTGACCTATCTCGGCGCACAAGGCAGTGCCCTTTATAACGCCGATACCTCTCGCGTGGAAATCCTCGTGGGTCTGGTCAGAATGCTCTTTGGCGGATTCGGTCAATTTGCTCTGGCACTGGCGGTATCGCTGGCATGCCTGACCACGGCGGTGGGCTTGACCTCTGCAGCCGGAAACTTCTTTGCCGACATTACCAACGGCAAGCTGAAATACGAAGTGACCGTCGTCGCCGTAACCTTGATCAGCTTCTTTCTTTCCCTGGTCGGCGTCGATGCCATTATCGCATTGGCGGGCCCGGTACTCACCATCGTCTATCCGGTAATTATCGCCCTGGTATTCTACATGCTGTTTGAAAAACACATCAAATACGACATGGCCTTTATCGTGATGGTCGCAGGCGTACTCGTCCTCGCCATTATCGAAACCATCGGCGCGAACATCGGTATGCAGGGACTCGTCGATCAAATCAAGGGATTGCCCTTGGGACAATTCGGTTTTACCTGGTTTGTCCCGTCGCTGATCTGTTTTGCCATCGGCTATGGCCTCGGCAAGGCGGGCATCGGCAAGACGAGAGAAGATCACGTCAACAAGTCCGCATTCTAAGAATAGAGAACAAAAGCCCGCTTCGGCGGGTTTTTTATTGCGAGAAAGCGGCGGTAGAACTTATGGTATGATAGAAAACATACGGCGGGCATTTGTTTCCGCCACAATTATAGAAAAAGGAGACAATTTGAGATGAAGGGAATTATTCTGGCGGCGGGGAAGGGGACGCGTATGTATCCCATGACCCTGCCCGTTCCGAAGCCGCTCTTGCCCGTATACGACAAGCCCATGATTTACTACCCCCTGTCCACTTTGATGGCGGCGGGGATTCGGGAGGTCCTTATCATTACGCCCGCCAAGATGAAGGATCACTTTCGGCAATTGTTCGGCGACGGATCGCGACTGGGCATGAAGATCCTCTATAAGGAACAAAAGGTGCAGCGCGGCATTGCGGATGCGCTCATCGTCGGAAAATCGTTTATCAAGGACGATCCGGTGACATTGATTCTGGGCGACAATATCTTCCACGGCGGTAATGTGGTCGAACAGCTGCGCTCGGTGGTCAAGGAGGAGGAGGGCGCCTTCGTCTTCGGGTATCCGGTCGAAGACCCCCGCGCCTTCGGGGTCTTGGGATTCGACGAAGACGGAAAGATCTCTTCGATCGAAGAAAAGCCCGAGCATCCAAAGAGCAATTATATCGTCCCCGGCCTCTATCACTACGACAAAGAGGTGGTAAAAATCGCGAAGACCGTCGAGCCTTCCAAGCGGGGAGAGCTGGAGATCACCAGCGTCAACCAGATCTATTTGGAGCGCAATACCCTGAACGTCAGAAAACTCGACCCCAAGACCCTGTGGATGGACGCCGGAAATTCCCGCTCTCTATTGGAGGCGGCCAATCGAATCGAAAATACGCAGCGAGAAGCGGGTCTAATCGGCTCGATCGAACTCTGTGCCTACGAAAACGGATGGATCGACGGCACGCAATTGCGCTGGATCGCCCAGGACCTCTGTAAGACCGAATACGGAAAGTATCTGCTCTCGGTCTTGGAGCAAAAGGCGGACAGATCTTAGACCTTTCTTAACGGGAAGCGCGGGCGCATCACTGCTTTTCGATAGGATTTTCGCGATTTTTATATTATAATGTTAACTTAACATATCCGCGTTTGTAGCAGAATAAAGCAGTAATAGAACCCGAGGAGGTTTTTATGGAAACGAACCGCACACCGCGAAAGGCGAAGCTCTGGGAGGCGCTCACCGTCTTCGGCGGTCTTGTGATCATTATGTGTATCAGCATCTTGGTCTTCGAGATCGACCCCCATATCCCCATGTTTATCGGCGTCATTTTTTCTGCCGTTATGGCGCTGTTGATCGGCTATCGCTGGTCGGATATCGAGCGGGCCATGGTGCGGGGGATTTCTCAGGCGCTGCCCTCGGTAATGATCTTGATCACCATCGGGATTTTGGTCGGCGTGTGGATCGCCACCGGCGTGGTGCCGTCGATGATCTACTACGGCCTGAATATTTTAAAGCCCTCGATCTTTCTCGTGACGACGGTCCTGATCTGCTCGATCACCTCCCTCGCCACGGGGAGCAGCTGGGGTACGGTGGGGACGATGGGAATTGCGCTGATGGGAATCGCGCAGGGTATGCATATTCCCGCTCCGGTGACCGCCGGCGCGATCCTTTCCGGCGCCTATTTCGGCGACAAAATGAGCCCGCTGTCGGATACCACCAATCTCGCCCCCGCCATGGCCGGCACCGATGTCTTTACCCACGTCAAGGCCATGATGAAACCCACCATCATCACTTACATCCTTACGCTCATCGTATTCGCCGTGCTGACGACCAAGTACAGCACGGGCGGGGCGGACACATCGGGCATTACGGCGCTGCAATCCGGACTGGAAGAGGCCTTTCACATCAGCCCGATCTTGCTCCTGCCGCCGGTGGTGGTTATCGTCTCCATCGCCTTTAAGATGCCCGCCCTGCCGGGAATCGTATTGGGGATCATCGTGGCTTCGGTGATCGGGCCGATTTTACAACCCACGGTAGACTTCGGCGACATATTGGGCAGCGGCATGAGCGGCTATGTGTCCAATACCGGGATCGAAGCCCTGGACGATTTGCTCACCACCGGCGGGCTCTCGAATATGATGTATTCGGTCTCTTTGACCTTGATCGCCATGATGTTCGGCGGCATTGCCGAAAGCACCGGGCAGATGGAGGTCATCGTCAATTCCTTTGTGCGGGGCATTCGATCCGTCACCGGTTTGGTGGTGGCGACGCTGTTGACCTGCCTGTTTTCCAACGCCACCATGCCCGAACAATACATTTCGCTGGTGGTGCCCGGCCGCATGTTCGCGCCGGAGTACAAGCGCAGGGGCCTGCACCCCAAACTCCTCTCGTCCTCCCTCGAGGCCTCCGGTACCGTCACCAGTGCCTTGGTGCCCTGGAACACTTGCGGCGCCTATATGAAGAGCGTGCTCTTGGTGAGCCCCCTAGCGTATTTGCCCTTTGCGGTCTTTAACTATCTGATGCCCATCGTCACCATTATCCTCACCGCTATCGGACAAAACATCTTTTATATCAAAGACGATCCCGGCACGGTCGTCGATGTGGAGTGATGGCCCTTGAAAACAAGAAAGCGGTATTTGGCGGCGGGCATCCTCTTTGCCCTCGTCCTCTTGTATTGGATGCGGCCGCGCTACAATCCCGAGCCGGCGGGTGCGCTGTCTCGGGAAGAATATATCGAGACCTTTGCGCCGCTTGCTGTCGAGGTATCCGAGCGCTACGGCCTCATCCCCTCGGTCGTCCTCGCCCAATCGGCGTTGGAGTCGAACTTCGGGGAAAGCGAATTGAGCCGAAACTACAATAACTACTTCGGGATTAAGGGCAAGGGCGATGCGGCGATCGTGCTCCCCACCGAAGAGATCGAAGGGGGAAAGAGCCGGCGCGTATCGGACGGATTTCGTACCTATGACTCCGCCCGCGAGAGCTTCTTCGATTACGGAAAACTGATCGCAGACGCCGATCGATACCGCCTCGTGCGCGAAGCCGAAACCAAAGAGGCCTATGCCGAGGCGCTGTATCCTGCGGGCTATAGCACCAACCCCCGCTACGGCGAGCGGCTGCTTTTTCTCATCGAAACCTATAATCTGGATCGATATGATCCGCAATAAGGCGAATTCCTTCGCCTTATTTTTTTGTGCGCCTTGAAATTTCGTCGTCGATACGGTAGTATAAGCACTGAACACTATATCTAGTGTGTAAACAGAAAGTTAACCACAATATGTTGATAAAATTGTGGATAAGTACGATTGTGACTAGGGGGAAAACATGGAAGTTCGCAAGAGAAACGGCCGAATCGTCGGCTACGATGCGGAAAAAATCGTCGTGGCCGTAGAAAAAGCCATGGCGGAAACGGAAAAGGGAATCGACAGTGCGATCTCCCGGGCGGTGGCACAGGATGTCAGCGACAGATTTCAAGGGGAAGAAATCATCGACATCGAATCCATCCAAGACGCCGTCGAGTTTTCGCTGATGCAGAAGGATCCGGAGACGGCGAAGAAATACATCCTGTACCGCGAAGAGCGGACGCGGCTCAGAGAACACGGATGGGCCATGACGGATCTGCAGCGAGACATTTACGAAAAGAAGTACCGCTACGATTCCGAAACCTTTGAAGAATTCCTCGATCGGGTAAGCGGGGGCAACTCCGCCATCAAAAAGGCGATCGCCAACAAGGAATTTATGCCCGCAGGCCGCATTTTGGCGGGACGCGGCCTCGATGCCTACGGCAAAAAGATCACCTTGTCCAACTGCTACGTAATGCCCCAGGTGGAGGACAATATCGAATCCATCTACGATACCGCCAAGTGGATGGCGCGTACCTACAGCTATGGGGGCGGCGTGGGCCTGACCTTAAACAAATTGCGCCCCAAAGGCGCGCGGGTCAATAACGCCGCCTCCTCTACTACCGGTGCGGTGAGCTTTATGGACCTTTACTCCCTCACCACCGGCCTGATCGGAATGCGGGGCCGCCGCGGGGCGCTGATGCTCAATATGGACGCCTCGCACCCGGACATCGTGGAATTTATCAATGTCAAGCGAGACCTGGACAAGGTCACCAGCGCTAATATTTCCGTCAACTTCGGCGACGACTTCTTCGAAGCCTACAAGGCGGATCGTCCCTTTTCGCTCCACTTCGAGGTGGAAGCCACCGGAGAGGTGATCGAAAAAGAGGTCAGTGCGCGCGAAATTATGCGCAACATCGCCTTTAACAACTGGGACATGGCCGAACCCGGCGTCCTGTTCAAGGACCGCATCAATGCGTGGCACATTATGAGCGAAGACGAGAGCTTTTCCTATGCCGGGGTCAATCCCTGCGCGGAAGAGCCGCTGCCGGCCTTCGGCTCCTGCAATCTTTCGAGTATCAATCTGGGGCAATTCGTCAAATACCCCTTCAGCAAATTTGCGCGCTTTGAATTCGAAGCCTTCGGCAAATTGGTGCGCGAAGGCGTCGTCTACCTGAACGAAGTCCTCGACGAAAACATGCAGCTTCACCCGTTGGAAGACCAAAAGCGCCTGTCGAGAGAGCTTCGCCAGATCGGCCTGGGCATTATGGGCTTGGCGGATATGTTTATTAAAATGGGCATCCGCTACGGCTCGCCGGAATCGTTAAGCCTGATCAACCAAATCGGTCGGGTATTGGTCAACGAGGCGCTGCGGCAGTCCGCCCTTTTGGCCAAAGAGGACGGCCCCTTCCCCCGCTACCGGGGCGAAAAGGTGCTGCAGGCGGAATTTATCCGCGCCAATGCCGACGACGACGTACTGGCGCTGATCGAAGAGTACGGGCTCAGAAATTCGCAGCTCTTGACCATCGCGCCCACCGGCTCCATCTCGACTTTGATCGGGTGCAGCAACGGCGTCGAGCCCATCTTCCAAATCTCGTATGTGCGAAAATCCGAATCCCTCCACGCAGAGGACACCTTCTATACGGTCTATACCGAAATCGTGCGCGATCTGATGGAAGCCAAGGGCCTCTCTCAGGAGGACGAGCTGCCGGATTACGTCATTACCACGTCCAATCTGAACTACAAAGACCGGATCAATGTGCAGTCCACCTGGCAACAATTTATCGACGCGTCCATCTCCTCTACCGTCAACGTGCCCAAGGAATTTACCGTCGAAGAGGTAGAAGACCTCTACGTCTACGCCTGGGAAATGGGCCTTAAGGGCGTTACCATCTATCGGGACGGCTGTGCCCGCAGCGGCATTCTGATCACCGAGGAAAAGAAAGACGGCAAAGACCGCATACAAGAGCTGCAGGACGAGCTCAATCGGGAAGTCGCCAAACAGATGAGCGAAAACCCCGACGTCTGCCCCATGTGCGGCGGCAGCATGCACCACAGCGGCGGCTGCGCGGAGTGCGCCGACTGCGGTTACAGTCCCTGCGCCATTTAACGCGCGCCATACACTCCATTCGCAGAAAAAAGAAGGCTTCGGCCTTCTTTTTTTTTGTGCGCAAATATATCTACCACACGAAACGCGATCCTCTCGTTTTTTTGTATATGTAAAGAGAAGATAAAGAGGACGGGCGGAACTTTACGAACATTTTGCATACGTATGTCATTCAACTGTAATCATTCTGACCCGATTTCGCCATAGACAGCGGCGAAATCTCTGTTATAATAGATCTCGCGCGTCGAAAGAGTTACAAAAAAGTAACGAAGCGCATTTTATTTTTTCAGGAATTAATTTTTACAGAATGATATTAGAAAGTTGGATGAAGATGAGATACGAAATGAAACGAGCATATGTCACGGCGGGATTGGCCGTAGCCCTGGCATTCGGCGGGTTACATAGCACCGCCCTCGCCGCATCGGCACAGGATATCGCCGCACGTCCCGCGACGGAAAACGCGACCGAAGCAAAAAAGGCATCGGAAGTCACCGTATACGTCGGCGACAATCCGACCTTCCGCATGCAGAGTCAAAAAGATTACGAAGCCTTAATTCAAAAATTACAAAAGAGCTTCCAAACCGAAGGATCCGAGATCGTAAACTTCCGACTGGAACCTGCCCTCTCGGTCAAAGATAGCGGCGCCGAAGAAGGCGATGTAAAGACCGTCGACGAAGCCTTTGTGCTTCTGACCCAAGGCGGCCGCGAAGAGGCATTGTATGTCGCCGAAGAGACCGAATCCTTGGAATCCATCGCAAAGCGCTTTAAAATGACCCTAGACGAGATCAAGGCCTTGAACGAAAACTGGGAAGACCCCGTTACCAAGGGCACCAAACTCGTCGTCCTGCAACCGGCGCCCATGATCAAGGCGGAAATCGAAGAGATCGCCACCACCGTGACCGACATTCCCTTCGCCACCGTGACCAAGGAAGACCCGGAACGCTTTGAAAACCAAAAAACCGTCGAACAGGCCGGCGTAAATGGCAAAATGGAAAGCCGCGTGCTGACCACCAAAGTCGACGGCCGCATCGTCTCTTCCGTCACCGAAGGCAGCCGCATGAGCGCCGAACCCGTTGCGGAAGTCGTCCTCGTGGGCACCAAAAAGGGCGCACAGACCAACAGCTTTATTCACCCCGCCGTGGGTCGCCTCACCTCTCCTTACGGACCGCGTTGGGGACGCTTCCACTACGGCATCGATGTCGCCAACTGCGTCGGGACCGACATCATCGCCTCCGACGGCGGCGTCATTACCCGCGCCGGACGTGCCGGTACCTATGGCAACCTCGTCGAAATCGACCACCAAAACGGATACAAGACCCGCTACGCGCACTTGAGCCGCGTCGACGTCAAGGTGGGCGATATGGTAGGACAGGGACAATCCGTCGGAAAGATGGGTAGCACCGGACGCTCTACCGGACCCCACCTGCACTTTGAAATCATCGAAAACGGCAAAAATATCAACCCGGCTATCCACGTTCAATACTAAAAATACGGGCGCATTGTAAATCGCACTTTAAAAACAAGTGATTTTCTTGTATAATAGAAGTGTTCCGGCTTTGCGCCATACGGAGCGGTATCGAAGTGGTCATAACGGGGCTGACTCGAAATCAGTTTGCCTTCACGGGCACGTGGGTTCGAATCCCACCCGCTCCGCCAAAGTAAAACCGGCTTCATTGCGACAGTATTGCAATGGAGCCGGTTTTTTCATGCTCATAGTTTTATGTTTTTGCTATATGGAGTGAAATCTCGCTTGAAATCCTGCTTAGATCCGTGGTTATTGTCTTTGTTTTCCGTACAATATCTTTAAGGTATTATTGTGCAGCGATACTGTCAATCTTCATGGAGTATCCGAGGACCTCTCCGACATCCGTAACTTCGCCCTTAACAACAACGGTTTGACCTTTCTCTATTTCAGCCACGACATCTCGTTGTTCATCTTTAACAATATAATACGGTAAGCAAGACTTAAATTAAAGAGAAATTGATATAATTTATAGAATAATTGAGAATAATTCACGGGAAAATAATATATTCATAAATCTATAGGAAAAAGTTGATCCACTGTCTATACCGTGCTTGTTTTCAAGTTGCGGATAGCTTGCTTTTCCGCTTAAATATTCATACACAATTTTACGCTTCAATTCATAACTGTATTTTGCTATAAAAAGACCCCAAAAGTTGGTTTTCTAGGTCCAACTTTTGGAGGTCAGTGCACGTGCATCGTTTTTTCTTATTTTTTTCGAGCGAGTCGCGCCGGAATTTTTTTCAGCGCCTTTCCCACCAGGTGGCCGAAGTAGTGAAAACCCGGTCCCATATCGTCCCACGCCCAGGTGGAGTTGACTTTGCGGAATCGGTAATCGGAGATGATTTTTGCGGGGCTCATTTGGCCGCTCTTCAAGTACCCGCGTACGGCAGAGATGTCCTCGTGTTTGTATTTCCAATGGCAGTTGGTGTCGTGGCGGATAAATTTTTTAGGAATTTCGCCGCCGGTCACGTCCATATAGTGCATATAGGGGGTCTCGAATCCGAGGTGGCAGAGCATTTCGGTAAAGTTAATAAAGCGCACATTGATTTCGATCAGATAGACTTTTTGGCTGAATTCGTCGCGCTTGAGCTCCACTTCGGCAAACCCGCGAAAGTCGACGCCCTGAAAGAGGGGATCGACGAGGGGGATCAGTTCGGGGATCCACTTTTGCTTGGCGTAGGTACTGGCCCCGAAGTTGTTGGGCCATTGGCGAATTTTTTCGGTGGTGAGATAGCCCATCAATTCGGTGTTGGGGCCGTAATAGACGTCGGCGCTGTAACAATTGCTCTCCGGGCCCGGGATGATGCGCTGTATAAAGCAGGAAGAGAGGTCGTCGATGCGGCCGATCTTGTCTTTGAGCATGGCCTCGTCTTCGAGGAAGAACGCCTTTTCCCGAAACATCCGTACGAATTCGGCGGAGTTTTTGGGCTTTAAGATACAGGGGTAGCCGATCTCTTTTGCCACCCGTTCTACGAGATTGTCTTCGTTACAGAGTATTTTTTCCGGAGTGGGGATGCCGTAGCGATCGGTGTATTCGACGAGGATATCTTTGTCCATCAGGCGGGAGAGGAGCCCCGCTTCTTCGGTGGCGAAGAGATAATGTTTTTTTAAGACCTCGAAGTTGCGGTCCAAAAACTCCACATAGGGGTCGCTGGAGAGGAAGAGAACGGGCTTTACGTCGAGACTCTCGGCGTATTCTACCATGGTCTCGATCAGCTTTTCTTCTTCCTTTTCGTAGTGGGGCACCAACAGGGCTTCGTCGGCGTACCGGCTGATCCCGTAGGGAGAGGGTTCGTAGTCCATGGTCGTTACGGGGATGCCGTGGCGTCCGAGATTGCGGACGATGGCCAGGCCGATATAGTAGTTTGTGCCCATAACGACGGCTCTGTGCTTATATTCCATATTGCCTCCTTGTATTTCTCTTACATATTATAGTACAAGCGCCGCGTTTCGGCGACCGCGAAGGGGCGTTTGCGCGAATCGGCCTTCGAAATTTTTGTGAGATTTGTGCCCCGCGTGTTTAATTCTTCCCTTTTCGGATATAGTTCATACATAAGCATACCAATTAGACTGAGGAGGTAAGACAATGTCTAGAGAAAACATTACATTTGGCGGAGATCCGATTACCATCGCCGGTGAAGAGATCAAGGTCGGCGATACGGCCCCTGATTTCGTGGCTTTGAATAACGACTTGACTCCCTTCGATTCGAAGGAATTGAACGGCACGGTTCGTATCTATTCCGTCGTTCCTTCTATCGACACCGGCGTATGTGCGCTGCAGACGGAAAACTTTAACGAAATGGCGACCAAACTCGGCGACAATGTGCACGTGATCACCATTTCCAATGACCTTCCCTTTGCACAGGAACGCTTCGGCGCTGCAGAGGGGATCGACCGGGCAAAGCTGGTGAGCGACCACAGAGATCTGGACTTCGGTAAGAAATACGGATTTTTGATCGACGGCCTGCGCCTATTGACCCGCGGCATCGTGATCGTCGGCGCTGACGACAAGGTAAAGTATGTAGAATATGTGCAAGAAGTCACCAACCATCCGGATTATGACAAAGCACTGGAAGAAGTGAAGAAGCTTATCTGATCGTGAAGGTTCGCATCGTAGCTTTGGGCAAGCTGAAGGAACCGTCTTTGCGGACGCTGTGCGGCGAGTACGAAAAACGCCTCGGCGCCTATATGGATCTGGAGGTCGTTGCCCTAAAAGACGAGCGGGCGCCGGAAAAACTCTCGGATCTCGAGCGGACGCGCGTTTTGGAACGAGAAGGCGCGCGTATTCTCGAGAAGATCCGGCCACAGGATACGGTGATCGTCCTCGCCATAGAGGGCAGGCAATACGATTCCGTGGCATTTTCCGAAACATTCTATGATATGATGGATATATGCTGGGGAGATATGGTTTTTGTCATCGGCTCCAGTATGGGGCTGAGTCGTGCGGTAAAAGAGCGGGGCGATCTGCTCCTCTCCTTTTCGAAAATGACGATGCCCCATACCCTGATGCGCGCCGTGCTCCTCGAGCAAATTTACCGAGCGAGTAGGATTCGAAGCGGTCATGTGTATCACAAATAGGCAATAGGAGGCAACAATGTCTGAACAAAAAGCAAAAGAAGCAAAATCCAGAAGAGAACAAGAAAACCAAAACCCGGACGCACCGGCTTCCGACGTGTACGGTAACCTCGAAGGCAAAGACCCCGAGACCGGCGTAGAAAAGCCGACGGAAGACGCCGTAGAAAAGTCTCGTGAATGGGTGAACGAAAACGCAAAATAAAGGCAAACTACAGGGGGTGTCGCCTTGGCGGCACCCTTTTTCTTGCTACATAAAGAACGGCCGGAGGAGTGTACGATGGAAGACGAGAGACGGGAATGGTATCTGAAAAGTTCGCGCCTGCCCGACGAGAACGGCAGGCTGGAGACCGAATCGGATTATAGCGAGCGGATGGCGCCCGGGGACGTGCTGTGGCTGATCGATCGCACGGCGCGGGCGTATCGGGTGCAGGCGGTGTATCCCGGCGGCTTGATTTTGCATGATATGGGTATAGAAGAAGATACGAGCCGGTTTCCCGATACCGACGCGATCTTCGGGGCGGCGGATGTCGATCCGGGGGCGGGGCTTGCGCTGCGCCTGCCCGCCACCCGGCCGTCTTACGAGCTGGTGCCGCTCTTTCCCCGAAAGCCCATCGCCGTCGAGGTAGAACACCGGGAGACTTCGGGTCCCGGAGAAATGATTATCGAGCTCTACGACAAAAAAGACCCCCGGCCCCTCAGGCGTTCGGGGGACGACGAGTTGGACCGCTTAATGGCGGATTCCTTCGAGACTTTGCTGCGCCTGCAGCTTAAAAATCTGGAGGCGAGCGCGGAAATCGGAGAAATGTGGATCAAATACCTAAAATATAAGAGAGGGAAGGGATAAGTCCATGCGCTATGAGGAACTGTTACGAGAGCAACTGGAGCACCGTACCATACGGGAGTTTAAGGACGAGCCGGTAGATCCCGCGCTTTTGGAAGTGCTCAAAGACATTATGAACCGCACCGCCACGGCGACGGGCATGCAGGCCTATTCCGTGATCCGGATCACCGACGAAAAGACCAAAGAAGCCATCGCCGAAGTGGGCGCACAGGAATACATCGCCCGGGCGCCGGAGCTGTGGATCTTTGTCGTCGACGTGTATAGAAACAGCCGCATCGCCCGGGAACAGGGCTACGAACTCGAGGCCGAAGCCGACGCGGACCGGTTCTTTCAGGGCTTTACCGACGCGGCATTGGCGGCGCAGAATGTCACCAATGCCGTAGAGCGCGCGGGACTCGGCGCGGTGTTTTTGGGTTCCATCCTAAACGATGCGCGAAAGATTATCGAGATTTTGGATCTGCCCCGCCTCACCTTCCCGGTGGTGGGTCTGGGTTTCGGGGTGCCGAACCAAGAGCCGCAGCTGAAGCCGCGTATGCCCTTGGAATTTAAGTTCTTTACCGATCGCTACCGGGAATACGACAACTATATGGACGTACTCGCCGATTACGACGAGGAAATGAAGACCTATTACGATTTGCGCGATGCCAACCGCCGCGTAGATTCCTTTACCGATCAGGTGGTTACGCGCCTCGAGAAGGCGACCCGAAAGCGCGCCGAGCTTGCCGTGATCGCAGAGGAACAGGGTTTTCATTTGGTGACGGGGGAGAGAGACGATGCTGGATCTGAAACAGGGGAATAAAGAAATCGGCGTAGAGGTCTTGGAATACGAATATCCGCCGGGCTGGGGCGCGGGGATGCCCTATCAGACGGACTATTTGATTTGCCGCATTACCTGGGACGACGGCGCGGCGGGCGGCACCGAAGAAGAGAGCTTTTTCCGATTCGGCGAGCTGGAGGCGATCGCGGAGGCGTGTAGCGCCATTTTGGAAGGGGACAGCTTCGGATTTGAGGCGGCGATCGAACACCCTCGGGTCTTCTTTTCCGTCGAGATCGAAGACGGATTTCTCTTTCCCGCCCTCTCCCTGGAACGCCCGGGCGTGACGGTGCGGAAAAAGCAGACGCCCGACGAGTTTCGCGCCATGACCGAAGCGATTTACGACACGCTTCGGAGCGTGGCGAGAATGTAGCAAAATGCAGTAAGAAAGATCGGCGAATCGGTTGACGGGACAGGGTTTTCATGGCATAATGTATGCAATCGATGGGAATGATGCCTGCTTACTCCTAGCCTTTTGTTGTTTCTTACTTACTGTTGCTTACCAAATATCGGAAAGGCACTCCATCGATTCGACTTTTGAAGTCGCAAAAGGGGCGACCACGCGGTCGCCCTTTTTGTGTGGATACATATCGTAAGGAGGATCTATGGAAACCCACCGTCGCAATCCGTACATATGCACCGCCCTCGCCCTGTACTTTACCTACTTCGTCCACGGCATCGGCGTTTCGATTCTTTCTCAGTACAAGACGGAACTCGCCGGGGCCTGGGGCAGCGGCGATGTGGCCGCGGTACTGGGCGTGATCGCCGCCTTGGGACTCGGGCGCTTGATCGCGCTCCCTGTGGCGGGGCCGGTATCGGACCGCTTCGGCAGAAAGACATCGGGCCTGATCGGCGTCGTGCTCTATGCCCTGTTCTTTTTGGGCGCGGCGCTTTCGCCTTCGGCGCGTGTCGCCTATATTTGGGCCCTGGCCGGCGGCATCGCCAATTCTTTTCTCGACACCTGTGTCACCCCCTCGATCCTCGAGATCTTCGGGAGCCGGGGACCACGGGCCAATATGTTTACGAAATTCGCCATGTCGATCGGGCAGTTCGCCCTGCCCTTTATGATCGGCTTTGCCGCACGTACACAGCTTTCTTTCCGCGCGCTGTTTTATGGAATGGCGGCCCTTATCGCCATCGACGGCGTATTGCTCCTCTTTTTGCCCTTCCCCCCGAAAGAAGGCGGAAAGGGAAAGGACGAGACGGGCGCCATGGGCATCAAAAAAGGCGCGCCGGCGCTGGTCGCCATGGGCTTTACCGCCACGGCCACTTTTATTCTCTGGCTGAACTGCAATCAGGAACTGGGTGCGCTCTACGGCGTGGCGGATCCATCGAAGATCCAGTCGGTCTATGCCCTGGGGACCATACTCGCCATCCTCGCCACGGCGGGATTCGTACTTAAAAAAATGCGAGAGGAAGACGTATTGGTCCTCTATCCCGCCCTTTGTTTGGCCGCATTGGCGCTGGTCTACTTCGTGCGCACGCCGCTTTCTGTGTTGGTCGCGGCATTTTTGATCGGCTATGGCGGCGCCGGCGGCGTGCTCCAGTTGGTGGTGGCGACGGCCAACGAGCTCTACCCCCGGCACAAGGGAAAAATCACCTCGACGGTGATGATCGCCTCCTCTGTCGCCAACTATGTTGTATTGGACGCGGCGGCGCGAATCAGCCGCGCGGCGGGGGCCGAGGGGCCGGTCTATGTCGTCCTCTTCAATATGGCGATTACCGCTGCGGGCATCGCATTGGCCCTGTATTTTCGCAAACAGCGGGCATAGAAAAAGATCTCTGTTTTTACAGAGATCCTTTTTTATTGCGCATCTTCGGGCGAATAGAGCGAGAGCATCCAGCCGATGCCGTAGGGATCCCGCAAGATTCCGTATTTCTTCGACCAAAAGGTCTCGCCCAGGTCCATTTCCACCGTACTGCCGGCTTCGATAAAGGCCTGCCATACGGCATCCACCTCATCGGCATCGGTCGATCCCCAACTCAAATACATGCCCCGGGGCGCGGCGTAGTCTCCGGTAAAGTTGTCCGATCCCATGAGATGGGTCTTTCCGATCGCCACAGAGCCGTACATCACCGCCTCGGGGTCCATGCCGGCTGTGCCTTCGGCGGGGGCGTCTTTTACCCGCATCAATTGCGGAGCGTCGGTATCGAATACTTCGCGGTAAAAAGCGAAAGCGTCTTTGGCATTGCCGTCGAATTCGACGAACACTTCGAGCATTTGCGTCATAAAAACCTCCTTAGGGGTGGGTAGTTCGCGTATATACCACCTACCCCGGAAGCTGAGATTTTTTCGCCGCCCCTTATAAAATTTGTGTAAAGTTTCCAACAAAAACGACCCGGCGATACAGCCGGATCGTCATGGTTCCCGAAAGACGGACATTATGGATTCGCCTTCTGGCAGTCGGGGCAGATGCCCTGCAACTGGAACAGGTGGCCGGTGATATCGTAGCCGGTGGAGGCGACGATATGCGTGTCCAAGGCGTCCAGGGGACAGTCGCGAATGGGCGTAAATTTGCCGCATTCGGAGCATACGATATAGTGGTTGTGTACTTCGGTCTTGTATTCGTAATAAGTAACCTCGTCCTTGTGCATACTCGCCTCCAACAGCCCCACTTCCGTGAGCTGGTTTAAGATGCGGTAGACCGTAGACAGAGAAGAGCAGGCGGTATCCGAGATCGCGGCGTATACCTCCGATGCGCTCATGGGGCGATTGGATCGCTGCATCAGCTTCAGAACCTGCAGGCGGCCGCGCGTCGCCTTCAATCCGCGTTGTCGTAGAATTTCTTTCACTTTACACCTCAAATCTGTTTCGCATATATTTATATTAATCGATTTAATCGGAAAAAGAAAGTTATCTTATGTGAAATAAGTGGATTTTCTCAAAAAACTATCGAAACGCGGGGGTTTCTGATATACTGCTCATTAAGTAGTAATGATTTCTATTAAAGGAGGCTATATGAGAATGAAACAATGGATCGCGATTGGCATGTCCTGTTTGCTGCTCGCGGGCTGTGCGGCGGGTGCGGGCAAAAATGCCGATGCCGAAGCGCCGAAAGAGACTGCGACGGTAGAAAACAGCGCGGACAAAAAGGCGGAAGGGCTCCGGGTCGTCACTTCGACCTTTATTCTGGAGGATTTGGCGCGAGAAATTGCGGGCGAGCGCGCCGAGGTGCACTGCCTGATTCCCGAGGGCGAGGGAACCCATGGTTTTGAACCGACGCCGAAGGATATAAATACATTAAACGAAGCCGACGTCTTCCTCTACAATGGAGCGGGATTGGAATCCTGGACCGACACCTTAATCGACCAGCTTCCCGATACCGTAGCGGTGGCCGAGGCTTCGGAGGGAATTGAACTCCTCGCCGGCGGCCATCACCACGACCACGACGGGGAAGACGCCCGCGAACACGACGCCGACGCGCACGGCCACGACGCGGCGGAACACGAACACGATCACGGCGGCAAGGATCCCCACGTTTGGATGGCGCCCGAAAACGCGCTGGTGATGGCGAAAAACATCACCCGGACGCTCAAACAAAAGGATCCCGACGGCGCCGAGACCTATGAGGGCAACTACAAACGCTTAGAAGAAAAATTACAACGCATGGACGAAGCGCTGCAGAAGGGCCTGAAAGACATTCCCCAACGGGAAATGGTGGTCAGCCACGAGGCCTACGGCTATCTCGCCGCCGCCTATGATTTGAAGCAGATTCCCATCGAGGGCATCAACTCCGAAGGGGAGCCGGATCCCAAGGCGATGAAAGAAATCGTAGATCATATGCGCGAAAAGGGCATCAAGACGGTGTTTACCGAGCCCGAAAAGAACGACAATATCGCCAAGGCCGTCGCCAAAGAGGCGGGGGACGACGTGAAAGTCGTGGAGTTGGATCCGATGGAATACAAATCCGACAGCAGCTATATCGACCGAATGCAGAAGAATCTCGATGCATTGGAGAACGGATTGCGATGAAACACATTTACGAAATCGAAGACCTGCATTTTTCCTACGGGAAAAATGTGGTGCTTCGCGGGGCAAATCTCTCTGTCAATCAGGGAGATTTTCTCGTATTGATCGGCGCAAACGGCGCCGGCAAGTCTACTTTTGTGCGCCTCTTGTTGGGGATCGAGACGCCGGATGCCGGCGAGATCCGCTTTTTGGGCGAGCCGGTGCGCGAGGAGGCGGATTTTTCGGAGGTCAGCTATGTGCCCCAGCTTACGGTGACCGCCTACGACTTTCCTATTACGGTGGCGGAGCTGATCGATTTGGGCAACTACGGCGAGAAGCTTTCCCGCGCGGAGCGGCGCCGCCGTAGAGACGACGCGCTGAGTTTGGTGGGACTCGAGGGTTTCGGCGAACGCCTATACGGGGCGCTATCCGGCGGCCAGCGCCAGCGGGTGTTGATCGCCAAGGCGCTGATTTCGCTCCCGAAGGTGTTGTTGCTCGACGAGCCCACTACGGGGATCGACCACGAAGCGCGGGCGTCCCTTTTCGAGCTCCTCTTACACCTGCACCGGGACCACGAAATCACCATTCTTATGATCACCCACGAACTGCATCTGATCGAGGGCGCCGTCGACGACATCTACGTCCTCGAGGACGGGCGCATAGAAAAGAGGGGGAACTGATGGCGGACATCTTACAATACGAATATATGCGTCGCGCGCTTTTGATCGGGCTCGCCCTCTCCTTGGTGATTCCCTCTATGGGCGTGGTGATCGTCAACCGGCGGCTCTCTATGATCGGAGATGCCCTCAGCCACGTTTCCCTCGCCGGGGTCATGCTGGGGCTGCTCTTGGGTTTTAACCCCGTGGCGGGGGCGATCCTCACCTGCGTCTTCGCCGCCTTTTCGATGGAGTGGATTCGGCGCCGATTTCCCTCTTACGGCGAGATCGCCACGGCGATTTTGATGAGCGCCGGGGTGGGGCTCGCTTCGCTTCTATCGGGATTTGTGCGGGGCGGGGCGAATTTCGAGTCCTTTCTCTTCGGCACCATCGTCGCCATCGGCGATTTCGAGTTTTATATGATCCTCGCCGTCGCCCTGGCGGTACTCGCTTTTTTGTACTTCGGCTATGAAAAGCTCCTGTACCTGTCCTTCGATCCGGTGGGGGCGCGCCTGGCGGGCATTCCCACGGATTTTTTAAGCGGCCTCTTCGTCGTATTGACGGGCCTTACCGTGGCGATCTCGGCACGCACTGTCGGGGTGCTGATCATTTCGTCGCTTTTGGTGCTCCCCGTATCCTGTGCGCTGCAGCTTAAGCTCAGCTACAAAAAGACCCATATCGCCTCGACGATCTTCGGCGTCCTCTTTACCGAAGCGGGGCTGATCCTATCCTATGCATTCGGCCTAAAGCCCGGGGGCAGCATCGTGCTCTTGGGGGTCGCGACCTTAATTTTGCTGCTCCTTGCGCCCGCCGCTAAAAACATCGTATAATCCGCCGCGGGGGTAAGTATACTGTTTTTCTTCTGTTATAATAGACATCGGAGGAAAATATGAAGTTTTGTTCATTGGCCAGCGGCAGTAGCGGAAACTGCCAATATATAGAAACCAAAGAAAAGAAAATACTCATAGACGGCGGCCTAAGCGGCAAAGCCATCGAAAACAATCTGCGTGCCATCGGGGTCGATCCCGCCACTTTAGATGCGATCTTCGTCACCCACGAACACAACGACCATGTCAAGGGCGTGGGGATTTTGGCGCGCAGATACCATCTCGAGGTCTTTGCCAACGAAAATACCTGGCTCGCCATGGAAAAGACCGTAAAACACATCGACGAAAAGAAACGCGCGGTGTTCGAGAGCCGAAAGCCCTTCTTTTACGGGGACCTTTCGGTCTATCCCATGCCTCTGTTCCACGACGCGGCGGAAGGCTGCGGCTTTGTGGTCTCGGCGGGGAACAAGAAGATCTCGCATCTTACCGACACCGGCTGGGTAAATACCGATATGCTCGAGAAGATGCGCGGCAGCGATCTGTATTATTTGGAGAGCAATCACGATACCGAAATGCTTCGAAACGGGCCCTACCCTCGCGTGTTAAAAGAGCGGATCGCCTCTACCCGGGGGCACTTGTCCAACGACCACTGCGCCGAGCTCTTGTCGGGGCTCTTAGAAAAAAAGGGCGAGCACGTGGTTCTCGCCCATCTGTCCGGCGAGAACAATCTGCCGCTGTTGGCGGCGCGTTCCGCCCGGGAGGCCCTCGCCGAAAACTCGGTCTACGAAGGCGTCGATTTTATGCTTCAGGTGGCGACCCCCAAGGTGCCCTGCCGCTGTATCGAATTGTAAAGGAGAAGTCATGAAGATATTACTCACCAACGACGACGGCTATTTTGCTCCGGGGATCCGGGCGCTCGCCAAGGTGCTCGAGAAGGACCACGACGTGATCGTTGTCGCCCCGGAAACCGAACACTCCGGCCAGAGCCACGCCATCACCATCAACCGCGCGCTGGTGGTAAAAGAAGTCGAACTCGAAGGCGTACAATCCAAAGCGTATAGCGTATCCGGCACGCCGGCGGACTGCGTGCGGGCGGGGGTCGACAAGATCGTGCCCGAACGGCCTGATGTGATTTTTTCGGGCTGCAATCTGGGCTACAACGCCGGCATGGACATCATCTATTCCGGCACCGTCAGTGCGGCGCTGGAAGGCTCACTTTTGGGGATTCCCTCGGTCGCCGTCAGCGCCCGCTGGGTAGAAGGGGACGCTAGGTACGACGCGGCCGCAAAGATCGCCAAGGAGATCTTCGATAAGGTGGAGGACGCCTTTATGCACTATCCCGAACCTATGGTCTTAAATATCAATGTGCCCTATTTGCCCTACGAAGAAATTAAGGGGATCCAGGTCGCGGAGATCGGCGACAACGCCTATGACTACTATTTCGAAGAAGAAGTGGAGGGCGTACGTCGATTATCCCTGCGGGGTCGCGCCAAGACCGACCACGCCGCCGGCACCGACCGCTATTATTTGGAACGCAATTATGCCACCCTCACCCCCTTGGTCTACGGGATGGCGGATCCGCATCAAATATTGCGGCTCAAGAGTTGGTTCGATGAAGCGTAAAACCATCGATCCAACGACGCAGGCAGAACTGATGTTGTGGGCGCTGGCCATGATCTGGGGCGGAAGCTTCGTCGCCGCGAAGTTTTCCATAGAGAGCTTCTCTCCCTACCCGGTCATGGTCATTCGCTTTTTTTTGGGCGCATTGCTCCTACTCCTCGCCGTTCCCGCGGCCCGCAAGCGGCCGGATCGGATCACGTGGATCGGGGGCATAGAGCTCGGTCTCCTGCTGGGCATTGCCACCGCCTTTCAGATGGTGGGACTCCAGTACACCACGCCGGCCAATCAGACCTTTATCATCGTAAGTTATGTGGTCACCGTACCCCTATTGCGCTTTGTATTCCGCCGCGTGGTACCGGGGCGACATATCGCCTTGGCCGCGCTCTTTACCGTGGCGGGCGTGGGTTTTTTGACCGTGGGACCGAATTTTCACCTGAACCGGGGCGACGTACTCACCTTTATTATGTCGCTGCTCTTTGCGGTGCAGATTCTGCGGATCGACCGCTATATGCCGCATATCGATAATGCGGTACAGTTTACCGTCATCCAACTCATCGTGGCGGGCGCGATCTCTTTGGCGCTGTGGTTTTTTATGAAAAGGCCCGTATTTACGGGACCCGTAACCCTTCGCGCCGTAGGGGGACTGACCTATATCGTCGTCTTAAATACCGCCATCGCCTACCTCTTGCAGAACTACGCCCAGCGCTACGCCCCGCCCGATAAAAGCGCGCTGATCATCAGCTCCGAATCGCTCTTTGGTACCTTTGCCGCCTATGTCTTTGCCGGCGAGGTATTCTATCCGAAAAAGATTCTGGGCTGCGTGCTCATCCTCGTGGGGCAATTTTTTGCCCAGGTGCTGCCGACCCTAAAGCGGCGGGCAGCAAAAAAATAGGAACGTTTTTGTAGAAATCGCGTAAAATATAAAAAAATCGGGTATATGTGCAAAAAGTACGAACAGAATCCGACGGAACGCAATCGCAAAAAAGGGGTTATTATGCAAAAATCAACGCAAGATATATTCAAAGAAATGTGGAAAGTGATTCTCGCCTACGTGGTTTTATCGGGAATCATCACTGCCGTTTTGGATCTGGGGGGTCTGGGCTTGACGGCCGCTATCGATCCGGCGGACTTCGCCGGGGGATTTCAGTTCGATCCCTCTATGATCACCGGCATGATCCCCGCGCTTTTGACGCAGTTTGTCGTCAATCTCGTCCTCGACATGGTGAGTTTGGGGATCTTTCTCGCCATCTACCGCAATAAGGTCTACGATACGCAGGTGGAATTTGCGGACATCTTCTATTTCTTCAACGGGGAGGCCCCCAAGACCGTTCTCGCACTGATTCTTAAAAACATTCTGTCCCTTATCGGCCTGGTCCTCTTCCTCGTCCCCGGCATCGTATTTACTATCGCCATGATCCCCTTCGGCGTCGTGGCGGGCTTGATCCAGGTGCACGGCGAAATGGAAGTATGGGGTTCGATCAAAAAGACCTGGGAGACCTCCAAGGGCTATAAGGGCCTGATCTTCGGACGCGTGTTGATCGCGGCGATTCTGAGCGGCGTCATCGGCGGAATCGTCGGCCTCTCCAGCATTCTCGCCCCCGAAGTCTTTGTCGCACAGCCTGCAAAGGCGATTATGAACCTGATCGTCGTGATCGTTACCGGCATGATCTACTATGTGGTATGGATCGACCTCATTCGCGAAATGACCGAACGCGGCGCCTTCCGCCTGTTGGTGGCCGATCCCGATCGAATCGAGGAGGCGGAGCAGCTATGAAGTATATCAAGGTAGAAATCCTGATGCCCGAGGCTTTTGTGGTGGAACTCGCCAACGACTTGAACGAAGCGGGCATCTTGAAAGAAGATTGTTACGACTACACCTTTTCCGTAAGCCGCGTGCAAGGACACTGGCGCCCCTTGGAAGGGGCCGACCCCTACGACGGCGAAGTGGGCAAGGTACAGACCAAAGAAGAAGCCAAGGTGGAGTTTCGCATTCGCGAAGAGGATCTGGAAGAGGTGCAGCGCATTATCGACCGCATCCACCCCTACGAAGTGCCCGTCGTCAACTACATCCCCCTCTTGTAATAAGGGGAAATTTAAGAAACATCCAAATTCGAAGAGAGAAGTGCCGCAGGGCACTTTTTTCGTCCCGAAATTCGCTACACTCTATATAAAGTGAGGCGAAATTATGATCGGAATTATTGTATGTATCATTATCATCATTATGTGGTTTTTATAGGAGGCAATATGCGCGCCATCGGCTATCATATTTCGGCGTCTCGGGGACTTGTCCGCGCCATGGAGGAGGCGACGTCCTTCGGGGCGAGCGCCATGCAGTGTTTTACGAGAAACCCCCGAGGTTCGCGGGCAAAGGCGTTGGATCTCGACGACATTCGCCGCTTTGAGGCGGTGCGAAAGGGATTCGGCCCGCTCTTTCTGCACGGCGCCTATACCATGAATCTCGCGTCGAAAGACGAGGGGGTGCGCGCCCGCAGCGAGGCGCTTTTGGCCGATGACCTGGCACGGCTTCAGGCCTACCCCGCCGATACGATCTACGTCTTTCACCCCGGCGCCCATACCGGCGACGGCATAGAGACGGGGATCCTCCGCATCGTGCGCGCCCTGGATCGCCTGCGCGAGGACTTCGGCGCGGGGACGATTTGTCTGGAGACCATGAGCGGAAAGGGAAGCGAGGTGGGCGGCCGACTGGAGGAGATCGCCGCCATACTCTCGGCCGTGGGCGATCCGCATCTGCACGTGGTCTTGGACAGCTGCCACCTATACAGCGCGGGCTACGACCTCGCCCGACCCGAAGCGGTGGCGGCGGCGATCGAAGAGACGGTGGGACTTTCGCGGGTGCGCGGCATCCACTTAAACGATTCGCTTACGCCCTTGGCTTCGAAAAAGGACCGCCACGCCCCCATCGGCGCGGGGCATATAGGGACGGAGGTCTTGGCGCGCTTTGTCGGCTATGAGGCATTTTCGCATCTGCCCATCGTCCTCGAGACGCCGGGCGAAGGCGCAGACCACGCCAAAGAGATTCGAGCGCTCCGACGCGCTTTGGGCGAAGGGTAAGGGAAAGGAATCGACCCTTTCGGCATAGAAATAGGGGAAAACGGGTACAGACTATGCTATAGCGAGAATTGCGCGCGGCGCACTGTGCGCACGCGATTTGCCGAAGAAAGGGGGGCCCCGATGAAATTTCAAGGACGTAGGGGAAGTTCCAATATTAACGATATGCGCGGCGGCGGAGGCGGCGGTCGCTTCCCCGTGGGCGGTCTGGGCATCGGGGGGATTCTGATCCTCTTGCTCCTGCGCCTGTTGGGCGGCGGGGGATTCGACGTGAATCCCGGCACAGAGACGACAAGCCCGCCGGCGCAGACGCGCCAACAGGCGAGCACCGAGGATACGCTCTATGAATTCGCCTCGGTGGTCCTCGCCGACACCGAAGACATTTGGACCGAGCAGTTTCAGGAGCACGGGCAGGAGTACCATCCGCCGCAGATGAATATATTTACCGGCGCGGTACAGAGCGGTTGCGGCTACGCCTCGGCGCAGACCGGTCCCTTTTACTGTCCCGCCGACCAATCGGTGTATCTGGATCTGTCCTTTTACGACGACCTGACCCGTAAGCTCGGCGCCCGGGGCGACTACGCCTTTGCCTATGTCATCGCCCACGAGGTGGGCCACCACGTGCAGCGGGAATTGGGCGTGATGAGTCAGGTGCAGAACATTCAGCAGCGTGTCTCGAAAGAAGACGCCAATCGCTGGAGCGTGGCGCTGGAACTCCAGGCGGACTATCTCGCCGGGGTGGTGGCGCGGCACCAACAAGAGGCGGGCTATTTGGACCCGGGCGACATCGAAGAGGCGATCTCCGCCACCATTGCCGTCGGCGACGATACCCTGCAGAAACGGGCGCAGGGCTATGTGGTGCCCGACTCCTTTACCCACGGCACCGCCGAACAGCGCACCGAGTGGTATAAGCGGGGATGGAATGCGGGGGATCTCTCCGACTGGAACACATTCTCCGCCCTGGGCCTGCAGTAAATTCGATCCTATACACGCATACCGAACGAGAGTGAGGAGGACCCTATGAAGAAATTGCTACCCCTATTGGCGCTGAGCGCCCTGCTCGTCGCCTGCGGTCCCCGGGCCGCCACGGAAGGGGCAGATTCCCCAAACGCGCCGACCGGCGCCGAAAAAGAGACGGGAAGGCAATCGGAAGGCTTTAACCCCTCCGATGCGGAAAAGTCTTTGATGGATGTAGCCGAGACCTTCCTCAGCGAATTTCCCCAGGGGCAGATCACCGAGATCGAGTACGAAGCCGATACCGGTCGTTTTGTCGTAGAGGGCGTGATGGGCGAAAAAGAGGTATCGATCGAAATGCCCGCCACCGGAACCAAGATCGTCTCCAAGGAAAAGGGACGCGAGGGGGATGCGGCCGAAGCGCCCGTCCTCGACGTGGGGCCCCTCGCCGAGTGGAAAGAAGCCGTCGAGCGCGCCCAAGAGGAGCGGCCCGAGGCGTCTTTCGAGGGCTTTGAATTGCATCGGGAAGGCGAAAAGACCGTCTACGAGATGGAATTCGAGGAAGCGGACGATCTCAAGATGGACGCCGAAAGCCTGGCGATCCTATCCGATTCCTAAATACTCTTTCGACCGGCCGAAGCGCCGGTTTTTTTGTTGCATTTCTACACAAAAAAATCCGCCCGCAGGCGGATGCGATAGGATTATGGGACAAAGGACATCAGCAGTTTCAGCGCAATGCCGATGGCCGCCCCCAGGCCGATCAGCCGGATCAGATCGGCCTTTTTGTAGTAGAGGATGCCGCCGATCACAAAGGTGACGAGGGCCACCGGCTCCAAGCCGCCGCCTTCGGGGAAAAAGGCGTTTTTCGACATCTGGAGCGCCGCGATAATGATCAATCCCACAATGCCCGGCTTAATGCCCCGCAGCAGCATATCCATGAGCTTAAAGTGCCGCTTCTTCGTAAAGAGAAAATAGCCCAGCACCGTCATCAGCAGCGTTTGTGGTGTTACCGCTCCCAGGGTTGCCACCACCGAACCCGCCGGCCCCGCCACCTGGGCGCCCACAAAGGTGGCGGAGTTGATGGCGATGGGCCCCGGCGTCATTTGGCTGATGGTGATGAGGTCGGTAAATTGGGTCATGGTGATCCAACCCTCCTGCTCCACGATATACTGCTGAATCAGCGGGAGGGTGGCGTAACCGCCGCCGAAGGAAAAGGCGCCGATCTTTAGGAATTGGACATAGAGTTTCAGTAAGAGCACGGGCACCTCCTAGATCTCGAGTTTCATATCCCCGTCTTGGATCCACCCCTTTTTGTAGAGGAGGCGGTAGAAGAGATAGCTCAGCACAGCGGGCAGAAGAATATGCACCAACACCACCGCCGCCAAAAGAGGCAGGGTTTCCATGCGGCCTTGCATCGCCTGGAATGTGGCGATCTGCCCCACCAGGCCGCTGGTGCCCATGCCGCTGCCTAGCGGCGTGTTTTCCAGCCGAAAGACCACCGTGGAAAGGGGAGAGGTCAACGCGCCCGCGAGGGTCGGAGGAATCCAAATGCGGGGATTTTTTACGATATTCGGCATCTGTAGCATACTGGTACCCAGGCCCTGGGCGAAGAAGCCGTCAAAGCCGTTGTCCCGAAACGAGATCACCGCAAAGCCGATCATTTGGGCGGAGCAACCCACCGTCGCCGCGCCGCCGGCGAGGCCCGCCAACGAGAGCATAATGCAGATCGCGGCGCTGGAGATGGGAAGGGTGAGCGCGATGCCGACAATGGTCGAGACCAAAATCCCCATCAAGAGCGGCTGCTGGGCGGTGGCGGCCATAATGAGTTCGCCCACCGTCTCCATAAACCATTGAATCGAAGGGCCCACCGCCTTCGCCACCAATAGGCCCGTAAGTACCGTCACCGCCGGGGTGAGCAAGATGTCGACCTTGGTCTCTTTGCTGATCAGCTTGCCGCATTCCGCGCAGACGATGGCGGCGAGATAGACCGCCACGGGACCGCCGATCTCGTAGCTGCCCGCGCCCACCACCGCCGATGCGAACAGCACCAAAGGCGGCGCATCCAGCGCGTAGGCGATGGAGATGGCGATGGCGGGGCCGGTGGCCTGCTGCGCCACGGGCCATAGAAAGTCCGTCAAAAAGGGAATGCCGAGGCGTGTGCCGATGGTGTTCAATATGGTGCCGATCAACAGGGTGGCAAACAGCCCGTAGGCCATGGCGCCCAGGGCGTCGATGCCGTAGGTGCGCAGATTCGGGTGCACCTTTTTTCTCTCTAAAAAGTCATTCATCGCGATTCCTTTCCCGAGACGATTCGTATTTCGTCAAGAAAATGCCGGCAAAGCCCATCATCAAAATGACGAGCGCCGTATTTACATCGGTGAAAAGCCCCAACCCCAAGGCCAGGGCGATCATCCCGCAGGAAAAGAGGCGATCGGTCTCGAGCGCCTTCTTTCCCAAATTCCAGGTGGTCAACAAGAGCACGGCGGAAATTACGCCGCTGATCCCCACCAGGGCGGCGTTTACATAAAAATTCGAGCGAAAGCGGGCGTAAGCCATATTGATCGTGAGGATAATCACCAGACAGGGCGTTACGCTCGCCAACAGACAGACAAAAGCGCCCGCCGCACCGCGCAGCCGATACCCCGTAAGGAGCGAGGTGGAAATCGCCATGGCGCCGGGGCCCGACTGGGCGAGGGCGACCAGATCGAGCATCTCGTCGTCGGGGATCAGCTTTTGCTTTTCGACGAACTCGTCCCGTATAATGGGGACGATGGTATAGCCGCCGCCGAATGTAAAGGTATTGATCTTCAAAAAAGTGAGAAATAATTTCACGAGGGAAACTTTTCGTTCCATGTTTTTCCTCCCGCTTCATAGTATACTGTAAGGAGAAATCGGCTTCAAGCAGAGGAAAAGAGAGGGATGCGATGGATATTTCTATCATCGGGCTCGGCAATATGGGCCGGGCGTTTTACGATCTGTTTCACGGGGCGGGACACAATCTGTATGTGGGTTGTCCCCACCAAAAGGACATAGAGAGCTATCAGAGTCGGGACAATGCCGAAGCGGCGGCGCGGGGCGAGATCGTCTTTCTCGGCGTAAAGCCCCCGATGATCCCCGCAGTGGTGGCGGAGATTCTTCCCGCCACAGAAGATGCCGTCCTCGTCTCGATGGCGGCGGGGGTTTCCCTGGCGCGCCTTTCGGAAATGGCGCCCGGGCGAAAGATCATCCGCATTCTCCCCAATACGCCCATCGCCGTGGGGGCGGGGGTCGTCGCCTATACGCCGGGCTATGCGATGGACGCAGAAGAAGCGGCGGAATTTGAAGCGCTCCTCGCACCGGCGGGGAAGGTGATTCATACCACCGAAGACGATCTGGACATCGTATCGGCCCTCGCGGGTTCCATGCCCGCCTTTGTCGCCGCCATGATTGAGGCCTTTTCCGACGGCGCGGTGGCCTGCGGCATGAAGCGGAACGCCGCCTACGAGATCGCCCGCACCGCCGTGGCCGGCAGCTGTACCCTGATGGACAAAAGCGGCCTGCACCCCGGCGCCATCAAAGACGCGGTCACTTCGCCCGGCGGCACCACCCTCGAGGGGCTTTTGTTTTTGGAGTCCCGGGGGATGCGCTATACCCTGGCCGAGGCAATCCGAAAAACCGTCGATAAAAATAAAAATTTGGGGTAAATACCGACTAATGTCCCGTGGAGGACTTCGAATGTTTCTGCATAGTTTCTGAATAGAAAGGCATAGGAGGATAGTATGTCGAAAGTAGCGGTTATCGTCGGAGAAGAATTCGAAGAAGCGGAAGTCGTCGTCGTATCGGACTATTTGGTCCGCGCCGGCATCGAGGTGCAACTGCTCGCGGTAGGCGAGTCCATGAAGATCGAAGGGGCCCACGGCCTGCGCATCCAATGCGATAAGCTGTTGTGGGAGGCGAAGCCGAAGAAATTCGACGCCGTCTATCTGCCCGGCGGCCCGGGGGTCGAGGCCCTTAAAGAAGACGAGGACGTCGAAAAGTTCGTTAAAAAAGCCAAGGACCACGACGCGCTAATCGCCGCGCTCTGTGCGGCACCGGCGCTTTTGGATCGCTACGGTATGGTCGAAGACGAGGGCTTTGTCATCTACCCCGGCATGGAAAAAGACCTCTCGAAAAAGCCGAAAGCGGCCGCGGAAATCGTCGTAGAAGGCGACATCATCACCGGGCCCGGGCCGGCCTTTGCCCAGGAGATGGCCTTTGCCATTATTCGGGCATTGGACGAGAAAAAAGTGGAAGACGTAAAAAAGGATACACTCTACGACAAGGTCGTGGCGTACAGAAAAGAAGCGGAGTAAACCGCGGGGAAAGTGAGGGCGCATGAATCGGGAAAATGTAGATCTGACAAAAGGTATAATTTGGAAGAGACTGTTATCCTTTACAATGCCGCTCTTGCTGTCCGCACTGCTGCAGCAGCTGTATAACACGGTGGACCTGTTGATCGTCGGCCGATTTGCCGGCGAGATCGACATGGCGGCCATCGGGGCGGCGGGGCCCATCGCGGTCCTCGTCATCGCGCTGTTTATCGGGCTTTCCACCGGGGCGTCGGTGCTGGTCGCCCAGTACTACGGCGCCAAAGACCACCACGCCCTTTCCCGCATCGTCGAGACCAACTACGCCATCGCCGTATTCGGCGGCCTGGTGCTGACGGTGCTTACGGTGTGGCTGACGCCGCAGTTTTTGCGGTGGATCTCCACCCCCCAAAACATTATGGCCCCGGCCGTAGCCTATATGCGGATCCTATTTATGGGGCTCATGCCCGTCATGGTCTACAATATGGGTTCGGCGATCTTAAGGAGCGTCGGCGACAGCGTGCGCCCCTTTAACTTCCTCGCCGTATCGGCGGGGGCGAACATCGCCTTGGACCTCCTCTTCGTCGGCGTATTTCACATGGGCGCCGTGGGGGCGGGGATCGCGACGGCACTCGCCCAGTCGATCTCGGGGGTGTTGGTTACCATCAGTCTCTTGGAAACCACCGACATCTACCGTTTGCGCATCAAGCGCATCCGCTTTCACAAAGACGCACTGATGCGCACCTTTTCCATAGGGCTGCCGGCGAGCATATCGGCGGGGCTGATCTCCCTTTCCAATGTCATCATCCAATCGGAAATCAACGTCTTCGGCGCCGATGCCATCGCCGGCGTCGCCGCCAGCGGACGGATCGACGGGTTTTTGTTTACCTCGCTCGAAGCCTTTGCCCTGGCGATGACGACCTTTGTGGGGCAAAACATCGGCGCGCGCAAATCTGAGCGGTTGAAGCGCGGCATACAGACCGCCATGGCGCTCTGCCTCGCCTTTGTGGCGGGGATCTCGATCCTCTTGTTCCTGTTCCGCGAGCCCTTGATGGCGATCTTTAACGGCGATCCCAAGGTCATCGACTACGGGGCCGAGATGATCCGCATCCTCGCCCCCGCCTATATCCTCTTCGGCGCCACCGAAGTCTTTTCGGGCGCCGTGCGGGGAAGCGGCGCGGCGATTCCCATTATGATCATCACCCTGATCGGCATGTTTATCGTGCGGATCGGCTGGATCCTACTCGCCATGCCGATCTTTCAAAATATCGAGGTCATCTATTACAGCTATCCCATCAGCTGGATCTTTACCTTTCTCCTCACCCTTTGGTACTACTATCGGGGCGCCTGGCGAAAGGATTTGCCCTCGGATTTGCAGCAAGAATCGCAATAAAAAAAGCCTCCCGCGGGAGGCTTTTTTGTCGCACCAATGGATATTTCGACCATAACCAGAATTTTACACCGTTTCTACGGCCATTTGAAATGCGGCTGTTAGGATAAGAATATACCACAGGAGGTGTATAGAATGGTAAAATTCGGGGAATACGTTCCGCTTTTGGGGGCGGATCATATGCTCTATTTGGGCGGCTTCTTTCTCGTGTTGTTTTTGATGGTCTATTATCGCGACGCGATTCGCCAAAACCGGCGCCGGGCGGATTTGGTGCTCGCTGCGGTGATCGTGTTTCAGCAGACGGTGCTCTATACGTCCTATGCGGTCTTTTTCGACTTCACCCTGGGCGAGGCGCTGCCGCTGCATATCTGCCGCTTGGCGAGCCTGATGATCCTCGCATGGATCGCCACCGAAAACCGCACCTGTTATGTGCTCGCGGCGGTCTACGGGCTCTTCGCCTTTTTGAGTTTCGTCTACCCGTCTCGGGTCTACGGCGTGGTGCACCCCATCGGCTGGAGCTTTTTCTTGAGCCACGCGGTGAATCTCCTCTTTCCGCTCTATGCCTATATCGCAGGCGGCGAGACGCTGAAAAAGGAGGACATCGCCTTTGCCTATAAAGTCTTTTTGGGCTATTTTGTCTTCGTGTACTTCTTAAATCCGCTGATCGACGGCAACTACTTCTATCTGCGCTACAAGCCGGTGGTGGGCGATATGAGCGATCTGATCTACGTGCCGGCGGTGCTCATTTTGTGCCGCCTGCTGTTCGAATTCGGCAGCCGCTTGTATATGCACCTCTTAGAGCGCCTTACAGAACTTCCCCGAGCCTCCGGGCGATTCGGCGATAGGACGGCGCGTCTATTTGAATCCGTCCTCCGCTTCGGGAAATAAAGCCCTCCCGTTCCAGCGCGCCGAGGTGGCGGTACAGGCTCCTAAGCGAAAGGCCCGTCAGATCCGCGAGATCCGCGCGGGTAAAGGGAAAGGTGAAGGGAAAGGGCGGCTCGGCGGCGCGGTAAAAGGTGTATAGGAGGAGATCCTCCGGCGAAAGGTTCTTCTCCGACGCCCGCCGCTCCATCTCCTGCACGTGGAGCGCGGCGAGGTAGCGCAGCAAGAGCGCGAGCACCGCCGGGTCCCGAAACACGGCATCGCGCGCGTCGACGGCGTAGTATCGCCCGGCGGTAAGCGCCCGCACGCCCGATAGGATCTCGGTCTTTGCCAGGCTTTCGATCAGCCCCAGGCATTGGGGCGCGGCGAGAATGCTCTGTAACAGGCGCCTTCCGTCGCGGTCGTAGCGCGAGATTTCTACCGTGCCCTCTGCCACAACTAAAATCGAGGACGCGCGGCTTTCGGGAAAGAGCAAAATCTCTCCCTCTTCGAATACCGTGGCGGCGCGATCGCTGAGCGCGTCAAATAATGCAGAAAAATCCATATTCTCCTCCCTAAAGGTGCCAAATGGCATCTTTTTTTCTTCGAGAAGAGTATACACTGAAGTTAATAGGAAGTCTATGAGAATACAGGAGGGACGACATATGGAACGATTCAAGACCGTAGATAGCATCGTCGAGGCGGTGCGTAACGTACAACAAGACGACGCCCAAACCTACGAACAACAGACCTACCGATTGGCGAAGATCGCCGAAAACGTCGTGGATTACCCCGTGGCGGAAGACGACGCCTTCTACGCCCTGTACGAGAGCGGCCAGATCTGCGATCTCGACGAGGGCCATGCCCCCTATGCGCCCCGCTATATCTTGCCCGACTATGAAAAATACTTACGGGAGGGGAGCGCCTTTTTGCGCATCGATCCGCCCGAAACGCTCTTGGATGCCACCACCGCGCTATTGGTGCTCTACCACCACGTGCCGAGCATCACTCGATTCCCGGTCTATATCGGCGCATTGGATGCGCTCCTCGAGCCCTTTGTCAAAGATACGGATCCCGACACGGCGCGTTCGATCCTCAAAAACTTTTTGCTCCAGATCGACCGCACCGTCACCGACTCCTTTTGCCACGCCAATATCGGCCCCGAGGAGACCGAGACCGGCCGCATGATTATCGACTTGGTGGGCGAACTGCAAAACCCCACCCCGAACCTCACCTTCCTCTATGACGAGGCGGTGACCCCCGATGCCTTTGCCGAACGCGCCGTGGCGGCGAGCTTGGTCTGCGCCAACCCGGCCTTCGCCAACGACGCCTACTATAAGAAGGACTTCGGCGATGTGGACTACGGCATCGCGTCCTGCTATAACGCGCTTCCCAAACACGGCGGCGCCTTTACCCTAAGCCGCCTGCGGCTCAACAAGATCGCCGAAGCGGCGGGTTCCACCGAAACATTTTTCGAAAAGACCCTGCCCTTCGCCATCGACACCATGCTCCGCTTTATGGAGGCGAAGATCACCTATTTGGTGGAGGAAACGGCCTTTTTCCGCGCCAACTTTATGGTCAAAGAAGACCTGATCGACGTCGACAACTTCGTCGGCCTCTTCGGCATTGTGGGCTTGCACGAATGCGTGCAGACTCTCTTGGGCTATGACGAGATTCCGGGCACCTTCGGCACCGACGAGGCGGCCGATGCCATGGGAATTCGCGTTATGGACTATGTAGAGGAACGGGTCGGCGCCTTTACCTCCCGCTACTCGCCGGTGTGGAACCACAAGTTTATGCTCCACGCCCAAGTAGGCGCCGCGGGGGACCTGGGCACCACTGCCGCCCACCGCATTCAGATCGGCAAAGAACCCGATCTCTATACCCACCTGCGCCAGGCCGCCAAGTTCCAGAAATACTTCCCCTCCGGCGTGGGCGATCACTATCCCTTCGATTCCACCGCCAAGAAAAATCCCGGCGCGGTGCTCGACATCTTTAAGGGCGCCTTCCGCCTGGGGAACCGCTATGTGAGCGCCTACAACGAAGACGGCGACTTGATTCGCGTCACCGGATACCTCGTCAAAAAGAGCGATGTCGAGGCCTTCCGCCGGGGCGAAGCGGTGCATTACGACACCGTGCAGTTCGCGCTGGATCCCCTGACCGAATACGGCGTGAACAAGCGGCAGGTCGAGGGCGTATAATGCTCGTCGTCAATCGACTCATTCCCATGAGCGTCGTCGACGGCCCCGGCAACCGCTTTGCGATCTTCCTCCAGGGCTGTAACTTCAACTGCCAGTATTGCCACAATCCCGAGACCATCGGCCGCTGCGTGCAATGCGGCCACTGCGTGGACCTCTGCCCCGCCGGCGCCCTTTCCCGCACCGAGGCGGGGCGCGTGGCTTGGGACGAGAGCCTGTGCATCGACTGCGACCGCTGCGTCGCCGCCTGCCCCCACGGCGCATCGCCCAAGCTGAAGTATATGGAGACCGAGGCGCTACTGAAAGAAATCGACGACGCCCGCCCCTTTATACAGGGCATCACCGTAAGCGGCGGGGAATGTACCCTACAGGCCGAGGCCCTGATTCCCCTCTTCGAAGGGGTGCACGCGCGGGGCCTGACGGCGCTGTTGGACTCCAACGGCGGCATCGACTTTTCCCGCGGGACGATACAAAAATTGATCGAGATCTCCGACGGCGTTATGCTCGACATCAAGGCATGGGATGCGGCGGAACATGTGGCCCTTACCGGCCGGGACAACGCCGTGGTGAAGGCGAACCTCGCCTATCTCGCATCCATCGACAAACTCCTCGAAGTGCGGCTCGTGCTCTTAGAGGGGCGCGACCACGAAAAGACCATTCGCGGCATCGCCGACATCCTGGGCGAAAAAATCCAAAACGTCGCCATCAAACTCATCGACTACCGGCCCTTCGGCGTGCGGGCAAACAATGCCGCGCATCTCGCCGGCGTAGGGCGCAAAGAAAAAGAGCAACTGATCCACTGCGCCGAGGACTTGGGTTTTCGCGCGGTCATCGATATATAACAAAGGTGGATTTTCGGATCCGCCTTTTTGTGTGCTGTTTTTAGGAAAGTAGACTTCCGCTTTCAAAATGTTCACCGACTCCGTTATTTTCGCGTTGTACTCGATTTGTAACCGAAAAAATAAAAGTATGAACCTATTGTCATTTGCAAAATTTGCACGGGGGGGTATACTCCCTATAGGGGAAGGTGCTAAAGGACAAAAGCTGCAAAGATAAAGATCTCTTGCCGGTACATACTGTGAAGCATAGGTTTTTATCCGCGCGCCGACGTTTAGATACGGCCATTCCTCGACAATAGATACTGTGTTTGCGGCGAGGACCGCAGAAAAGAAAGGAGAGGCCTATGAAAAAATTGGCAGTATTGGCACTGGCATTGGTCCTGTTGCCCCAGGCGGCCTTTGCGGATGCCCGCCCGGTTTCGGTGTATATGAACGGCATCAACATCACCGAAGGAACGGAGCCCCTGAAGCCCATACTTCGAGACGATCGCAACTACTTGCCCCTACGCGCGGTAGCGGAAGACATGGGTATGAAGGTCGATTGGAATGCAGAAAAACGCGTGGTCACGGTGGGCGAAAAGGAGCGCGGCATCACCATGACCATCGGAAAGAAGACCTATACCAAGGCGGGAAAGGCCGTACAAATGGACGTGGCGCCCTTTATCGAGGCCGACCGCACCTATGTGCCCATGCGCTTTGTAGCTGAAGGCATGGACATTCCCGTCGATTGGGACAAAGAACAACGCATGGCCGTGGTCGGCAGCTACGCCAAAAAAACCGATTTCGACGAAGCCGATCGCGTACAAGCCGAGGGCTATTCGTATATTCTGCCCAAGGCATGGCGGGATCGCATCGTCGTTACGAAAATGGGCAACGATTTGGTCTTTTACGATAAGGTGAATTCCACAGACGGTTTCGGCCGCATCGGGCAGATGCAAGTGGAAAAAGACCCCGTACAGATCCCCGTCCCCACCATTCTGCTCGGAAAGGCGGAGGGCGGATATCGGGTATTTACCTTTGCCAGCGACGTACAGGTCAAAGACATCGAAGACAAAACTTTGACGGAATCCTACGCGACCGCCCGGGCCGACGTACAGGAACTGTTAAAAACCTACAGAGCCGAGTAATTGATAAGAATATACACAGTCCACAGGGAGCCCGCAGAAAGCGGGCTCCTTTTTGTGTGGGAAAATGACAAAAAGAGAAAATTTGCAAAAAAAACTAATATGATATATATGGTGTTGAACGCGTGGGGACAATGGCAAAGGTCTGTCGAAGTTCTTTCCGCAACTGCCGCAAAGGGCGGCAGAATGCCCTTCTCTGTGATAGGATAGAGGCGAGCAATGGCAGTAGGAGACAGGAGGAAGTATGAAAATCGTCTATAAAGACCCCGTCCGGGCGAGCCGACTGTATGTGGGGATTGTGACCGCAGTGTATCTCGTGTTCCTCGGCGCCTTTAGCGCAAAGGGGATGGGATACGGGGCAAGTCTTTCAGATTCGTTTTTCGATGCGGCAAGAAAGCTATTTTATATTGCCGCGTTTTGTGCCGTGATCGGCTGGGCGCTGATCCCCAAGACGCCGGCGGTTTGGGCGCTGATTGCGATCCCTGTGGCGTTTCACATCGGCGTCGGGATTCTGTTTCTCGTGCGGGGAGAGGGAAATATTCTGATCGCCCTTCCCGAATACGTCAATCGACTGGTGGCGGAACCGTTTCAAATGATCGAGGCATTCGCGGCCTATCGCGGGCCGATTGGCGACGCTACATTGGGACTCTTCCCGTAAGGAGGGCATATGAAAATCGTATATAAAGACCCGGCGGCGGCACAAAAGCGCTTTATCCGCATTGCGTGGATCAGCTATATAGTGGTGGTCCTGCTTTTTACCTTGCGTGGAATGTCGGTCGGGCAGAATGTAACAACGGCCATCGACGGCGGTCTGTATTCTTTGATTCCCCTCTCGGGATTTTTTGCGCTGATCGGCTTGTTCTTTATCCCCAAGAGTCCTTGGGTATGGGTGAACATCGCCATTCCCCTTGCCTTGAATCTATTTTCTATGGTTCTCTTGATGGGGTTTCTGGACGGACACGGGTATTTTGGTATGTTCGGCCAGTACTTGGGCTATATGGTGGCTGCGCCGTTGTTCCTATTGCGCAGTTTGGTATATTTTAAGCAGTATGGGTAATCCGCCGCACGGTATGCAGCACTCTGATAAAGAGTGCTTTTTTATTGGGATTGTTGACTTCGTTTTCCCCCTTGGTATAGACTGAAACAAAATCGAAAGAAGCGGCGCAGAGCGCCCCAAGGAGGCAGTGGCGAACTATGAAAGTGATTACCGTGGCAGAGGCCGCACAATGTATAGAAGATGGAGACGCGCTGGCGGTGTCGGGCTTTTTGCTCGCCACCACCCCCAGCGAGATTTTGCGCGCGGTGGGCGCGCGCTACGAGCGGGAGGGCGCGCCCAAGGGCATGACGCTTTTGCAGGCGGCGGGGACGGGAAACAACGGCGACGAGGGGATCTACGAGATCTCTCGCCCCGGGATGATTCGCCGCTATATCACCGGGCACTTCGCCAACAACCGCAGGCTCGAGGCGCAGGCCATGGCGGAGGAGATCGAGGCGTATAATTTTCCCCAGGGCGTGCTGTCCAAAATGTATCGAAATCTGGCGGCGGGAAAGGACGGGGAGCTCACCAAGGTGGGGCTGATGACCTTTTGCGATCCCCGTTACGGCGGCGGCAAGGTAAACGCCCGCACCACCGAGGGCCTGGTGGAATGCGTCACCCTCGGGGGTGAGGAGTACCTATATTACAAGGCGCAGAAGATCGACGTGGCGCTGATCCGCGGCACCACCGCCGACGAAGACGGCAATATTAGCTTTGAAGAGGAATCGGGGATTGTCGATGCCCGGGAGATCGCCATGGCGACGAAGGCCTGCGGCGGCAAGGTGATCGTGCAGGTAAAGTATCTCGCCGATGCGGCTTCGGTGGCGCGAAACGAGGTGCTGATCCCGGGGATCTTCGTAGACTATGTGGTGGTCGCTGAGACCCCCGAGCGCACGCATCGCCAGACGGTGGCGGCCTATTACGACCCGGCCATCGCCGGACACCGCCGGGTGTCGGTCAAAAAAGCGGCGCCGTATCCGCTCAATGCCCGAAAGGCGATCGCCCGGCGCGCCGCGATGGAACTCTCCCGCGGCGACGTGGTGAATTTGGGCAAAGGCATCCCCGAGGTGGTGGGCCTGGTGGCCGAGGAAGAGGGGATCGGCGACGATATCGTGCTCACCTTGGAAAGCGGCATTCTCGGCGGCATCCCTCTGGGCGGCGCCCACTTCGGCTCGGCGGTCAACGCCATGGCGGCGCTCCCCATGAGCCAGATGTTCGATTTTTACAACGGCGGCGGCCTGGACTGTGCGTTTTTGGGCTTTGCCCAGGTGGACGGCGCGGCGAATATCAATGTCAGCCACTTCGGCGATCGGATCGCCGGCTGCGGCGGCTTTATCGACATCTCCCAGTCGACGCAAAACATCTATTTCGTCGGCACCCTGACCGCCGGGGGCCTCGTAGAGCGGGTAGAAGGGGGAAAGCTCGTTATCGAGCGCGAGGGACGGGCGAAGAAGTTCCTCTCTTCCATTGATAAGATTACTTACAGCGGCGAATACGGGCAGAAGCACGGGCAGAACATCACCTTTATCACCGACCGCTGCGTCATGCGGCCCGCGAAGGGGGAGATGGTGATCACCGAGATCGCCCCGGGCGTCGATCCCGCGCGGGATATTTTGGCGCAGATGGAATGTGCGGCGCGGATCGCCGAAGATTGCATCGAGATGGACCCCCGGATCTTTCGGGCGGGCCCCATGGGCATTGTAGATGCGCTTTAATACAAAAAACCGAGGCAGAGCCTCGGTTCTTTTTATAGGGCGTGTTCTTTTTTGTAGCGCTTCCAGCGGCGGGAAAGAGCGCGGTCGTCGATCTTTCCCGTGCCGCCCGCCGGCAGTGCGTCGTGAAAGAGGATGTATTTGGGGATTTTGTAGCGCACCAGATGTTCGCCGATAAAGTCGCGGATCTCGTCTTCGGTCTGCTTTTCGTCCCGCTCCTCGTTTAAGGAGATATGCAGACAGATTTCCTCGCCCATATACTCGTCGCGCACGGCCAAGGCGCGGGCCTGTTCGATATAGGGCAGGTCTTTGACGACGTTTTGGATCTCGATGGCCGATATATTTTCTCCGCCGCGGATGATGATGTCCTTGCTCCGGCCCGATACATAGAGATTGCCGTCGCGGTCCAACAAGCCCACATCGCCGGTGCAGAGCCAGTCGCGTTCGGTGTAGCGGCGCTCGCCGTTGATATAGCCCTTCATGACATTGCGGCCCCGCACTTGTATATGGCCGGGGTGATTGGGCGGTACGGGGTTGCCGTCTTCGTCGAAGATCGCCACCTCGCAGCCGGGAATCGGCGCGCCGACGCTGGTGGCATATAGGGTGGGGGAATCACCCGGGCGGTTCATGGTGACTGCCGGGGAGGTCTCGGTCTGGCCGTAGGACTGGATTAAGGATTCGAAGCCGAAGCGGATCTTAATCTCCCGGTACTCCTTGGCCGTAAGGGGGGCGCCGGCGATAATGCCGCTCCGCAGGGTAGAGAGGTCGTATTCGGATACGTCGTTGTGGCGCATCATGACGATAAAAAGCGTCGGCACGCCGTTAAAGATCGTCACCTTGTCGCGGCCGATGGACTGCAGAATATGCGAGGACTGAAAGGGCTCCACGATGGTGAGTTCCGCCCCCAACATAAAGGCGCAGAGGGTCGTCGCCGTCAGCCCGAAGCAGTGAAAGAGCGGCACCGTCAGGAGGAAGATATCGTCTTTGCACCAGCCGGCGACATCGGCCGTGGTGGTGCAGTTGTGGAGCAGATTGTCGTGGGTGAGCTGCACGCCCTTGGGGATGCCGGTGGTGCCGGAGGTGAGGAGGATACAGGCCACATCCTTTGTATCGTCCTTGCGCGTAAGCTGCAGCAGGGGGGAGTATTGGCCGCCGCGGTCCATAGGAAGAAGCACATAGTCCCGTTGTAGAGCGTGGAGGCCGCGGATGCGCGCCGTCACATTTTGAAATTCGTTATATAGGATGACTTTGGCGCCGACGATCTCCATAATCTGACCCAGCTCCCGGGGGGTAAAGGAGGGGTTTACGGGCACGGGGACCGCGCCCAACAGCTGGAGGCCGAAGAACGAAAAGAGCCAATCGGCGGAATTTTTGCCCATAAGGACCACCGCTTCCCCTTCTACGATGCCGGAGGTGGCAAAGTAAGAGGCGAAGGAGGCCGACTTTCGGTAGAGTTCTTCGTATGTATAGGTGACGCCCTTATATTTTAAGGCGCGGCGTTCTTGAAATCGCGTGTTCCAATCTTCCAGCGCGGCGCCGATGGTCGTATATGTCATGAAAATCCCCCAAATGAAATCGTTCTACCCCCAGCAAAAGCCGTTAGGATACTTGTATACAAGTATTACATTACTATAAATTAAAAATTTGGCAAGGGGTTTCGAAAAATTTTTGACGGGGATTCGGAAAAAATATTTGCCCCGAAGGACAGAAAAACGGGGCAAAAAAGGAAAACTATTTCCGAAATCGTTAAAAAAGAGCCGAATATTCGGAAATTTGTGAAACTCCATACAAACGCTATATATAGGCGATAGCAGCGGGTATTCTATTTCGAGAGAAATTTGACGAAGGGATTGTTAAATTTTACAGAATCTTCTTGCAATTGTTTTTTCTTAATAGTAGACTAGTACACAAGAAGGAGAAGTCTATGCTTACAAAGATAAACTCAGAGACCCTGTATAGGGAACTGCTCCGACGGATTATCGATCTGGAACTCTATCCGGGAATGCGCATCAGCGAAAACGCTGTCAGCGAGGAATTCGACGTATCCCGATCGGTGGTCCGGAACGCTTTTGCCCGTCTCGCCCAGTCCAAACTCTTAAAGGTGTACCCCCAGCGGGGGACGTATGTAAATCTCGTAGACTTGAACTACATACGCAAGGCGCTGTTGATCCGCGTCTCGGTGGAAAAAGAGATGTTACGCCGCTTTATGAGACAGGCCGACAAGGAAGAGACCCTCAAAAAGATGGAAAGAAACCTCGAGGAGCAGAGGAAGTATTACGACGAGAAGAGGTATATCGACAAGTTCAGGCTGCTGGACGAAGAATTTCACAATCTGATTATCGCGAGCCAAGGCTCTGAGGATATACTTTATTTAATGGATACGCACCTCCTTCACATTGCTCGCTGGAGAAATATCTACGTTCGAAGCGGGGTTTATCTCGCGATTCTCGTGGACCAACACACGCGGATTTTGGAAGCCATATGGGAAGACGACCTGGACAAGGCGTTGGAGGCGACCGAGATCCACATCGACACGGTGCACGATATGGTCGTGATCGATCCGGATTTTGCGGATTATTTTCAGTAGCCCTGTCGTCGCTCTCGTCGGTTACAGCAGTATTTCCCTGGGGAAAACGAAATCCCGCAGGCAAGGAAAGGATGGATACGATGGAAAACAGAAAGAAGCCCTTAGAGGGCGTAAAAGTTGTCGAGCTGGCGACCTTTATCGCCGCCGCCACCACCGGCCGCTTTTTAGCAGACCTCGGTGCAGACGTCATTAAGATCGAAAGCGCAAAGGGCGATCCCCTTCGCTACACGGCGCCTTCCGAAGGCAGACCCCTGGATATGTACGAAAACACCACCTGGGAATTGGAAAACGCCAACAAGAGATGTCTCTCCATCAACACCCGCGACGAAAGAGGAAAAGAAGCCCTTTTTAAGCTATTGGAAGATGCAGACATCCTGATCACCAACTGGCGCGTGGGCGCGCTCCAAAGAGCCGGCCTCGACTATGAAACCCTGAAGAAGAAGTTCCCGAAATTGGTCTACGGCATTATCACCGGCTACGGCGAATTCGGTCCCGACAAGGATCTCCCCGGATTCGACTTCACCTCTTTCTTTGCAAGAGGGGGCTATTTGGAAACCCTGCGTCAAAAAGACGACGTGCCCTTTAACGTCGTACCGGGCGTCGGCGACCACAATGTCGGCATGAACCTCGCCTGCGGTCTTTTGGCGGCATTGTATCACGCAAAGATGACCGGCGAAGGCGAAAAGGTAGAAACCAGCCTCTTCGAAACGGCGATCTTCAACATGGGCATGATGGTGCAAGCCGCCCAATACCCCGATTACGGCAGCACCTACCCCATCAACGTACGGGAATCCAACAACCCCTTCCTCGCCTGCTGGAAGAGCAAGGACGGCCGTTATGTGCAAACCTGTATGCCCGACTACAACACCTATTTTGAACGTTTTATGACAGCGCTGGGCCTCACCCAATACCTAAACGACGACCGTTACTTCCCCGTAACGAATCTGCAAGAAAACAAATTGGGTCCCGATCTCTATGACGCCATTATGGAACGCTTCGGCACCAAGACTTTGGACGAATGGAACGAAATCCTCGTAGAAGCCGACATTCCCTTTGCGTTGGCAAAGAACTGGGAAGAAATCCTCGAAGACGAACAGGCTTGGGCCAACAACTGCTTCTACAAGATGGACTACCCCAACGGCGAACGCATCCTCGTCAACCAACCGGTACGCTACCACGAAATGGGCGCCACCGAATACAACAAGGGCCCCTTGATCGGCGAACACAGTGTGGAAGTCCTCAAGGAACTGGGATATTCCGACGAAGAAATCCAAAACATGCTCGACGAAAAAGTCGCCTATGTTTGGGATAAATAAGCTGTCGCTCAGGAAATAGTAAGGACGGGAATGTGGACATCTTAACCATGGGAATCGATATCGGTTCCACCTCTTCGAAATGCGTCGTGCTGAAGAACGGAACGGATATCGTCGCAAAAGAAATCGTAAATTTGGGCGCGGGCACCAAGGGCGTCAAGCAGGTGCTCGAAAAGATCGCCGCCGAAACGGGCCTCGACCGGGACGACATCGACGTGCTCGTCGCCACCGGTTACGGACGAAATTCCTTCGAGGACGCGGACAAGACCATGAGCGAATTGAGCTGCCATGCGCGCGGCGGCGCCTTCTTGTTCGGCGAAGTCAACACCATCGTCGACATCGGCGGCCAAGACATCAAGGCGCTTTCGCTCAGAAACGGAATGCTCCAAAACTTTCTGATGAACGATAAGTGTGCGGCGGGAACCGGTCGGTTCCTGGAGGTGATGGCCCGGGTATTGGACGTAGAGATCGACGAATTGGGAGAACTGGATGCGCAGGCGACCGAAAAAGCCTCCATCAGCTCCACCTGTACCGTGTTCGCCGAATCTGAAGTGATCTCCGCCTTGGCCAAAAACATCCCCATTCCCAATGTCGTTCGCGGAATTCACGCTTCCGTGGCGACGCGGGTGGCGGGTCTCGCCCGCCGGGTGGGTCTGAAGGAGCCCGTCGCCATGACCGGCGGGGTCTCCAAAAACCCCGGCATCGTCCGCGCGCTGGAAGAAGAATTAAAATGCGACGTAAAAGTTTCAAAGGATTCGCAATTGGCAGGTGCCTTAGGCGCCGCACTCTACGCCTTTGACGAGTATGAAAAGAAAAGGAAGGATTGAGTATGTCGAAAGAATCGCTAAAAGAGAGAGAAGCGCAAATTAAAGAAGAATTTGCCGACTTGCCCGCAGCGAAAATGCTGGGCAAAATCGTAGGAAAGAGCTACAAGGATGCCTTCGAAGCCAAAGAAGCCGGAGAACCGGTGGGCTGGTGTGCATCCAACTTCCCCCAAGAAATCCTGGAAACCTTGGACATCAAGGTCGTGTTCCCGGAAAACCAAGCGGCCGCTATTTCTGCCAAGGGCGGCGGGGAAAGAATGTGCAATATCGCTGAAGACAGCGGATATTCCAACGACATCTGTGCGTATGCGAGAATCTCTTTGGCCTATATGGACGTAAAGGATGCGCCCGAGATGAATATGCCCCAACCGGATTTCGTCGCATGCTGCAACAATATCTGTAACTGTATGATCAAATGGTACGAAAACATCGCTCGTGAACTGGACATTCCCTTTATCATGATCGATGTACCCTACAACAACGAGTACGAAGCCGAAGAAGACCGCGTCGCCTACTTAAAAGGACAATTCGATCACGCCATCAAACAACTCGAAGAGATCTCCGGTAAGAAATGGGACGACGAAAAGTTCCAAGAAGTTATGGACATTTCCCAAAGAACCGGCCGTGCATGGCTCGACGCCACCGGATACGCCAAGTATACGCCCTCTCCCTTTAGCGGATTCGACGTATTTAACCACATGGCGGTTGCCGTATGTGCACGCGGTAAGTTGGAATCGGCCATCGCCTTTGAAAAACTCGCCGAAGAATTTGCCGAAAACGTCAAGACCGGAAAGTCTACCTTTAAGGGCGAAGAAAAATACCGCATTATCTTCGAAGGTATCGCATGCTGGCCGCACCTCCGTCACACCTTCAAGGGTCTGAAGGACAACGGCGTCAACGTAGTCGGTACCGTATATGCGGACGCCTTTGGATACATTTACGGCAACACCAACGAACTCATGCAGGCATACTGCGGAACCCCGAACGCGATCAGCTACGAACGTTCCCTCGATATGCGTCTGAAACTCGCGAAAGAAAACAATGTAGACGGCATGCTCGTCCACATCAACCGCTCCTGCAAACAGTGGAGTGCGATTATGTACGAAATCGAACGCGAGTTCAGAGAAAAGACCGGCATCCCCACCGCATCCTTTGACGGCGACCAAGCCGACCCGAGAAACTTCTCGGAAGCCCAATATGATACACGCGTGCAAGGCCTCATCGAAGTGATGGAAGCCAACAAGCAAAAGGAATCTAAGGAGGCGTAAGGATGACAGCGAAAGAACTGATTCAAGAATTAGATATCGACGTACTCGGTCGCATCGATCAATACGTCAACGAAGGCAAGAAGGTAATCGGCGTTTCCGGACCCTTTGCACCGGAAGAGCTGGTATACGCATCGGGCATGATTCCCGTAGGCATTTGGGGACAAGAAGGCGAAGTCGTAGGCGCTAAGGAATACTTCCCTGCATTCTACGCTTCGATTATTCTCCGCACCTTGGATTTGGGTCTCGAAAAGAAGCTGGACAAACTCTCCGGCATGGTGATCACCAACCTGAGTGACGGTCTGAAGGGCTTCAGCCAAAACTGGAAGCGCGCCGTCGACGTGCCCCTGCTCTACATCCCCTATGGACAAAACCGTAAGATCGAAGCGGGACTGGACTACAACGAAAAACAATATATAAAACTGAAAGAACAGTTGGAAGAGATCTCCGGCAACAAGATCGAAGACGACAAGATTGAAGAAGCCATCGCCCTCTACAACGAACACAGAAAGGCCATGCGCGAATTCAACGATCTCGCCGCCAAGCACTTGAACACCGTAACCCCGATTCTCAGAAACCGCGTGTTCTCCAGCGCCTATGTCTATGACGTAAAAGAACACCTTGAAAAGGTCAAGGCCATCAACGAAGCCCTCGCGGCCATGCCCGAAGAAGAATTTAAGGGCAAGAAGGTCGTCACCACCGGTATCCTCGCCAACTCCGAAGACATCCTCAAGATCTTCGAAGAATACGGATTCGGCATCGTAGACGACAACATCTGCCACGAATCGTTGCAATACGAAACCCCGATCGACGAAAAGACCGGCAATCCCGTGCGCGCCCTCGCCAAGGAATTCTCCGACATCGAAGGCAATCTCTTTATCTTCGACGAAAAGAAATTGCGCGGACCGATCCTCGCAGAAAAGGTCAAGGAAAAAGGTGCCGACGGCGTCGTCTACTTGCTCACCAAGTTCAGCGATACCGACGAATTCGACTATCCCATCATCCGCAAGGACCTGGAAAAAGAAAATATCCCCTTGATCAAGATCGAAGTGGACCAACAAATGGTTAGCTTCGAACAAGCCAAGACCGCACTGCAAACTTTTGCGGACATGATCTAAGCTATACGGAAGATACCGTGTAGATAGCCCGAACCCGACCCCCGAAGCGGGGGTTTCGGCTACCGGGCAGGAAAACTATTTCCCCGTGTCAAAGGCATCACGAAAGGAGACTGAAAATGGTAAAAATTAGAAGTACTTGTAACAAAAACTATGTAGAAAAATTTGGCGTCGAAAGACCGGCCGATTGGGACTACCAATACATCAACTACCCCTGCTCTGACGAAGAACTGGTAGAACAATGTAAAGATGCCGACATCATCCACTGCGGTCCCGTCGACTTCTTCCGCAGAGAAGTCATCGAACAACTCGACAACTGCAAGCTGATCCAATCTCTGGGCGTAGGATTCGACAAGATCGACCTCGAAGCCGCCAAGGAAAAGGGCATCTACGTATGTAACAACCGCGGCGTAAACGCAAAACCCGTAGCAGAACTCGCCGTTGCCCATATGCTCACCAGCCTTCGCCGCATGCCCGAAGCCGATATGAAGATCAAACTCCACGGCGCCAAGGGATTTGCCGAAAGCTATAAAGAATTTACCGAAAAGGGACAAAACGAAATGGGTTCCCGCGTGGTCGGTCTCGTAGGCCTCGGCGCTATCGGACACGAAGCCGTAAAATTGCTGAAACCCTTCGGCTGCAAGATCCTCTACTACGACGTAGTGCGCCACGAAGAGTTCGAAAAAGAACACGACCTCACCTACGCCACCTACGAAGAAATCCTCGACCAATGCCATATCATCTCTTACCACGTACCGGTATTGGATTCCACCCGCGAAATGATCCGCAAGGAAACCATCGACAAGATGAAACAAGACGCCATCGTCGTCAACGTCGCCCGCGGCGAATTGGTCAACAACCAAGACCTCGCAGACGCGTTGAACGCCGGCAGAATCTTTGCCGCATTGGACGTAGTCGCTCCGGAACCCCCGGCAGAAGACCACCCCTTGTTCCAACTCAACGAAGTCGGCCAAGCCAGACTCTCTATCACCCCCCACATCGCAGGTACCACCGACGACTCCTTTATGCGCATGAGCCAATGGTCCTACGACAATATGCAGAGAATCGTCGACGGCGAAAAGCCCATTAATATCGTAAACGGTTTATAAAAGACCAGAGCCGAAATCGGCTACAGGAGTGCTTATGGAAATCAAAAGAAAAGACATACTGGTCTGCGGTTTTGCCCTATTTGCCATCTTCTTCGGCGCAGGAAACCTGATCTTTCCGCCCTATCTCGGCGTCCTCTCCGGGGACCGCTGGTTTACCGCGGCGGCGGGGTTTCTGACATCCGACCCGGTTATGCCCATTCTCGGGGTAATCGTAACGGCAAAATTGGGCGGCAGGGCCGTCGACCTCGGAAAGCGAGTGGGGTATACCTTCTCGATTATCGTAGCGGCGATCTCGATACTGATCATCGGACCGTTCTTCGCGGTACCCCGTACCGGCGCTACGACCCACGAAATCTTCGTCATCCCGAACTTCCCGGCGATTCCCCCGGTGGTGACCTCCGTCGTATTCTTCGGATTGTCCCTGTACCTGGTATTGAATCCCGGCAAAGTCATCGACTATATCGGACAGTTTTTGACCCCGGCGCTGTTGGTGATCCTCGCGGTCATCGTGGCCGTCGCTATCGCCAATCCTCCGGGCACCATGATTACCACCGATACCCCCAAGCTCTTTGCCATGAGCTTTAAGGAAGGCTACCAAACCATGGACGCCCTCGGCGCCTCGTTGATGAGCGGTATCGTACTTACGGACTTGATCCGACGGGGATACCACGACAAGGAAACCCAATTTAAGGCCAGCTGGCAAATCGGCGTCGTCGCCTTTATCTGCCTCGCCCTGGTATACGGTTCTTTGACCTATGCCGGCGCCACGGTGAGCAGTTTCTACACCCCCGACACCGAGCGTACCGTGATCCTGATCGGCATGGTAGAAAAACTCTTGGGCTCCGTCGGACGGACCCTCCTCGGTTTGGGCGTCGCCCTGGCCTGCCTCACCACCTCGGTGGGCTTGACCTCGACCTGCGGCAACTTCTTCGAAGACGTATCCAACGGCAAGCTCCCCTATAAGAAAGTCGTCGTCGTCGCGACGATCGTAGCGTTTATCATCTCCCTCGTCGGCGTCGACGGCATTATCAACATCGCGGTGCCCGTCCTTACGGCGGTATTCCCCGTGGTGATCTTCTTGATCCTCGCCTCGATCTTCGACGAAAAGATCAAACACAATCTCTTCTTTACCGGCGGCGTGATCGGCGCATTGGCCGTGAGCCTGGTAGAGGCGATCAACCTCTTCTCCGTCATGCAGGGCGGCAGCGCTTTGCAGGATCTGGCCGATAAAATCTATGCCCTTCCCTTGGGACAGATCGGTCTGGAATGGTTTGTGCCCGCATTGATCTGCGCCATCATCGGCGGACTGATCGGTAAGTACGCAAAAGTGGGCGGAACCCGCGAAGACGTCTATCGTCTCGAAGCGATCCGCGACGAACAAAGAGCCAAAGAAGCGGCTGCAATCGAAAAGTAAATTCAGTTTGGAGGAACTATGAGCAATAAAAAAATGACCCAGTTGGGCAAACAGAAGTCCGTAATCCGTGAACTCGCCGGATTCGGCGCCGAACGCGCAAAAGTCGTCGGCCCCGAAAACGTACTGAACTTCAGCATCGGCAACCCCAGCGTACCGGCGCCCAAGGAAGTACAAGAGGCGATCATCGACATCGTCACCAACGAAACGCCCCAGGCGGTACACAGCTATTCCGCCAGCAACGGTTTTGAATCTACGAGAAAAGCCATCGCCGACAACTTAAACGAACGCTACGGCACCGACTACACCGCCGACAATCTCTACATGACTTGCGGCGCGGCGGCATCTTTGAACATCTCGTTGGCGGCCTTAATCGAAGAACCCAGCGACGAAGTCATCGTACTCGCGCCTTTCTTCCCCGAATACACCGTATTTATCGAAAGCCAAGGCGGCAAAATGGTCCTGGTGGAAGCCCTCGAATCCATGGAACTCAATCTCGAAGGCATTGAAAAGGCGATCACCAAAAACACCCGTGCCGTCTTGATCAACACCCCGAACAACCCCGGCGGCGTGATCTACGGCAAAGAAGACCTCGAGGCGCTCGCAAAACTCCTCACCGAAAAGAGCAAAGAAATCGGACACGATATCTTTATCCTAAGCGACGAACCCTACCGCGAACTCGTCCTCGTCGACGATGCCGAAGTGGCATGGGTACCCAGCCTCTACAAAAACACCGTCGTATGCTACAGCTGGTCCAAATCCCTCTCCCTGCCGGGCGAACGGATCGGATACATCCTCGTTCCCTCCGACGTATCGGATAAGGATTTGATGGCAGCCGTCGCCGGTGCGGGCCGCTCCCTCGGATTCGTCTGTGCGCCGACCTTGATGCAAAAAGTCATCGAACGCTGCGTAGGCGTAGAGCCCGACGTGACCGTCTACAAAAAGAACCGCGACCTCTTGGCCGATGCCCTGACCGAAATGGGATACACTGTGGCCAAACCCGCCGGCGCGTTCTACCTCTTTATCAAATCTCCGGACGGAGACAGCGAAACCTTCTCCGAACGGGCAAAAGAATACGATATGTTGGTCGTTCCGGGCACCGGATTCGGCTCCAAGGCATTTATGCGTCTGAGCTACTGTGTGGATACCGAAACTTGTGAAAAATCCATCCCCATCTTTAAGGAAATGATGGAAAAATATTATAGCTAAGACCTTGAAAAATGCGGTTTCGGGCTTTGGAAACAAAGTCCGAAATCTCGCATTTTTTGCTTGTTACTAAAGGGACAATGCGGTATACTAGTAGACAAGGTAAACGTGAAGGTTTTCATTCCCTTCTCCGGAACCAAGGTATGCTTACGAGTATTCGTAATTAGCGATTGTAGAAATGTAAACGTGAAAATTTTCCCGTGTGGGAAAACGGTAGCGTACACTGCTCCGGTACATTTCCGACCGGTGCACTGCACGATTTTTTGTGCGAAAATACCGATCATTAGGAGGAAAACATGGAATTTACGAAAGAGCACCAACTGATTCGGGATCTGGCAGCGAAATTTGCCGATACGGAACTCACCGATGAAGTACTCGAACAAGCCGAAGAGACCGGCTGTCTCGATATGGACGTCGTCCGCAAGATGGGCGAAGCCGGATTTTTCGGCATTAAGACGCCGGTAGAATACGGCGGCGCAGGCGGCGACCACGTAGCATATGTAGCCGTTATGGAAGAAATCTGCAAGAGAAGCGGCGTGGCCGGGGTCTTTGTATCCAGCCCCAACTCCCTCTGCGGTACCCCGATCCAACTCAGCGGCACCGAAGAACAAAAGAAAAAGTACTTAACCGGCATCGCCACGGGCGAAATGACCTTCTGCTTCGGCCTCACCGAACCGGGTGCGGGCAGTGACGCGGGCGGCACCAAGACCACCGCCGTCCTCGACGGAGACGAATACATCATCAACGGCCGCAAGACCTTTATCACCGGCGCGCCTTTGTCCGATTACTGTATCGTATACGCCAAGACCGACATGACCCAAGTGGGATCCCGCGGCATCTCCGCCATCATCGTCGACTTGAAGAGCGAAGGCGTATCCTTCGGTAAGCCCGAAGACAAGATGGGCATTATCGGCTGCCCCACTTCCGATATCGTGTTCGAAAACGTGCGCGTACCCAAGGAAAACCTCCTGGGCAAAGAAGGCAAGGGCTTCTCGAACGCCATGGCCGCCCTCGATACCGGCCGTATCGGTATCGCCGCGCAATCCATCGGTATCGCCGGCGCCGCCCTTGAAGAAGCGATCTCCTTCGCCAAGGACAGAAAGCAATTCGGCCAACCCATCGCAAAATTCCAAGGCATTCAGTTTATGCTCGCCGATATGGCCACCAAACTCGAAGCCATGCGCCTGTTGGTATACGAAGCGGCAGCAAGAAAAGACAAGGGCGAAGACGTCACCAAATTGGCTTCTATGGCGAAATACTTCTGTGCCGAAGGCGCCAACGAAATCTGCGCCAAAGCGGTACAAATCCACGGCGGTTACGGCTACATTAAGGAATACAAAGTCGAACGCCTCTATCGCGACGCCCGCATCCTGACGATCTACGAAGGTACCAGCCAAATTCAACAAATCGTCATCGCCAGCCAAATTTTGAAATAAGATCAGTACAGGAGGAAGATCATGAATATAGTGGTATGTATCAAACAAGTACCCGATACGACCGAAGTTCGATTGGACCCGAAGACCAACACCTTGATCCGCGAAGGCGTCCCCAGCATCATCAACCCCGACGACCTCTCGGGTCTCGAAGTGGCGCTCAGAATCAAGGACCAAGATCCCGAAGGCGTAAAGGTCATCGCCCTTTCCATGGGGCCCCCGCAAGCGGAATACGCATTGCGTGAAGCCCTCGCCATGGGCGCAGACCAAGGCATCCTCGTGAGCGACAGAGCCTTCGGCGGCGCTGATACCTGGGCGACTTCCTGCACCATAACCGCGGCCATCGAACAAATCGACTACGACTTGGTCATCGCCGGTCGTCAAGCCATCGACGGCGATACCGCACAAGTCGGTCCCCAAATCGCAAGACACCTGGGCATCCCGGCCATTTCCTATGCGGAAGGGGTTGAGCTCGAAGGCGATAAGATCGTCGTAAAACGCCAATTCGAAGACCGTTACCACGTACTCGAAGCGGATATGCCGATTTTGATCACCACCCTGACCGAAGTGGCAAAGCCCCGCTATATGAGCATCAAGGGCATCTACGACGCCTACAAAGAAGAGATCACCGTATGGGGTCTGGAAGACATCAAAGACAAATTGGATATGTCCAATATCGGTCTGAAGGGATCCCCCACCCGTGTTAAGAAATCCTTCCCGAAACAAGGGAAATCCGCCGGTGAAATCGTAAAAGACGTATCTCCGGACGAAGCGGCACAGGCCATTCTCGCAAAACTCAAAGAAAAGTACATTATCTAAGGGGAGGACGAAATGAGTAAAGATATATTCGTATTTATCGAACAACGTGATAACCACTTAGAAAAAGTCGGCATCGAACTGCTCGGCAAGGCCCGCGAACTCGCCGACGATCTGGGACAAAAAGTAGTCGGCATGCTGATCGGCGGAAGCGTAAAATCCGAAGCGGAAATTCTCTTCCGCCACGGCGCCGACAAGGTCATCGTCGTAGAAGATCCCCGCCTCAAGGAATTCTTGAGCGAAGACTATGCGGATGTGGTCTACGGCATCATCGAAAAATATGAACCCGAAATCGTGCTCTTCGGCGCGACTTCCATCGGACGCGACTTGGCGCCGAACCTCGCCGCCCGCGTACACACCGGCTTGACCGCAGACTGCACCAAGCTGGAAATCGACCCCGAAACCAAGCTGCTGATGATGACCCGTCCTGCATTCGGCGGAAACCTTATGGCGACCATCGTCTGCGAAAACTTCCGTCCCCAAATGGCGACCGTACGCCCCGGCGTAATGTCCAGCATCGACGTCGAAGGCGTAGAAGGCGAAATCATCGAAGACAAATTCGAATTCTCCAACCCCGAACCTAAGGTTCGCCTGCGCGAAGTGCTCAAGGTCGAAAACAAGAAGAAAGACATCACCGAAGCCAATGTATTGGTATCGGGCGGCCGCGGACTCGGCGGCCCCGAAGGATTCGATCGCCTCGAAGGCCTGGCAAAAGAGCTGGATGCGGAAATCTCCTCCTCCAGAGCGGCCGTCGATGCGGGCTGGATCGAAAAATCCCAACAAGTCGGACAAACCGGTAAGACCGTACGTCCCGAACTCTACCTCGCATTGGGCATCTCCGGCGCCATCCAACACGTCGCCGGTATGGAAGATTCCGATCTGATCATCGCCGTCAACAAGGACGAAGGCGCACCGATCTTCGACATCGCCGATTTGGGCGTCGTGGGCGATATGAACGCCATCATCCCCAAATTGGAAGAGCTGATCAAGAAGGAAAGAGAACTCAACGAACAACTGTAAGAGAAAAAAGCCGGAGTGATCCGGCTTTTTTAATGCGAAACTATAACATGAAAAAATCCCCGGACGGGCATAGCCGCTTCCGGGGATTTTTCTATTGAGAAAGAAGGAAATTTCGGGAACGTAATTTATTTCATTGCGTCCTTGATAACTTCTGCAAGGCGCTTGATGCCTTCTTCGATCTTTTCTTCGCTCATGCAGCTGTAGTTCAAGCGGAAGCAGGATTCGCGGGGATTTTCCGCAAAGAATGCGCCGCCGGGAACAAATGCGACCTTCTTTTCGATGGCCTTCATGCCGAGTTCGCGTGCGTTCATGTATTCGGGGAGTTCTACCCACAGGAAGAGGCCGCCTTCGGGGTTGGTGAAGGTAACGCCTTCGGGGAAGTACTTCTTCATGGCGTCGACCATGACGTTCTTGCGTTTGCCGTAGAGGTCGATGATCTTCTTAATGTGTTCTTCGAGATCGTTGTCGTCGAGGAATTGTGCCAGGATCATTTGGGTGGTGGTAGAGGTTTGCAGGTCGGCACCTTGTTTTACCATGTTGAATTTTTCAAGGATTTCGGGCGCTGCGTTGAACCAACCTACGCGGATACCGGGGCTGAAGATCTTGGAGAAGGTACCCATAAAGATAACGCGTCCTTCGGTGTCGAGGCTGCGGAGGGAAGGTTGAATTTCGCCTTCAAAGCGCAGTTCGCCGTAGGGGTTGTCTTCGAGGATCATGACGTCGTATTTGTTCGCCAGATCGATCAGGCCTTTTCTTCTTTCCATGGTCCAGGTCTTGCCGGAGGGGTTTTGGAAGTCGGAAATGGCGTAGATGAACTTCACATTGTCGTGGCTTTTCAGCTTGTTTTCCAGGTCTTCGAGGTCCATGCCGTATTCGTCGAGTTCGACTTCGAGGAACTTGGGTTCGTACGCCTTAAACGCGTTCAAAGCACCTAGATATGTAGGGCTTTCAACTACGATGTAATCGCCCGGATCGATAAATACTCTGGGGACGAAGTCGAGACCTTGTTGGGAACCGGAGAGGATTTGAATGTCCGCTGCGGTACAGTCCACGCCGACTTTCTTCATGCGGGTTACGATGTGCTCTCTGAGACCCAAGACGCCGTCGGTGGGGCCGTATTGCAGAGCAGCCGCGCCGTTGTTCTTCATAACCTTGTTGGATGCTTCGATCCATGCGTCGATGGGGAACATTTCTGCCGCGGGGAGACCGCCTGCAAAGGAAATAATGCTGGGATCGGCCGTCAATGCCAAAAGCTCGCGGATTTCAGAAGCTTTCAGATTGTTCATTCGTTTTGCAAAATTAGGCATTAAAAACTCCTTTCGTGAATCAATCGTAGGGAAACGTTTCTACAAGTCTATTGTATACGCAGCGAAGGGTAAAGTCAATCGCGGGGAGGGCCAAACTCCGTCCATAGGCAGTCGCTTTTGAAGGAAAAAGCAGGAAAGTGGAAAAAGGGCGCAAACTTTCTCAAAAATCGCCGAAATCGGTAAATTATAGGAAAAGATCGTAGAAAACCGGCGTAAAAAAAGTATATTCGATTCTACCATCTGGACAGAAAGGGCGCCTCTTCGTATAATGAAAGGGAAGGAAAAGCGGCAGCGGGCATCCGATGCGGCGTCGAGGAAGACGGCGCTCGGGAATATATATGAAAAGGATGTCATTCGCGATCGGACACAAGAAAGGAATCGTATGAAGACGAAAGATTGGGAGGCGGAGCGCTACGATCCCCGCGAGGAGCGATCCAACGCGCTCTCCCATTGGCTGGGGGCGCTCCTCGGGGCGATCGGGTTGAGTGTGTTGTTGTTTTGCGCCATACGAAATCGGTCGGTGGCGCAGATTGTGAGCTTTTCGATCTACGGCGGCTCCTTTATTCTGATGTATATCGCCTCGGCGAGCTACCATTCCGTACAGGCGCCGCGGATCCGAAAGATCTTGCGGGTGGCGGATCACAGTGCGATTTTTCTGTTTATCGCGGGCACCTATATGCCCATCGCCATTTTGAGTTTGCGCGGCGGGCTCCGCGTGGGCATCAGCTGTGCGGTGTGGGGGATCGCGGTATTCGGCGTAGTCTTTAAGATCCTTACCGCCAAGCGCCTCAGCAGCACTAAAAATGTGTCGCTGTTTTTGTACCTCGCCCTGGGCTGGCTGGCACTGTTGATCGTACGGCCGATTGTGGAGACGGTGGGGATTCAGTTTCTCCTCTTTCTCCTCGCGGGGGGCCTGTTGTATTCCGCCGGGACGGTATTTTATGCCAAGCGTACCCTGCGGTTTCACCACGCCATATGGCATCTGTTTGTGCTGGCGGCATCGGTGGTGCATTATATCGGCATATTGGACGCCTACGCCCTGCCGTAGGCAAATAAAAAACGTCGAATGCGATTACGCACTCGACGTTTTTTGTTATTCGCTCTCTTGCAGCAGATACAAGGCGGCGGCCACTTCGCCGGCGATGCCGTCAAAGAGCGCCGATTCCTGGGGCGCAAAGCGGGAGGAATGGGTGGGGTAGACCGGCCCTTCCTTCGGCGCGACGCCGATATTGAAGAAGGTGCCGCGGGCGGCTTCGGCAAAGTAGGCGAAGTCCTCGGCGCCCATGCTCGCCGAGGGGAGGGCGCGGACGCGCTCTTCTCCGAAGGCGTCGGCCAGCGCGCGGCGCACCTTTTCGGTGGTATCGGGATCGTTAAAGAGGGGGATATAGCCCTCCAAGATCTCGACCTTCGCCTCGCAGTCGAAGGCGCGGGCGGTTGTCTCTGCGATCTCCGCGAGCTTTTTTTGCAGATAACCGCGGTTGATCGCCGTATGGGCGCGGAGCGTCCCCGTAAGGGTAAAGGTGTCGGGGATGATATTGGGCTTGGTGCCGCCGTGGGCGCTTCCCACGGTTACGACTGCCGGATCCAAAGGCGACAGCTTGCGCGAGACGATGGTCTGGAGCGCACAGATTACATGGGCGCCCGCCACGATGGGGTCCTTGCACTCCTGGGGATGGGCGGCGTGGCCGCCCTTTCCGCGGATCTCGATGACGAAGTCGTCTACGCTCGCGTTCATAAAGCCCGGCAGTACGCCGTAGACGCCCAGGGGCAGTTGATGGGATACGTGGAGGCCGATGACGTAGTCCACGCCGTCCATGGCGCCCTTTTTCACCATGGGCTCGGCGCCGCCGTTTTTCTCCTCGTCGGGCTGAAACAAAAGGCGCAGGGTGCCGGGAAAATTGCGGTGGTGCATAAAGTAGCGAGCGGTTCCCAAGAGCACCGCCATATGCACGTCGTGGCCGCAGGCGTGCATCACCCCTTCGTTTTTGGAGCGGTAAGACAGCCCGGTCTCCTCGAGAATGGGAAGGGCATCGGTATCGGCGCGGATCGCCACCAACCGGCCGGGGCCGCCTTCGCCCACGATGTCGATAGAGAGGGCGTGTTGGCCGTAGTCCTTGACTTCCGGCCCCAGCGCCTCGAGTTCCGATTTTAAGAAGCGGGCGGTCTCCGCCTCCTCGCCGCTCAGTTCCGGATGGGCGTGCAGATGCCGATAGACGGCGCGTATTTCTTCCGCTATGGTCTCGATCGTTTGAATATGCATAGTACTCCCGTCTAAACGGAGAGATCTCCGTATATATCGCTGCGGCGTTCTTTCCACAGGTCGAAAAACGCCTTTTCGGCTTCCACTTCGCCGAGATCCAATTCGGCGACGAATACCCCCGGCGCTTGATCCGCCATTACCAGGGCGCGCCCGTCGGGGGCGAAGACACAGCTTCCGCCGCCGCCCATGGCGGGGTAGTCGCCGAGCTTGGTGCAGTTGGTCGCCACGACGAAGCATTGGTTTTCTACCGCCCGGGCGCGGGCAAAGAGGTGCATATGCTCGATGCGGCTGAGATGCCACGCCATGGGGACAAAGAGGATCTTCGATTCGCCCCGTATGGCGAGGCGTACCCATTCGGGAAAGCGCAGGTCGTAGCAGAGCACCATGCCGCAGGCGACGCCCGTCAAGGGAAAGCGGCAGCTACGATCGCCGGCGCGAAAGACCTCGTGTTCCCCGCCTGGGCTGAACAGATGCGCCTTGTCGTAGGTGCTCACGATGCGGCCCGTCTTGTCGAAGACATAGGCGCGGTTGACGCGCGCGCCATCTACGATTTCGGTGAGGCTTCCGCCCACCAGCGCCACGCGGTGCTTGCGGGCAAAGGCGGCCATTTCTACTTTTAGGCGATCGGCCGCGTAGTCGTCCTCGCGCACCAGCACCTCGGGATAAAAGCCCGTGTTCCACATCTCGGGCAGGACGATCACATCGGGTTTCGATTCCATCGCCTGCGCCAACAGCGAAAGCACCGATGCGCGGTTTTCCTCGACCCGCATGGGCCCTATGGGCGCCTGGATTAGTGCGACTTTCAAGCGCGTGCCTCGACAAGGTGTTCCAAGATCTGGATGGCGTTTAGGGCGGCGCCCTTTCGGGTGTTGTCCGCCACCACCCATAGGTTTAAGCTGTTTTCGGCCGAGGGGTCCTTGCGAATGCGGCCCACAAACACTTCGTCTTTGCCTTCGGCATAGATCTGCATGGGGTAGACGAGAGAGGCGGGGTCGTCTTGGAGCACGACGCCTTCGGCTTCCGAGAGGGCGGCGCGAATGTCTTCGAGCGCAAAGGGTTTTTGAAGGGTCACATTGACCGAGATCGCGTGGGCGCTTTTTACCGGCACGCGCACCGCGGTGGCGGTGATCTTCATATCGGGGCGGTGGAAGATCTTTCGGGTTTCGTCGATCATCTTCATCTCTTCTTTGGTGTAGCCGTCCTCGAGGAAGTCGTCGATATGGGGGATGCAGTTATAGGCGATGGGGTAGGGATACATCTCCGGTTCTTCGCCGGCGACGCCCCGCTTTAGATCCGAAAGGCCCTTTACGCCGCTTCCGCTGACGGCCTGAAAGGTGGTAAAGACCACTCGATCGATGCCGTACTTCTCCTCTAAGGGTGCAAGCGCCACCACCGACTGAATGGTGGAGCAGTTGGGGTTCGAGATGATCCCCGCCCCGCCTTTGGCATCCGCCATATTGATCTCCGGCACCACCAGGGGCACCTCCGGATCCATGCGGAAGCGGGAGCTGTTGTCGATCACCGTGGAGCCCGCCGCCTTGGCCGCCGGGCAAAAGCGCGCGGCCAGATCGCCGTCCAAGGCGCTCAGCACATAGTCGAAGGCGCCTTCTTTCAGAGCGTCTTCGGTGAGTTCCCTTACGGTCAGGGTCTTTCCCCGAAAGGCAACGGTCTTACCCGCGCTGTTTTCCGAGGCGAACAGGGTCAAATCCCAATCATCGCTCCGTTCCTCTAAGATATTTCTCATATTCTGTCCGACCAGGCCCGTAGCCCCTAAAATTGCAATACGCTTCGACATACAGATACCTTCTTTCTGAAATATAGTGTTGTTTTTCTTGACTATAGCAAAAACAGTCTAGTATAGTCAATTCAGAATAACGGAGTACTGAAATAAAGGGGGAAGTATGAAAATCGCAATTATCGGATTCGGCACCGTCGGAAGAGGTGCCTACGACATCTTAAAAGACCGCAAAGAAATTCTCGCACAATACACTGAGCCCATAGAGGTATCGTATATCGTCGTCACGGAAAGAAGTAAGGCGCGTCTCGCCGAGCAGTTTGGCGATACGGTCGTCACCGGCGCCGACTACGACCGCGTACTGGACGAGGTGGATCTCATCGCCGAAGCGACGGGAGATACGGAGAGCGCCTTCGATTACATGAAACGGGCGCTGGAAAAAAAGATCGCCGTCGTCACCGCTAATAAGGCGGCGGTCAGCGCCCACTACCGGGAACTCGTCGAGCTCGCCGAAAAAAACGACACGCCCTTTCTCTGTGAAGCCGCCGTGGGCGGCGGGATTCCCGTCCTTACGCCCCTGCGGGGTCTCGCCCTTCAAAATGAGATTCGCGGCGTACGCGGCATCCTAAACGGCACCTGCAACTATCTACTAAACGCCATGTACGACGACGGCGCTGATTACGCGGAAGTCCTCGCCCAATGCCAGGAGATGGGCTATGCCGAGCAGGATCCCACCGACGATGTCGAGGGATTCGACACGCGCAGAAAGCTGCACATTTTGATCGAGATGGCCATGGGCGCCATAGACGGCGACGCGATCCCCACCCGCGGCATCGCAGAGATCGACGGGGACATCGTCGGCTATTTGAAGGCGCGGAACAAAAAGATCAAACTCGTCGCCTCTGCGACAAAGACCGCCCGCGGCATAGAAGCGGTGGTGGAACCGTTGATCGTCGATGCCGACAGCGCCTTGGGCGTACTGCCCCTCGCCATCAACCAGGTACAGGTCAAGGGCCACTGGGTGGGCGATGTCGCCTTTACCGGCCCCGGTGCGGGAAAAGAGCCCACCGGCAATGCCGTCGTCGCCGACATCGTAACCGCCGCGACGAAGAGCGATCTGCCCCTGCTCCGCCGCGAAAGCCTGCCCCTCGCCGGCGTGCGGGGCCGCTACTTCGTCGCATATCCCTTAGAAGGAGACATCGTCGATCGCATCGACGACGGCTATGCGATTACCAAAGAGATCAAACGCGAGCGCCTCTCAGAGCTGCTGCCCGATACGGTCTTCTTCGCCCGCATCGAAGGAGACGAGTGGAACCGTTAATCGTCGCCCGACACAAAAACAGCCCCGCCGAGAAAGGCGGGGCTGTTGCGTGCTTAAAACACGAGGCGGCGTTCGGTGGTGGGATCGAAGAGGTGGATGCCTTCGGTGGGGATCGAAAGCGCCACCCGATCCCCCACCCGATAGGGGGATTGGGCGGGGGCCTTCACGATGATTTCCGCATCGGCACCGCCCGCGCGGGTGAGGGTGATCAATTTTTCGCTCCCGAGATTTTCGACGAGCGTTACCCGATGCCCGTCGCCCGGCGAAAGGCGCGCGTCTTCGCTCCGGATGCCCGCGATAACGGGGCCGTCGGGGAGGGGAATAGCATGTAGGGTGCCGAAGAGATCGAGTGCGCCGTCTGTAATGTGGGTCTCGAAGAGATTCATTTCGGGGGAACCGATAAAGCGGGCGGTAAAGAGATTGTCGGGGCGACGATAGAGCGCATTGGGCGCGCCCTTTTGCAGAATCTTGCCTTCGTGCATCAAGACGATCGTCGTCGCCATCGTCATCGCCTCGATCTGGTCGTGGGTCACATACACCGTGGTGACGCCGAGTTTTCTGTGGAGCTTCACAATCTCCGCCCGGGTCTTGGTGCGTAGCTTTGCGTCCAGATTCGAGAGCGGCTCGTCCATCAAAAACGCCTTGGGATTGCGGACTATCGCCCGGGCGAGCGCCACTCGCTGCATCTGCCCGCCGGAAAGCTGTGCGGGCTTTCGGCCCAAGAGATCGGATATGGCGAGCGTATCGGCCACCGCCGCCACCCGGGCCTCGATCTCCGCTTTCGGCGTTCTCTTGAGCTGCATGGAGATGCCGATGTTTTCGGCGACCGTCATATGGGGGTAGAGGGCGTAGTTCTGAAACACCATGGCGATGTCCCGGTCCTTGGGGTGCCTGTCGGTAATGTCCTCGCCGTCGATATACAGGCGGCCCACTTGCACCGACTCGAGCCCCGCGATAATGCGAAGCAGCGTACTCTTTCCGCAGCCGGAGGGCCCCAAAAGTACCAAAAACTCGCCGTCCGCCACGGCGAGGTCGAAGTCCTCGATCACATTTTGTTGTCCGTCGTACGATTTCGTCACGCCTTCCAAGCGAATTCCCTGCATGGTACATCCCCCTATGTATACGATAAAATATTTCCATTTGTATCGTAACACGGGGGATAGGGGAAGACAACGGAATAGAAAACACCTATGCGCACAGAACGGCATAGGGTTTAACGATTGAAGAATAGAAGGAATTTGCATACACTATATGTGTAGAAAAAATCATATACATAAGGAGGATATCATGAAGAAAGTGATGAGACTCGCATCCATGTTGCTCGCGGCCGTATTTTTATTGGCAGGCTGCGGCGGCGATGCGACGGCGCCGGCGGAAAACGCGCCTGCAGAAGAGGGCAGTGCCACAGACGGCACAGAAATTACGCTGATGATCCCCGACTGGGGTGCCCCCACCGAAGAGATGCTCGCCGAATTTAAGGCGAGACCGGCATAAGTGTCAAGGTGCTTCCCACTGCGTGGGACGACACCAAGTCCAAGGTTTCCATCGCCTCTGCCGGAAAAAACGCCCCGGCGGACGTAATCGAAGTGGACTGGTCCTGGGCGGGCGAATTCGTAAGCGCCGGCTGGCTCGAACCCCTGGAAGTGGACGACGAGACCAAGGAGGACATTCCCTCGGTTTCCTATTTCGATTTCGACGGCAAGACCTACGCGGTGCCCTATGCCAACGGCCTGCGCCTCGCTTATATGAACAAGAAGATGATGGAAGAGGCGAAGATCGAAAAGGCGCCGGAAAACTGGACCGAACTCGAAGACGCATTCAAACAGCTCAAGGAAAGCGGCGCGGTGGAATACCCCTATCTCTTCCCCCTGGCGGCGGAAGAAAAGACCACCACGTCTTTTATGTCCGTGGCCTATACGCGTAACGGCGTCATCTTTAACGACGACGACACCCTAAATCGCGAGAGCGTCCTCGACGCGTTGACTTTGATCGACGACTGCGTCAAGAAGGGCTATATCAATCCCGATAGCGTATCGATCGCCGGCATCGACACCTTTAAGGGCATCAACAATGCCGAAGGCGCCTTCCTATTCGGGCCCACATCTTTTATCACCAGTTCCAACAATCCCGAGGTTTCCAAGGTGGTCGACCAAATCACCACCATCCCCATGCCTTCCAAAGAAGGCCCTGCCGAGAACACCATCTCCTTTACCGAGGCCGTAGGCGTCAGCGCCTTCTCGGAAAACAAGGAAGCGGCAAAGAAATTCGTCGAATGGTTCTCCCGTCCGGAAACCCAACTGGCGCTCAACAAGGCGATCGACAACACCCCCACCCGCACCTCCGTCATCGAAAAGATGGTCGAAGAGGGCATTATCAAGGAACCGGGTTCCATCGTCGAGCAGTCCAAGATCGTCAACACCCCCTTCCCCAACGGCGTGCCCAAGTACTACACCAAGATGAGCACCGAGATGTTCAACCTGATCAACCAAATGGGTCAGGGCAAGATCACCCCGGAAGAAGCCGCCGACAAAATGGTGGAAGCGGTCGACAAATTGATCGAAGAAAACAAATAGAAGAGAGTCGGGTTCGCCCGGCTTTTTTCGTATGAGGTATCCTATGAAACAATCCGCCAAGCGCGCCGCCCTCTTTCTCGTGCCCTGCACGCTGTTGATGGTATTTTCCGTCTTCTTTCCCGTGCTGATCACCTTCGGCTACAGCCTAAAGCATATGAATCTCACGGAGCCGCTGAACGAGGAATTCGTCGGCGCGGTCAACTACACCCAAGTCCTTACCGGCGCGGAATTCCGATCCGCCCTATTAAATTCCCTGGCGGTGCTCGCCATGGTGATCGTCATCGGCATGGCGGTGAGTCTCGCCATCGCCCTGGTGCTCCACCAAAAGACCCGCATCACCCCGCTTTTGATGGCCGTCGTCATCGTGCCCTGGGCGCTTCCGCCCATCGTAAACGGCATTATGTGGAAGTTTATCTTCTTTCCCGGCCCGGGCCTTGTCAACAAGCTCTTGGAGGCTGCGGGGCTGATCCAATCGCCCGTCAACTGGATCGTCGACCGCCGGCTCTTTCTCTTGGTGGTCTCCGTGGTCGTCGCCTGGCGCATCGTTCCCTTTTCCGCCGTCGTCATCCTCTCGAATCTCGAGAACATTCCCCGCACCTATTACGAGGCCATGGTGCTGGAGGGGAGCACGCCCTTTCAGACCTTTCGCTATATCATCCTGCCGCTGATTCTGCCGTCTTTGGGGATCGTGTTGATCAATCTCACCACCACGGCGATCAATGTCTTCGACGAGGTCATCGCCCTCTCGGGCTACCAGTTCGAGAACCAGACGCTCCTCGTCTACAACTACGCCACCACCTTCCAGTTTTTGGACTTCGGCTTGGGGAGCGCGATCTCGTATGTCATTATGGCGATTTCCGCCGTATTCGGCTATTTCTACGTGCGCAATATGACCGTCGAAAAGGTATATAAGGGGTAAACTATGAAACGAAAGCATGTACTCTATATCCTCTGTGTGGCGCTGATCGTCCTCTTCAGCCTGGGGCCGATTGTGTGGTGCTTTATCATCAGCATCAGCCCCGAGCAGGAGATGCTCACCGCCGGGGGCGGGGTTCTCCCCTCGCGCGTGCTCTTCACCCACTACGCGGACATCTTCGACGCCTCTAGCAAGGCGCACCAGGCGGTCTTCGGGGGCCTCGCAAACAGCATCAAGATTTCGCTGCTGACCATCGCCCTGGGCGTGCCGATCTCGTACTTGACCGCCTACGGGCTAGCGCGCTTCGACTTTCCCCACAAAACGCTCTATGTCCGCCTGTTGCTGCTCACGGTGGTGATCCCGGTGTTTACCACCATCATCCCCGTCTACAATGTGTTCCGCGAATTGGACCTCTTGGACAATATCTTTTGGAACTGCGTCATCTATATCTCCTCGTTTTTGCCGCTCAACACCTGGATTATGATGAACTACATCAAAGAGCTGCCCGAAGAACTGTGGCAGGCGGCGGCAATCGACGGCTTCAGCGAGCGCGAGATCTTTACGCGCATCGCCCTGCCGCTTTCAAAGCCCATCCTCCTCACCACCACCCTGATTCTCTTTCTGATGGCGTGGAAGCAGTATATGATCCCCATGATCCTGCTCTCGTCCTACGAAAATAAGCCGCTGACGATGATCCTTTCGGAATTTATGACCCGATACGCCATCGACTACGGCACCATCGCCGCGGTGGGCGTAGTGTCGGTCTTGCCGCCGGCGATCGCGGCGATCCTCTTTCGAAACTTCCTGGTCTCGGGCCTCGCCGCCGGGGCGGTCAAGCGATAGAGACACAAAAACGGAGCCTCCCGAGAACGAGAAGCTCCGTTTTTTGTGGGAAAAATTATTTTTCCTGAATGCGGATCGCGTTGTGTTCGCGAATGTCCTTGCCCTTCACCTGATTCAAGGCGCCGATGGTATTGGTGCGCTTGATGGTGATGCTTTCCCGCAGGCGCATCAGAAAATCGTCGAGCGCCTTGGAAGAAGTGGACTTAATGCGGATTAAAAATTGATACTCTCCCATCAGCTTCCAGCAGTCGGTCACTTCGGGGGAGGATTTTACGTATTCGATAAATTCGTCGAGGGTGTTGTCTTCCTCGGATATGTCGATCAGGCAGAAGGAGTGGATATACGAATCGTCCTCTTCTCCGCCCAATAGGATGGTATAGCCCGCGATGACGCCGGCGTCTTCTAAGCGGTGGATCCGGTTTCGGGTGGCAGAAACGGACAGACTGACCTTTTTGGCGATATCGCTCAAGGACGTCCGACTGTTTTCGTTCAGCAGGGTAAGAATATAGGTGTCTATGGAATCACCGGTAAATCGATTTATGTGCAAAAAAATGCACCTCCCTTAATGCAAAATAAAACTACTTAACCGTATTATACCAAAAAACCGACTTGTTTTCACGGTGGGGTTAATAAAATTTGCAACAAATTTTCCATCTGCCTCGCGACTTCTCACGCGGCGGCCGGCGGCGGGAAAACGGGGAGAATTTCAGGATATCGATGTGGGTTTCAAAAAATCACAAGGCGACGGGAGAACTTCTTTCCTATTAAGCGAAAAGGCCAAAAAAATTTTATCCGAAAAATCAGAGAAAGTACAAGGAAAACTATACCGCCGCCGGCAGAATCGGAAATTGCATATATTATATGATTTACAGCGAAAATTGAGTAATTTCCTTCTTATATACTGCAAGATTTCGGATTCTTTCCGATAGTTTTGCTTTAGCAGATCGAGAGTACTATAATGTTGATGAATTGCGGAAAACGGATTTCCGTTCCCGCCGTTGTATGGAAAGGGGCTATGTTTTTTGGAACAGTTAATTCGAAATGTCATAGACTTGGACGAAAAGACAAAGAAGATGGTGGAATCGAAGGAATCCGCCATCCGCAACGAAAAATCGCAGATGCAGAAAATATTTTCAGAGATGGAGGTAGAACAGCGGGAGCGCTCGAAGCAGGTGGCCCGCGAACAATACGACGAGATCTACGGCGAGGCCCGCGCGGTCGTCGACGAAATCGCCGAAAACAATCGCAAGATGTTAGATCGTGTCGACGAAATTTACAATCGACATAAAGAGGAGTTGGTGGAAGAAGCCTTCAATCTCCTGGACATTTAGCGGGTGGTAATGTGAATTATGCTGCAGTGAATACGAAAGCGGTGGCAGTCTACGCCCGCTATTTGAAAGCAGAAATTCCCCTGAAACTCCTGGAAGCGGGAAACTTAAAGGACGCCGTAAAAATCCTCGAAGAGAGCTGGGGGCTTTCCCTCGGCGATTCTCCCGATCTGTTACAGATCAATGTGGAGATGGAAAAAAAGGTGTACGAGGCGCTCTCGAACTTCGTCTATTATCTTCAGGGCGAGAGCCGAAAGTTTTACGAGGCGCTCCTTTTGCGCTACGAACTCCGGGATTTGAAGCGGATCTTTCGGGCGGTCTACCACCACGAAAATATCGATATGGTGAGAAACAGTATGCTCGCCTTCGACGCCTCTCTCTTGCCCGCCGACGAGGAGATTTCGGGGGAGCACCTGTTCGAGATCCTCTCTCACACCCAATACGGGCGCATGCTCTCGGTCTATAAAGACGTGCCGGGCGACCGGATCCTCTTTTACATCGAAATGGAGCTCGACCGGGCGTATTACGAAAACCTCCTCAAAGAGGCGGAAAAGCTAAAGGGCGCGGACAAAAAGGTCGCCCTCGCGCTATTGAATCGCCACGTCGACCTGTTGAACATCCTCTACATCTATCGGGGTAAGAAGACCTACGACATACTGAGTACCGAGATGGCGAACTTCGTCATCCGCGGCGGCAATATCCCCCGGCACAAGTTGCAGGACTGGGTCTATGCCGACGACGTGGCCGCTTTGGTGGAGGCCGTGGGGCATTCTTCCTTTTCTTTTTTGTTCAAAAAGGGCAGAGAAGATCATATGACCGATATTTATTCGTCCCGGGACTTATCCGAGGTCTACCGGGAGCATTTCTTACACGCGGGGCAGACCATCGCCAAGGTACTGGCGATCTCGGTGCTGTTGGAATTCGCCGTTCGCGACGTATCTACGGTGCTCGAAGGCCTGCGCCTGGGATTCGGAAAGCAAGTAATACGGAATCTGTTGACGATTCCCGTAAAGGAAGGTGAAGTATGGCAGTAGAAAAAATGGTCATGCTCAGCGTCGTCGGTCGCCTGGACGATATGGAAGACATCCTCTTCGATATCCTCGAGTCCGAGTCGCTGGACATGGTCGATGCCATGACCCAGTTGTCTGAAAACAGCAATATCTACCGATTGGAAGACAATGTGGAGATGGTCGTCGACCTGAACAATCTGGCGCCTTTTCCCCAAGACCCGGGCATTCGCTCCCGGGCGAACGAGGCGCAGAAGCTGGTGGAGTACTTCGGCATCGATTCGATCCCCGTCCACCGCATCGATCCCTCGTCGGATCAGACGCAGCGGTTTGAGGCGCTGATCGAGCGGGTAGAGCCCTTGCGCAAGGAATACGAAGACATCAACCGCAAGCTCGAAGAAGCCGAAAACTTTAAGCGCAATGTCGAGCTCTTCAAGAACGTCGACGTGGACCTAAACAAGATCCGCGATTTGGAATACTTTTCCGCCCGCTTCGGCCGGCTCGAAAAGTCGTCTCGGATCCGGCTTAAGGAAAGCTACGAAAACCTCTTGGCGCTCGTATTCCACACCGGTTCCTTCGAAGACGAAGAGGTCTATATGATCCTCTATCCCAACGAAGTCGCCGACGAGATCGACCGGGTCTTAAAGTCCCTCCACTGGATCGACATTCCAATTTTGGAACACGCCGAGGGCACCGCAAAGGACACCCTGGCGCATTTGGAAGAGAACGAAAAGCGCCTCCACCGCCGTATGGCGGTCATGGAAGACGAGCGGGAAAAGATCTACACCGAAGACCGGGAGAAGGTCAAAGACATCCTCGCCCACGCCCTCTTTATGGGACGGGTGGAAGAGGCGAAGCAGAAGATGGCCCGCTCCAACAAGTACTTCCTCGTCACCGGCTGGACCGACGAGGACGGGGTAGAGGAGATCCGAAAGCGGACCGAAAAATACCCCGAACTCACCGTCACCGTACAGGGGGAGGAGGCGGCGGAAAAGGGCATTACGCCGCCGACGAAGCTATCGAACCCCTCGTTCTTTAAGCCCTTTGAGCTCTTGGTTCGCATGTACGGCATTCCCCACTACAACGAGATCGACCCGACCATCTTCGTCGGCATTACCTATATGCTCCTCTTCGGCGCCATGTTCGGCGACGTGGGGCAGGGGCTGATCTTCGTCCTGATGGGCTGGCTGGTCGCCAAAAAGTGGCAACCCGATATGGGGGGCCTGCTTATGCGCATGGGGGCGGCGTCGACGGTATTCGGCTTTTTGTACGGATCAGTCTTCGGCAACGAAGAACTGATCCCCGCCCTGTGGATGCGGCCCTTCGAGAACATTTCGCAGGTGCTCGTCATCGCCATCGGCTTCGGGATCGTGCTCTTATTGCTCGCCTACGGCATGAACTTCTTAAACGCCATCAAGAACAAAGACGTCGCCGGGGGGCTTTTCGGCGAACACGGCCTATTCGGCTTTTTGGTCTTTATTATGCTGCTTCTGATGATCCTCGATGTGGCGGGTGTGGTGACGATCCTCCCCATGTGGGTCGCCGCGGCGATTTTGATCGCCTCCATGCTTTTGATGATCTTCAAAAAGCCCATTATCGCCAAACTCACCGACACCGAGCTGCATTATGAAGGCGGCAAGTCCGGCTACTTTATCGAAAGCTCGTTTTCGATGATCGAGCTGTTGATCTCGACGCTTTCGGGCATCGTGTCCTTTATCCGGGTAGGCGCCTTTGCCATCAACCACGTGGGGCTCTTTATGGCCTTTCACGTAATGGCCGAAATGGCCACGCATAGCGTCGGGAATATACTGATCCTGGTGCTCGGCAATGTCCTCATCATCGGCTTGGAGGGCCTGATCGTGTTTATTCAGGGCCTTCGTTTGGAATATTACGAACTCTTCAGCAGATATTACAGCGGCAACGGTCGCGAATTCCGTTCCGACAAGCTCCGCCTCACGAAAGGCAAACAAAAATAGGAGGATTCCCATGGAAAAGATTTTATTTTTCGCATCTCTGATCGTCATCTCTACCATCGTGGCAGGCTTTATCTATCTCGAGCGGGGCGTATCCGCCGACCGCGCAAAGCTGAAAAGCGCGATGCGGACCAATCTCGCCGTATTTATCCCCACCGTCGTGGCGGCCTATGTGCTCCTCGTCCCCGGCGTCGTAGAAGCAGCGACCGCCCCCGCCGAAGTGAACGGCCTGGGCCTTTTGGCGGCGGCGCTCTCTACGGGCCTTGCCACCATCGGCACGGGCTATGCCGTCGGCGTCGTCGGCAGCGCCGCATTGGGCGCGGTGAGCGAAGACGATTCCATCTTGGGTAAGACGCTGATCTTCGTCGGCCTGGCGGAAGGGATCGCCATCTACGGTCTGATTATCTCCATTATGATTCTGGGGAAACTGTAATGCGCTCCAGGGTCATATCCAGAGACAACGAAATGCTCGTGGCCCTCAGAATGAGCGGTTTTAAAGGGGTATATTGTTCCGATGCACAGGAACTGAATGCCGCCTTTGACGCGGCGCTTCTCGACAAGGAGATCGGCATGATCATCTTAAACGAGAAGGACTTCCGCGAATTGGAAGAAAAAGTGCTCGCGGTAAAAGAAAAAAAACGCAGTCCCTTTATCTGCACCCTGCCCGGCAGGCGGGGCTACAGCGAAAAGGATTTTATCCTGAAATATGTTCGCGAAGCCATCGGGATTAAACTGGAGTAGACAGGTGATACAATGCTGCAAATCGAAAATAAATTAGAGCTCTTTGAAAACGTCGTATACAAGCGGCGCATGCTTGATTTGGACAAGCGAAAAGAAGTTTGGGAGGAGGAACGCAAAGACCTCCTCAAGAAAAAGTCGGAAGTGCTCGGAGCGGAAAAGACGCGCATCGTCAAGCGACGGGAAGATTTGGCGCGGATTCAAGGCAACGAACAGATCGCCAAGGCGCGGGAAGACGAGCGCGTGCTTCGGCTCAAAAAGCTGAACCAGCTCGAGGAAGACTTCGTCGAGGCGATTCGGGCGCGCGTCGGGGAATACACCCACACCCCCGCCTACGGCGAAGATTTGATGAAAGACATCGACGCCTCCTTGGCCGAACTCACCCCGGGCGAGTTTCGCATCGGCCTCGTACAGGCGGATACCGATCGCTATCTCGACGAAATCCTCGCCCGGGCCGAGGAAAAGGGATTTACCCTAAAGCCCTTTGTCCTCGAGGACTACCGCATCGGCGGGCACACCATCAGCGACATCGAGCGCACCTACAGCTTTAACTCCGACCTCTATACCAAGATCGAAGAAAAGCGCTACGAAATCGGAAAACTTCTCTATCGCCTGTTCCGGGAGGAGTTGGATTATGTCTAAAGCAGGAAAAATTGCAAAGATCAACGGCCCCGTCGTCATCGGCCGCCCCATGGGCGACTTTACCATGCGGGAGATGGTGCAGGTCGGGGACAAGAAGTTGATCGGCGAGGTGATCGCCATCCGCGGCGACGAGGGCACCGTACAGGTTTACGAAGAGACCGAGGGCCTAAAGCGCGACGAAGACATCGTCTCGACCGACGGCCCCCTATCCGTGCGTCTGGGCCCGGGGCTGATCGGCAATATGTTCGACGGCATCGAGCGGCCCTTAAACCGCATTAAGGATCTCTACGGCGACTTTATCCCCGAGGGGATCGGGCTCATGAATCTCGATCTGGAAAAGAAATGGCCCTTCGTCCCCGCCGTTTCGGTGGGAGATGTCGTAGAGGGCGGCGCGATTTTCGGCACCGTAAAGGAAAGCGAGATCATCGACCATAGGGTCCTCGTGCCCCCCAAGACGCGCGGCAAGGTTGTTTGGATCGCCGAAGCGGGGGACTACAATATCGTGGAGCCGGTGATGAAGATCGCCACCGAGCGGGGCAAAGAAGAGATCGCCATGAGCCACGAATGGCCCGTGCGGATCCCCCGTCCCGTCGAAAAATATGCCGATGCCAATCAGCTTTTGGTGACCGGCCAGCGGGTACTCGACGTGTTCTTTCCCATCGCCAAAGGGGGAACCGTCGCCATCCCCGGCGGCTTCGGTACCGGTAAGACCATGACCCAGCACTCCATCGCCAAGTACTGCGATGCGGACATTATCGTCTATATCGGCTGCGGCGAGCGGGGGAACGAAATGACCGAGGTACTCGAGGACTTCCCCGAGCTGATCGACCCCAATACGGGCAAGCCCCTGATGGAGCGGACCATTTTGATCGCCAATACATCCAATATGCCGGTCGCCGCCCGCGAGGCGTCGATCTACACCGGCATCACCATCGCCGAGTACTTCCGCGACCAGGGCTACCACGTCGCCATGATGGCGGATTCCACCTCCCGCTGGGCCGAAGCCCTGCGCGAGATCTCGGGCCGTCTGGAAGAAATGCCCGCCGAAGAAGGCTACCCCGCGTACTTGCCCTCGCGCATCGCCTCGTTCTATGAGCGCAGCGGATACGCCAAGACCCTAAACGGCGCCGAGGGATCGGTAACCACCATCGGCGCGGTCTCCCCGGCGGGGGGCGACTTCTCGGAGCCGGTGACCGAAAACACCCGCCGCTTCGTCAACACCTTCCTCGCCTTGGACAAGGACCTGGCGTATTCGCGCCACTATCCCGCCATCCACTGGCTCAACAGCTACTCGGGCTATGTGCAGGCGCTTTCGAACTACTACGACAATCGCCTCGACGGGGACCTGCCCACCCTTCGCAAGAAGTTTTTGGGGATCCTCCACGAGGAAGCGCGGCTCCAGGAGATCGTCATGCTCGTCGGCGAGGACGTGCTGCCGGACAAGGAGCGGTTTTTGCTCCAGATTTCGAGAATCATCAAGGACGGCTTTTTGCAACAAAACGCCTTCCACCCCACCGACGCCTATGTGCCCTTGGAAAAGCAGTTCGAGATGCTCCGCATTATCGACACGCTCTACGAAGAGGGCAATCAGGTGTTGGATCTGGGCGTTTCGATCGAAGAGGTCAAAAACGAGGCGCTCTTTTCCAAGGTGGTCAATATGAAGTACAATATCGACAACGACGACTTAAACGCCTTTACCCGCCTGAGCAACGAGATTCAGGACTATTACCGGGAGCTGCGGATCGAATACGGCGTATCGGAAGAGCAGATGGGAGAGTGATAGCATGAAAAAAGAATATTTATCCCTCGATACGGTCGAGGGCTCTCTGATCCAACTGTCCGGACTCCATCACGTCAGCTACGGAGAGATCGTCTCTATCACCAATGCGGCCACCAAGGAAGAACTGGTGGGCCGGGTCATCGGCATCGACGAAGACGCGGCGACGGTACAGGTATTCGGCGAGTCCATGGGCGTCTCTACCGAAAACCTGCGGGTGGTCTTTGAGGGCAAGCCCTTCGAAATCCCCCTTTCGCCTGACATTTTGGGACGCACCTTTAACGGCATCGGCCGGGCCATCGACAAGGGCGGGCCGGTCTATGCCGACCGCTTCTACAATGTCAACGGCAGCCCCATGAACCCCGTAGCGCGGGAATACCCCCGTAACTACGTACAGACCGGGATCCGCGCCATCGACTCGGTTATGACCCTGATCCGGGGGCAAAAGCTTCCGATCTTTTCGGGTTCGGGCCTTCCCCACAACGAGCTGGCGGCGCAGATCGTCAAGCAGGCGAATATCGTCGGCGAAGACGCGGAGTTTTCCGTCGTATTCTGCGGCATGGGCTTAAAGCGCGAGGTGGCGGCATACTTCATCGACAGCTTTATGGAAGCCGGGGTTATGGATAAAGTCGTCATCTATATGAATTACGCCGACGACCCCATTATGGAGCGGATCATTGCCCCCAAATGCGCCCTGACCGCGGCGGAATACCTGGCCTTCGAACAGCACCGCCACGTGCTCGTCATCATGACCGATATGACCAGCTACGGCGAAAGCCTGCGGGAAGTCTCGTCCCAGCGGCAGGAAGTGCCCTCGAGAAAGGGCTATCCGGGCTATTTGTACTCGGATCTGGCGGCGATTTACGAGCGCGCGGGCATGATCAAGGGCGTCGACGGCTCCGTCACCCTGATCCCCATCCTCACCATGCCCTCCGACGACATTACCCACCCCATCCCCGACTTGACGGGATACATCACCGAGGGGCAGATCGTACTGAGCCGGGAACTCAACGGGCAGGGGATCTACCCGCCGGTGGACATTCTCAACTCCCTCTCGCGGCTTATGAAAGACGGGATCGGCGAGAAGTACACCCGCAAAGACCACGCCGACGTATCGGCACAGCTCTTCGCTTCATACTCCCGCTGTATCGAAATCCGCGCCCTGGCGCAGATCATCGGCGAGGAAGAGCTCTCCGAAAACGACCAAAAGATTATGGAATTCGGCCGCCGCTTCGAAAACGAATTTATCGGCCAGGATTATAACGAATCCTCGACCATCGAAGAGACTCTCGATGCGGCGTGGGAACTCCTCCGCATCCTGCCGAGAGAGAGCCTGGTGCGGATCGATCCCAAGATCTTGAACGAGTATCTGTAGGAGCATCGTATGGCAAACAAAGTGACGGCGACCAAAGCCAATTTAATGAAAATCAAAAGCGCCCTCTCTTTTGCCAAAAAGGGGTACGGCCTTTTGGACAAAAAGCGCGCCGTGCTGATGCGCGAAATGATGCGCTTAAACGACCGCGCGGCGACGATTCAACAGGAAATCGAAGAAAAATTCGCCCATTCCTACGAATCCCTGACCATGGCCTCGGTGACCATGGGCTGGGAAGCGGTGGTCGATATGTCCAAATCCATGCCCAAGGAAGAGCCCTACAAGATCGGCTACCGCTCCGTGATGGGGGTAGAGATCCCCGAAATCCACTACAAGGAATTTCAACCCACCTCCACCTTCAGCATCTTCGAGAGCAGCTTCGCCTTCGACCAGGCCTATATCGAAATGCACGAGATGCGGGCGCGCATCTACGAGCTGGCGGAATTGGAGACCGACCTCTACCGATTGGCAAAAGAAATCAAAAAAACCGTAAAGCGGGCCAACGCCCTGGAAAAAATCCAGATCCCCAAATACGAACAGGCGAAGAAAGAAATCGAAGAAATCCTCGCCGAAAAGGAACGGGAAGATTTTTTCCGGCTGAAACGGGTAAAAAGCAATGTATCCGAATAGACCTCTATAGAGGTCTATTTTTTATAAGGAGGGTTTATGGAACTCAGACGAATTTACGACGAAAACTTCGAATACCGCGGCTATCTAAAAGACAGAGCGGTGCCCTTAGAGGCCGACGAATACGTGCTGGTAGCGGGCGTGATCCTCTTTTCCGAGGGGAAATTCCTAGCCACCAAGCGGGCGGAAAACAAAGAATATCCCCACAAGTGGGAATTTACCGTAGGGAGCGTCGTCCGCGAAGAGAGCGCCCTCGAAGGGGCGCTTCGGGAACTCTCCGAAGAAGTCGGCGTCAAGGCGACGGGCGAAGAGCTGCTTTTTTTGGGCACCATGAAAGAAACGCAGAAATTCTCGAAAATCTTTCTCCTCGAAAAAAACGTCGAGAAGATCAAATTGCAAAAGAGCGAGGTCGAAGACTACAAGTGGATCGACAAAAGCGAGCTTGACGCCATGCTCGAGGCGAACGAATTTGCCGAACCCATGGCGGCAAGACTCCGCAAATACCTGCCCATGATCGAGGATTGCTTCGGCGCCTAGGCGCGGTTGTGCGTGCGGCGTGGCAAGAAAATAAAGACATAGCATAGAAAAGGCATCCCCCGGCGCGACCGGGGGATTTTTCATGCGCAAAAAGACAAAAACAAAGAAAATAAATTACAATACAAAATTTCATTTTACATTGTAGTTTTCTGTGATAAAATAGTGAACGTAAAGAACAAATCAGAAGAACGAAAAGACGAGGTGAACATGGAACTCCTACTGACAATCAACGGGTATTTATACTATCCCATTTTAATTATCGTATTGTTCGGCGCGGGCCTGTACTTTTCCGTCCGCACCGGTCTCGTACAACTCTCTATGCTCGGCGAATCCCTTCGGGTCGTCCGGGAAAAACCCCATGGCGAGGGAGAAATTTCTTCCTTCCAGGCGCTGATGGTCTCGACCGCATCGCGGGTCGGCACCGGCAATATCGTGGGCGTCGCCCAGGCGATCTGCCTCGGCGGCTACGGCGCGGTATTCTGGATGTGGATTATCGCCATCATCGGGAGCGCCTCGGCCTTTGTCGAATCGACCCTGGCGCAGATCTACAAGCGCCGCGGCGAAGACGGCACCAGCTACGGCGGCCCCAGCTACTATATCGAAATCGCGCTGGGTTCGAGAAAGCTCGGCGTGCTCTTTGCGGTATTTTTGATCCTCACCTACGCGGTGGGCTTCAATATGCTCGCTTCCTTCAATATGCAGGATTCCTTTAAGGTCTACGACTTTTACGTGCCCGGCAAGACCTCCTGGTACATCGGCGGCGTCCTCGCCCTGGTGGCGGGTTACTGCGTGCTGGGCGGCGGCAAGCGAATCATCAAGGCGACCTCGACCTTGGTTCCCATTATGGGACTGCTGTTTGTCGCCATGAGCGTCTTTATGATCCTCGTCAATCTCGACTATATGCCCACCGTATTCCAAAACATCTTCGCCGACGCCTTTAACTTCGACGCCATCTTCGGCGGTCTCGCCGGCTCGGCTCTGGTCTACGGCATTAAGCGGGGTCTGTACTCCAACGAAGCGGGTATGGGTTCTGCGCCCAACGCCGCCGCATCGGCGGATGTGTCCCACCCGGTCAAACAGGGCCTCGTGCAGATGTTCTCGGTATTTTTGGACACCTTGGTCATCTGCTCCGCCACGGCCTTTATGGCGATGGCATCGGGCGTGGCAGCCACCGAAGAACTCGCCGGCGCGCCCTATGTGCAGGCGGCCCTCTCTACCGTCCTCGGCGGCTACGGCAATGTGTTTATCACCCTGTCCCTGGTACTCTTTGCCTTCACCACCCTTTTGGGCAATCTCTACTATGTAGACAGCTGCCTCAACTACCTGAACGGCAAAATGCCCTCCAAGACCTTTATGTTGATCTATCGCATCGTCGCCGTCCTCCTGATCTTTATCGGATCCAGCATCGAAATGAAACTCGCGTGGAACATCGCGGACTTTTTGATGGCGATGATGGTGCTCGTCAACATCCCCACCATCCTCGTTTTGGGGGATCAGGCCTTCGACGCCTTAAGAGACTACAAAGACCAACGCAAACGAAATGTAGAACCGGTCTTTGTGGGCAAAAACATCGGCCTCGACGAAAGCAAATTGGACTACTGGAAATAAAGAATACGCCCCTGCCCGCCGCGGCAGGGGTTTTGTTTTTCAAAAGTGACGGTGCGTTTACAAAGACAAAGAAACGGCAGGCCTTTTTTGTTCGGCGGTCGCATTGCTTTTATTGTGGTATGATGTGCGCAGAAACACAGTGCGATACGAGGAGGAGAAGAAGATGAATTTCGTCGTAAACAGCCGATACTTTCAGGACAAGAACGCGTACAAAAAGGGATTAAAGATCTTGTTGCTCGTATACGCCTTGCCGATACTGCTATTCATCCTGCCCTTTGTGGCATTTCCCGTCAGCTTGGGACTGACCCTTTTGCTCCGTACCAACTTGCCGTCGGAGGCCGTATTGGCGGTGCTGATGAACAACGACTACCTGCATTGTATTCAGATATTTTTCTGCATCAACACGGGACTGTTCAGCCTGCTGTTTCTCGGCGTGGCGGGCATCGGAATCTATGGGCATATAAAGCGCGCCATTCCCTTTGCGGGCTATGTGATAGGTACGGCCCTTGCTTCCGCCGTGCTGGTCGCGGGCGTCGCGACATGGGTGTATCTTTCGACGCCGAAAGAAGAGCGTTCCGCCCTTCCGATTTCGTCCCCGTCTTCTACCGTGATGATTTCTCAAACGCCATGGGAATAGATACAAAAAAACCCCCGCGCCGTATGGTGCGGGGGTTTTCGTATGGATTGCTCTGCGATTAACGGCCTGAGCGCTCGTCTTTCGCGCGCAGTTCGTCTTTCTCCATTCTCTCTTTGTGGCACTCGTTCAGTTCGCGGATCACCGCAAACATCAGGTAGAGCAAGGTGCATATCGTCACCACGCCGACGACGACACAGATAAAGAGAATAATCACAAGGAGTAATGACGGATATTGTTCGAGCATGGGGCCTCCCTTCGCCGATCGACGTAATCGGCCGAATCAGAATCGTTTTCGATAGGATTTCTGCCCTCATTATATATATATATAATAGTGGGTTACAAAACGGCGAAAGGAAGGCAAAGTTTTGGAAAGCGGCCACAGAGCCATACAAAAACGACCTCGCATAGGATGGTGCGAGGTCGTTTTGTTATTGTTCTCTGCGATTGGCGAGGCGGGTTTTGAGGTCGCTTTCCAGGATTTCCAGTTCCCGGGCGGCCTTTTCCCGGTTCTCGTGCCCTTCGATCTGGATCTTGCGCACTTCATCTAAGGCGGCTATGAGCTGTTCGTTGGTATGGCGGATGGTATCGACGTCGATAATGCCGCGTTCGCTTTCTCTCGCCACATTCACCGTGCTGGTGCGCAGGGTCTCGGCGTTTTTGCGGAGCAGCTGGTTGGTGAGGTCGGAGACCTTTTTCTGCGCCTCCGCCGCCTGTTTCGAGTGGTGCACGCCCAGGGCGAGGACCATTTGGTTCTTCCAGATGGGAATGGTGTTGACGATGGTAGACTGAATCTTTTCCGCCATCACGGTGTTCGACGCCTGTACCATGCGGATCTGCGGCGCCATTTGCAAACTCACCATGCGGGTGAGCTCCAGGTCGTGGAGCTTCTTTTCGAAGCGGTTCGCCATATTCTGCATATCGTTGATCTTTTGCGCCTGAATGCCGCCCTCTTCCCCTTCGGATGCCGCCATTAAGGCGGGCAGGTCTTTGGTGCGCACCTGCTCGAGCTTTTTCTGGCCGGCGAGGATATACATCGAGAGTTCCTTAAAATAGGTCTCGTTGAGGTCGTACATCTGGTCCAAGAGCGAAATGTCTTTCATCAGGGTGATTTGGTGGTTTTCGAGCATACGGGCGATGTCGTCTACGTTTTTTTCCGCCTTGTCGTAGTTCGCCTTTAGGGCGGTGACTTTGTTGGCGGAGCGCATAAAGAAGCCCTTGATGCCCTTTTCGTCGGCGTCCTCAAAGCTCTTGAGCTCGGTGACCACGTCGGCGAGGAGTTTGCCCACTTCGCCCAGATCCTTGGTGCGTACGGAATTTAGGGTCTTTTCCGAGAAGTTCGAGATCTTCTTTTGGGCGCCCACGCCGTACTGCAGGATCACCGAGGAGTTGGTGAGGTCGATGGTCTTTGCAAATTCCTCGACCTGCTGCATTTCCGCCGGGGAGAGATTGACCTTGGGTTCTTTCTTCGGCGCTTCGGGCGCGAGTACGGGTTCGTCGACGGGCACATCGGCGCCGTCTAAGGTCAGTTTGATTTCGTCGTTCATTCTGTTTCATTCCTCCTGATCTCGTCTTTTTCCAAGAGTCCGTCTTGGCGGAGTACCGTTTCCATCACATTCATCTCGGCCTGCATCTCCAACAGATCGTCGGAATACAGGCTGTCGAGCAGCTTTTTATAGGCGCCGATGACCGTATCCAAGGAGCGTAGGATGTCCTGCATGGCGCGGCGAATGGCGTCGGTGGCGACGGCGGACGATTCGAACTGGATATAGCGCTCCACCAGCTTGATGGTGGTGGGGGTGTAGTAGTCGGCGAATTTGTTTAGGTCCTCGATCCGATCGGGATTGCCGGAAATGGCGTGCTCGATGGATTCCAAGAGCGGCAAAAGGGAACGGATGCGGCTTTTGATCTCTTCGGTCTTCGCCCGTTTCAGTTGATCCGCAAGCGCCTCTTTGTAACCGCGGATGGCGACGGCGCGGTCGTCCTGTTCCCGCGTCTCTTCTTCGAGGGAGCGGGGGCTTTCGTGCACGGTGACCGACCGCTTGCGGTAGTTGTCCTTATAGGCCTCGTAGGCGCTCTGGTCGAGGAGCAGGAGCTCGCCGTCTTCGACGATGCGCGCCTGGGGCAGATAGTCTCTGCGAATCATCTCCGACAGGCGGTCGAGGACGTAGCGCTTGGGCCGGTTTAAGGCGGTGCAGATGTCCTCGGTGCTCAAAACGAGATTGTCTGCGATCTCTCTGCGAATGCGAAAGAAGTCCCGGGAAAACTCCATCTGCCGGTGGCTGTATACGGTAACCAGGGCGCCCACGGCGGCGGCCGCCGCAAATAGCAGCGACATGATCAAATGGCTGAATACCGCGCCGCCGATGCCGCTGAACAAAAAGAGAAACAGCATCAGCACGGCCCCCGCGGAACCCAGTGCCGCCACATTTCGCAGCCAAAACCAGGTATTGGGTGCGGTGGTCTTTTGGTGCACAAAGGCGGGGTTGCGGTTGACGGAGAGGCGCTCCGGCTCTTGGGAGAACCCCCGGCGCACGCCCCGCATCAAGGCGCCGGCGCCGACCTTGGTGTACTGTATGGCGCTTTCCACGCTTTTTTCGATGGCATTGGCGACCTCGCGAAAGTCTTCGTCGTCGATGGCGCGGTCGATATAGTCCTCAATGGCGTTTTTCTTCTTCAATCTCCACGTCTCCTTTGCGTAGGCAATCGATTCGGCCTCTGTACCTATAGTATACCAATATTTTTCGATCGGGTCGTTATTTTGTCGTATCCAATAGCCCGTCTTGACGCAGTACCGTTTCCATGACATTCATCTCGGCCTGCATCTCCAGCAGATCGTCGGAATATAAGCTGTCGAGCAGCTTTTTATAGGCGCCGATGACCGTATCCAAGGAGCGCAGGATGTCCTGCATGGCGCGGCGAATGGTGTCGGTGGCGACGGTCGAGGATTCGAACTGCAAGTAGCGTTCCACCAACTTGATGGTGGTGGGGGTGTAGTAGTCGGCGAATTTGTTGAGGTCTTCGATCCGATCGGGATTGCCGGAGATGGCGTGCTCGATGGATTCCAAGAGCGGCAAAAGGGAACGGATGCGGCTTTTGATCTCTTCGGTCTTCGCCCGTTTCAGTTGATCCGCAAGCGTCTCTTTGTATTCTGCGATGGCGACGCTCCGGTCGTCTTGATTTTCTTCGAGGGAGCGGGGGCTTTCGTGTACCGTAACGGATTTTTCGCGGTAGTTGTTCTTATAGGCCTCGTAGGCGCTGCGGTCGAGAAGCAGGAACTCGCCGTCTTCGACGATGCGCGCCTGGGGCAGATAGTCTTTTCGGATCATTTTCGAAAGCTGGGAGAGTACGTAGTTTTTGGGCCGGTTTAAGGCGGTGCAGATGTCCTCGGTGCTTAAAACGAGGCTATCTGCGATTTCTCTGCGAATGCGGAAAAAGTCCCGGGCGAGTTCCATGCGCTTGTGGGTATAGACCACGCCGGCGACGCTTGCGGCGGTGGTGATGAGAGAAAGGACGGCGTCGCCGAGATAATGCAGCATGCCGTAAAGAATGGCATCGCCCAGATTCGATACGGTGGCAAAGGCGAACGCCGCCGCCGTCAGTATGAAGCCGTTTCGCAGCCAAAACCAGGTGTTCGGCGCGGCCGTCTTTTGGTGCACAAAGGCGGGATTGCGGTTGACGGGAAGGCGCTCCGGCTCGTTCGAAAAGCCCTTTTTGACGCCCCGCATCACGGCGCCGGCGCCGATTTTCGAGTAGTGGATGGCGTTTTCGACGCTCTTTTCGATGATTTCCGCCATATCGTGGAAGTCGTCCTCTTCGATGGCGCGGTCGATATAGTTTTCTATGGCATTTTTCTTCTTCAATCTGCTCGTCTCCTTCGCGATGGGCTGAGAATTTGCCCGATTTCTCGATACTTCTATCATAGCACAAATGCGGCAAAAATCATTTGCGTGCCGCCTGTGGCGGCGGGGTTTTTGAAGAATCTTCACGGCGTCTTTGCCCGATCCTTTCTTTTCGAAAAGTCTTGCACATTCCGCCCCTTTGCCCCATAATGGAAGGGAATCAAAGTATCGCCGCGTGCGAAACGGGTAGTCCTTGCGACTACTTTTTTTATGAAATGAAAATTAGGAGGATGTATTGAAATTTAATGCGTTTGCCCTATCCCAAGAGGTCTTACGGGGCATCGAGGATATGGGTTTTGAGGAAGCCTCGCCGATTCAGGCACAGAGCATGGAACCCTTACTTGCGGGACTCGATGTCATCGCCCAGGCACAGACGGGAACGGGAAAGACGGCGGCATACGGTGTGCCCCTATTGGAGCGGGTCACCGGGGAGAAGGTCGTACAGGGACTGGTCCTCTGTCCCACCAGGGAGTTGTGCCTGCAGGTGGCCAACGAACTCGCCAAGCTCGGAAAATACAAGAAAGAAATTCACATTCTGCCGGTCTACGGCGGCACCGCCATCGATCGGCAGATCCGCGCCTTAAAAAAGGGCGTGCAGATCGTAGTGGGTACGCCGGGCCGGGTGATGGACCATATGCGCCGGCGCACCCTCGACTTCTCGGGGCTGAAGGTGGCGGTCTTGGACGAGGCCGACGAGATGTTCGACATGGGCTTTCGGGACGATATGCAGACGATCCTCGACGAGACGCCCGAGACGCGCCAAACCTGTTTCTTCTCCGCCACCATGGAGAAGGAAATTATGGATTTCTCCGCCCGCTTTCAGCGGGATCCCGAGATTATCCGCATTCGCCACAAGCAACTGACGGTAGAAAATATCGAGCAATACTATCTCGAGATGACCGGCGCCATGAAGCCCGAGATCTTAAGCCGCCTGGTGGACATCTACGATCCCAAACTCACCATCGTCTTCTGTAACACCAAAAAACGGGTGGACGAGCTGGTGACCGAGATGGCATCGCGGGGATACTCCGTCGACGGCCTGCACGGCGATCTGAAACAGGGACAGCGCGATGCGGTCATGCGCCGCTTCCGCCAGTCCAGCATCGATATGCTCGTCGCCACCGACGTGGCGGCGCGGGGGATCGACGTGGGCGATGTGGATATGGTCGTCAACTACGACCTGCCCCAGGACGAGGAGTACTACGTACACCGGATCGGAAGAACCGCCCGCGCCGGCAGAAAGGGCCTGTCCTTTTCGTTCGTCGTCGGCCGCGACATCTATAAGATGGAAGACATCGTCCGCTACACCAAGGCGGATCTGCGCTATATGGCGCTTCCCACCATGGAAGAGATGGACACTCGCTCTCGCGAAAATCTGCAGGGCCGCATCGCCGCCGCCTTGGAAGAAGACGGGGACATCGCTCTCTATAAGCCGATGGTCGACGCGCTTCTCGCCATGGAATACGGCGCGGTGGAAATCTGCGCCGCCCTCATGAAGCTCCTCGACGACGCGGGGCAGGGCAAAAAGCACGACGCGCTGGAACAGGTGGACTACGGCAAGAAGTTCCGCGCCCGGGGCCTGCGCAAGGACAAGAAAGGCAAAAAGGACAAGAAGAAGGCGAAGCAAAACGGCGCTTACGCCAATATCTATCTGGACAAGGGAAGAAAGCAGGGGATCAATCCCAAGGTGATTCTCGCGATCTTCAAAAACGACACGACGATCCCCAAGGACGTCGTGGGCAATATCCTGATCCGCGACCGCCACACGGTGGTGGAGCTGCCGAAGGAAGTCGCCAAGGACGCCATTCGCCAGTTGGCGAGCGTCAAGGTGCGCGGCAAAAAAATACACGCGCGGTTCTACCGCGACTAAAAGACGCCCTCGTTTTGCGGGGGCGTTTTGCGATCTGTGATACAATAAAAAGAAGGAAAGGAGGGGATGTCGGTGCATATTGAACCCCTGCAAGAAGCGCATGTGCGGGACTTTTTGAACTGGCGGGATCACCGCGATCCCCTCTATGCGATGTATAATTTTATCGAGACCGAAGAGACCGTGGGCGAGTGGTATCGCTGGAAGACCAAGGGCGCACGGGACGACTATTTCGCCATCCTCGAAGACGGCCGGGCGGTGGGGTATATGGGCTTAAAGCACATCTCCGCCATCACCCGCACCGCCGAGGTGGGCATTATTATCGATCCCGCCTACAGCGGGCGGGGCATCGGCCATGCGGCCCTTACGTGGCTGTTGGCGTACGGCTTCGAGGACTTGGCGCTGATGCGGATTCACCTCGAGGTGCTTCCGTGGAACCGGCGCGCCCTCGCGCTCTATCGCCGGCTCGGATTCCGAAAGACGCGAGAGGTGCCCCGCCAGGTAGAGATGCCCGGGGTGGACGCATCCCACGCGGCGATCGTTCCCTTTGCTGACCGCATCCGCTTTCACAGGGACTACGCCGTGGTATGGGTGGATCATATGGTTTTGTCGAAGGATAGGTGGCGTCGTGCAATTTAGGGTAGACAATCTGCAGTTGGATTTGGGGGATACCCCCGTCGAAAATATTTTTTTGAACGACTATATGCCCCAGGCGGACGGGGACTTCGTCAAGGTCTATCTGGTCGGCTACCAGATGGCGCTGAACGGCGGGGAGGGCGACAACCGGAGCATCGCCGATCGCCTGTCGATCCTCGAATCCGACGTCGAAAAGGCGTGGGACTACTGGGAGAGCGAGGGCATCGTCGAGAAAATCTACGAGGGCGAGAGCTACGGCATTCGCTTTCTGCGGCTCAAGGAACTCTACACCCGCGAAATCTACACCCCGGATCGGAGCGACTCCGCCCTGGTGCGCCGCATCGAGGACGAGGAAGTGGCGCATCTGTTGACCCGCGCCGAGTACTATATGCGCCGCGAGATCTCGCCGCAGCAGAAGATCGACATCGCCGATTGGCGCACGGTCTACAATATGCCCGCCAAAATGATCCTCGAGGCGTTTCGCTACGGCACCGAGGAAAAAAACAAGCGTTCGGTGAAGTATATCGAGGGGATTGTGCGCAACTGGGCGGATGCCAATGTGCGTACCGAAGAGGCCCTCGCGGAAAACTTCCGCACCCACGACGAGCGCTACTTCCGCTACCGCCACCTGCTTACGGCGATGGGACTGGGCGATAAGCCCTTTATCCGCGACGAAATGGAGGCGATCGAGCGGTATCTCGCGCATATGGACTTTGCGCTCCTCGAAGCGGCGGCGGCGCGCACCGGCGGCATCCAAAAACCCAACTGGCGCTATTTCGAAAGCATTCTCGCCGCCTGGAAGGCGAAGGGGATCCGGACCCTTGCCGATCTCGACAAGGACAAGAAGCCGGCGAAGCGGGCGCCGCTGAAAAAGGCCCCGCCCATCGCCGACTCCGCCACCGCAAAGTACAGCGCCGATGCCCTGGAGGATATGGCGCGGCGCAAGTGGCGGCAGTTTCAGGAACAAAAGAGGGAGAAATAGATGGCATCGATCTTCGATCACATTCGCAAAGAATACGAGGACATTCAGAGAAAAAACGAAAAGATCCTCGCCGATCGCAAAGAAGAGGCGCACTTTATGGTCCCCGGCCTCGCCGAGGTGGAGGCGGATATACGGAACTTGGGCTATGAAGCGGTAAAAGAGAGCCTGAAGTCGAAGGACGTCGCCTCCGCCGAGACGGCGGTGCGCGAGCTCGAAGCGCTCGAGGGCTACCGGCGATCGCTGCTCCTTTCGGCGGGGCTGCCCGCGGACTATCTCGATCCCGTCTACGACTGTCCCCATTGCAAGGACAAGGGGTATTTGGAAGACGGCAGCCGCTGCATCTGTATGCGCAGAAAGATCACCGGCTACCTGCACCGCGGCAGCAATATCGAGCGGCAGATCGAAAAGCACAACTTCGGCAATTTTCGTCTGGACATTTTCTCGGACCTTCCCTATGGCGACGAGGTCCTCTCGCCCCGGGAAAATATGCGGCATATCCTCGCCACGGCGGAAAAATTTGTCGAGGACTTCGCCGAAGCCGACGACACCAATCTCCTCTTTTACGGCCCCACCGGACAGGGCAAGACCTTTCTTTCCCACGCGGTGGCGGCGGAGCTGATGGCGAGAAACTACGCCGTGGTCTACGAAACCGCTTTCGGTCTGGTGCGCATCTTCGAAGAAAAGGTCTTCAACAAAGAAAAGACCCCCGAGGCGGAAATGGCCTACGAGAGCATTTTTGCCGCCGACCTTCTCATCGTCGACGATCTGGGCACGGAGCTTTCCAATTCCTTTACTAACTCCCAGCTCTTCAATATCATCAACACCCGCCTGATCGACGGCAAAAAGACCATCATCAGCACCAATCTCACCCCGCGGGAGATCTCCTCGGTCTACGGCGACCGCATATTTTCGCGGATCTTTCACAAGTTCGTGCCTGTCGCTTTTTACGGGCCGGATCTGCGCTGGGAAAGCGACGGCGCCTAAGGAAAAATTCCATACTATATACTTGTCGAGAAACGCTGTTTCTCGCCTTGGCGTGCTTGAGAAATCGTTTTTTTTGTTCTATAATGAAGACACAAAGAAAGAGAGGAGATTTTCATGAAACTATCCAATCGTATTCAATCCATGCCGTATAGTGCGATCCGTAAACTCACGCCTTACGCACAAAAGGCAAAAGAAGAAGGCAAAAAGGTATACCACTTAAACATCGGCGCACCCGACGTGGAAACCCCGAAGGAATTCTTCGAAGCGATTAAAAACATCGACATGGACGTATTGAGCTACGCCCCCTCCGCCGGTCTTCAAGAACTGCGCGAAGGCATGGCACAATACTATCAAAAACGCAACATCCCCATGGAAGCCGACGACATCGTCGTAACCGTAGGCGGATCCGAGGCGCTTTTGTTCACCTTGTTGGCCATCACCGACGTAGGCGATGAAATCCTCACCTGCGAACCCTACTACACCAACTACTACTCCTACTTTATCGAAACCTCTACCACCGTCAGCACCTTCCCAACCACGGTAGAAAATGACTTCCACCTGCCCTCCAGAGAAGTCATCGAATCCAAGATCAACGATAAGACCAAGGCGATCCTCTTGGCAAACCCCGGTAACCCCACCGGTGCCGTCTACACCCAAGAAGAAATCGAAATGATCGCAGACATCGCCATCGACAACGATCTCTACATTATCGCCGAAGAACTCTACCGCGAATTTATCTTCGACGGCAGAGAATTCTCCAGCTTCGGTACCATCGAACGCATCCAAGACCGTCTGATCCTGCAAGATTCCATCTCCAAACGCTTCAGCGGTTGCGGTGCCCGTATCGGTAACCTCGCCAGCAAGAACAAAGACTTTATCGCCGCGGCTCTGAAGCTCGCGACCGGCCGTTTGGCAGCGCCCACCGTCGATATGATCGGTGCCGCCGCACTCTATCAAATGGACGACGAGTACTTCGAAAACATCAAGACCGTTTACCAAGAACGTCGCGATGTCATCGTCGAAGAGCTCAACAAGATCGAAGGCGTGAAGTGCAATATGGCGGGCGGCGCATTCTATACCATCGCCGATCTTCCCGTAGACGACGCCGACGACTTCTGCCGTTGGTTGCTCGAAGAATTCGACGTGGACGGCGAAACCCTGATGATGGCGCCTGCTTCCGGATTCTACGAACACAGTGAAAATTTCCAAAGTCAAGTACGTCTCGCATTCGTACTCAATGTGGATGCCATTCGCAAGGCAATGCACATTCTCGACGAAGGCCTCAAGGCATACAAGGCAAGATAAGAATACGCGCAATCAAAAATCGGTTCCGAAATCACTCGGAACCGATTTTTTATTTGCCGAAAATGCCGTGTTTTTTGACGGCGACATCCGGCAGAAAGAGAAAACAGGCCAAATGGATCCCCGCGACGATCAGAGCCCGGGGATAGGCGGCATGGATGCGTGCGGGGAGGGCGCGAATCAGTGCGCCATCGGGGAGGGCGAGGTCGGTCGTCGCCCATACGAGGCCGAAGGCGATCGAGAGAAGGAGCGCGGCGAAGAGGCGCGGCGCCCCCTGCTGAAAGAGCGCCGAAAAGCTGTCCCGAAAGGCGATCCACTGCAACAAAAAGTGGAGCGCAAACAACAGGGTGATCAGCCCCTCCAGGGGACCTGTGGCGGAGATCTCCGTCACCGCGACGGCGGCGTAGGGGTAAAGAAGGGCGATCATAAAGAGGGCGATGCCTTTAAGTACGGGCGTGCTTTCGCGGATCCACTCCGTCGAAAAATAGGCGATAAGAAGCACCGCAAGGCCTACGACGTAGGTTTTGGGTACTAGGCCCTTATACCACAGGCCCCACCACAGGGCGAGGGATAAGGCGAAAAAGAGGAGATCGCGATTGTTTCGTTTCATCGCGGCACCTCGACGGTCTCGACATAGCGCCCGCGCTTTCCGTACTGTTTGAGGATCGGCACCCGGCGGGGCCCGCGTCGATCGGCGATCCCCAAGGCACCGTCGAAGCGCTCCAGATGCCTAAGTTCCTTCGCCACCGCTTCGGGGGCGTCGGATCCCGCCGATTCCGCCGCGTCGAGAAACAGATTGTACGCGTCGTAGCCGATGGCGGCGTAACTGGTGGGGGATTCGCCGTATTTTTTCTCGTAGGCCTTGTGAAAGGTCTCCGAAGCGGCGTTAAAGGTGTCGTAGCGGGCGTAGTGGGCGGTAAAATACGCCCCTTCCGCCGCGTCCTTCGCGATCTCGTAAAAGGACGGGTTCTCCCAGCGGTCCGCGCCCATCACGGCGACATCGGGCATCTCTTTTTTGAGGGCCGAAAGCAGATAGGCGCTGGTGGCGGCATCCCCCGGGCAGTAGATGCCGTCGATGGGGAGCTTTTTGAGGCGGTCGATCTCGTTTCGAAAGCGGGTCTCCCCGGAGTGGTAGTAGACTTTATAGATATTCACATCTGTCGGCACCATATGTTCAAAGGTATAGGCGAGGTGCGCGCCGTAGCGCATTTCGGCGTCGATCACCAGCGCGATGTCCCGTAGGCCCAAATCTTCCACGGCGTACTGCGCCATGGCCTTCGCCTGCTCCACGTCGTCGACGCTGATTTGGGTGATCCAGTAGTTTTTCGCCAAGTCCGGCGAAGTGGAGCCGGTGAGGGCGGGGACTTCCGCCGCGGCGATGGCGGGCTTTGCCTGGTTCATGCTGTCGGTGCCGAAGGTGCCGATCAAGCCGTTTGCGCCCTTGTCGGTGAGGATGGCGACGGCATTGGCGGATTCGAAGGTCTGGCTTTTGGTATTGTAGACCGAAAGCACCACCTTTTTGCCGAGGGCGCGGGGCCGCCGTTCGTTGGCGAGGGTGACTCCGCGCAGCGTCTCCCTGCCCGATTCGCCGTAGATGCCGTTTAAGGGCTCGAATACGCCGACGACGATTTCGTCTTTCGGGACCTCTTTCGCGGGACTACAAGCGGTCGTCAAGCAGAGGAGGAGAATCATCGGCCAAATCACGGCGCACCTCCGAAGTATTCCGTCGCCGCCTCCAAGGATTCCTCCGCGATCAACAGCAAGATCTCGTCGCCGCCCTCTAAGGTGGTGTCCCGATTGGGGGTAAAAATGCGCCCTTCCCGCTGTACCGATGCGATCATGCCGTGATGGGGAATGTGCATGCGATGTAGGGGGATGCCGATATACGGCGCATCTCCCGGCACGAGGAAGTACTGCATGGAATAGGCGGGCTCGCCGGCGCGACTGTCTTCGGCAAACATATTGTCGTAGAGGGATTCGTAGATCGGTTCGCTCTTAAGGATCTGCGCGATCAGATAGGCGACCATCGCCGCGGTGGTTACCGAGATCATCTGTAGCATGGTGCCGCTCATCTCCGAAACCAAGAGGATCGAAAGGAGCGGCGCCTGAATCACCGACGAGAGGATCGCCGCCATGCCGAGGTACAAAAAGTTGGCGTAGTAGATGTCGTCGATGGGTAACACGAAGTGGCCGAAGGCGCCGAGGAGCGCGCCCAGGGTCAAGACGGGAAGAAAGATCCCTCCCTGGGCGCCGCTGCCGTAGCCGGTCCACACCAAAAGCAGGCGGATACAAAAGAAGAGCACGAGAAGGCGCGGTGCCATGGGCGCATCCGCCAGGGATTCGATTAGCCCGTGGCCGCCCCCCAGCAAGAGGGGATTGTAGAGGCCGAAGAGAAAGACGAGCGCCATGGCGAGAAAGATCACCCCATAGCGGGGGATCGAAAGCGCCTTGATGCGCGCCGAAGTGGCCAAGAGTCCCTTGTTAAAGACGACGCCGAATACGCCGCCCAGTACGCCGATGGCTACGGGCGCCCAGATAAAGTCCACCGGGAGCATCCGTTCCATGGGAAAGGAGAAGGCGGGTTCCATCCCCAAGAGGCGAAAGCTCACGAAATTCGCCACCACCGACGAGACGATACAGGGCACGACAAAGTAGTGGGAGAGGCTCTTGTGCATCTCTTCTAAGGCGAAGAGTGCCCCGGCGAGGGGGGCATTAAACGCCGCCGCGAGCCCCGCCGACGCCCCGGCGGTGACGAGATAGCGGCTTTCCATATGCGAGACGCCCGCTTTGTCGGCGAGAAGCCCCGCGAGGGTGCCGCCCAGTTGGATCGAAGGGCCCTCCCGCCCCAGGGTAAGCCCCGACAGGGCGGCCATAGAGCCGCCGAAGAATTTCGAGATGAGGGTGGGGACCGGCGCGATCTCCGCCCGGCCCAGCAGCTGCCCGCGAATCTGCGGAATCCCGCTGCCGCCGCTGTACGGCGCCCACGACAAGAGGCGGTGCATCAGAAACGCGAGGACGAAAAAGGCGAGCAGCATCCCCGCGCCCTTTGCCGCCGTCATATCCGAAAAGAGAAAGTTGCGGATCCCGTCGATCTGCCCCAGCGTATAGCGGTAGAAGACGGCGATCAGTCCCGAAAACAGGCCCACCAAAGACCCGCCGATCAAGAGGCGAATCCGGAGCCTGCCGTTTTTATAATTTTCCGTTTGATGGGTTTCCATAGCGCTCCTTTCCGAAGTTTACGACAACAAGTGGAGTACGATCGGCAAGAGGATCGTCGTGATAATCCCCGTCACGCCGATGGCGATCGACGAGACCGCTCCTTCCGTCTCGCCCATTTCCAGCGCACGCTTGGTGCCCACCGCGTGGGAGGCGGTGCCCAGCGCCACGCCCCGGGCGATGGGGTGGCGAATGCCGAAGAGCGAATAGAGATTCGACGCAGCCATATAGCCCGTGTTTCCGGCGACGATCACCAGCGCGATGGTGAGCGCGCTGTCTTCGCCCAGGGTGCGAATCAGCTCCTGGGCAATGCCCGTGGTGGTGTTTTTGGGCAGAATGCTTAAAATCGCGCTCGCATCGAGCCCCACCAAGGTGCCCAGCACAAAGCCCGACACCAAGGCGACCACCGCCCCGACGAAAATGCCGCCCAAAATCGGCACCGCATTGGCGAGGAGCACGTGGCGCTGTTTATACACCGGCATCCCCAAGGCGAGGGTCATGGGCCCTACCAAAAAGGTAATCATATCCCCGCCCTTTTGGTAGGACGCGACGTCGATCCCCGTCAGGGTCAAAAACCCGATTAAGAGGAGCAAAGAGACGAAGAGATTGGTGATATACGGGCGCTTTAGGCGCTCGACGATCCGCTCCGCCGACAGAAAGGCTGCCACGGTAAGCAGCACCCCGAACAGCGGCGTATCGATCAGTACGGCGAGGATATCAGACACGGCGCGCCTCCTTTCTGCGGGCCAAAAATTGGGTGGTGAGGCCGGTGGAGATAATGACGAGAATCGTCGAGACCACCGTAACGAAGAGAATCTTTAAGACCGTGCCCCGAATCGAGGGGTAGACGAGGATCAGATTGACCGCCCCCGGGGCAAAAAACAGATTCATATGCAGCAAGAGCGATTCGCAGATCGCATCGACGATCTCCTCGGGAATCACACCGGCCACCAATCCGGCGAGAAAAATTCCCATCCCATAAATGGATCCGGGAATCGCCACCGGAATCAAAAGCGTCAGGATATTTCCGAAAAGCAGACAGAGCAATAGAATCAAAAAACCGTAGGTATTGCGCATAGAACCTCCAATACAATATATTTTCAATCCGCCCTTTACAAAGGGGAGCAAAGGGGGTATTATAGAAACAGATGATTTAGTATGATAAAGCGATAATGAATAAAAGCAATCGAGAAAGGACAAAACCATGAACAAGAAACTGATCGCCCTATTGACGCTCTGCCTCCTGCTCTTGGCGGGCTGTGGCAAAGAGAACGCGGCCGCAGCCGATGAAAAAGCCGGCGCGGATGCCGTCCTGGATACCGAAAAGACCTATGTAGTCGGCCTGGACGACACCTTCGCGCCCATGGGATTTCGAGACGAATCCGGCGAGCTGATCGGCTTCGACGTCGAGCTCGCGCGCGATGCGGCGAAGCGCATGGGCATCGAGCTGGACTTTCAGCCCGTCGATTGGACCATGAAGGAACAGGAACTCGAATCCGGCAATATCGACTTTATATGGAACGGATACTCCATTACGCCGGAGCGCGAGGAAATGGTGGCATTCTCCGAGCCCTATATGGACAATCGTCAAATAATCGTAACCCAAAACGATTCGCCGGTCAATTCCAAGGCGGATCTCGCGGGTAAGCGCATCGCCGTGCAGGGCGAGTCCTCGGCGCTCAAGGCGGTCATGGAAGATGCGGCCTTTGTCGATACATTGGCGGAAGTGCCGGTGGAATACGCCACCAATGTGGAATGCTTTAAAGACGTGGAGGCGGGTCGTTCGGACGCGCTGGTGGTCGACGAGGTACTCGCGCGTTATTATATGAAGGAAAACGGCGAGGAAAACTACAAAGTGCTCGACGAAAACTTCGGCGAAGAGCGCTACGCCGTGGGCATGCGCAAAGACGATGTGGCCCTGAAATCCGCGCTGGATCAGGCGATGAAGGAACAAAAGGAAGACGGAACCTACGACAAGATCTACGCGACCTATTTCGCAAAATAGGCGTAGATCGGTAAGATCAGGAGGCCGATTTGGAAGTATTACAACGACTTCTCCCCTTGTTGGGAGAGGGGATCCGGACGACGGCGGCGGTGTTTTTCGTCACCTTGCTCTTCTCCGCCGTTCTGTCGCTTCCGGTGGCGCTGGCGCGGCTCTCGAAGAACCCCATTCTCTCGAGGCTCGCCGCCCTCTATATCTATATTATGCGGGGTACGCCCCTTTTGCTGCAGCTGATGTTCGTATTCTTCGGCCTGCCCCTTTTGCCGGTGGGGGCGATTGCCCTGGGGAGATACAGCGCCATATTCCTCGCCTTTGTTTTGAACTACACCGCCTATTTTGCGGAAATCCTGCGGGGCGGCATCCAATCCGTCGACCCCGGCCAGTGGGAGGCGGGAAAGGTGCTGGGGCTCTCCAAAAGCTATACCTTCTTTAAGGTCATCCTGCCGGTGGTGATCTCGCGCAGTTTCCCCGCGCTTTCCAACGAAGTCATCACCCTCGTCAAGGACACTTCCTTGGTGTATATCCTCGGGGTGATGGACATCTTAAAGGCGGCGAAGTCCGTATCCAATACCATGTCGTCGATTCTGCCCTATGTCTATGTGGGGGTTTTATACCTCGTGATCGTCGGCGCGCTCAGCATACTGCTCAGAAATATGGAGAGGAAGATCGAAGCGTCATGAAAATATCCGTTCGAAATTTAGAAAAATATTTCGGAGAACGAAAGATTTGGCAGGGCATCGATCTCGACATCACATCCGATGAGATCGTCACCATCGCCGGAAAAAGCGGCGAGGGCAAGACCACCTTTCTCCGCTGCCTAAACGGCCTGGAAACATACAGCGCCGGCGAGATCCGATTCGACGACCGCCGAATGCCCGTCGGCGAGACCGACGCAAAGAAGATCGGCATGGTGTTTCAGGGGTATCACCTGTTTCCCAAGATGACCGTATGGGAAAATATCCTCCTCGCGCCGAAATTCCACGGGATCGACGCCGCCGTGGCGGAGGCCCGGGCGCGGGATCTTTTAGAGGAGCTGGAGATCGCGGACGAGGCGGACAAATACCCCCGCGAACTCTCCGGCGGCCAACAGCAGCGGGTGGCGGTGGTGCGCGCCTGTATGCTGGAACCCGAGATCCTCTGCTTCGACGAACCCACATCGGCCCTAGACCGCGAGACCATCGACCGGCTGGTGTGCATGATGGGGCGGCTCAAACAAAAGGGCATCGGCATGATCGTCGTCACCCACGACCGCGAATTCGCCCGCCGCGTATCCGACCGCATCCTCCACTTTGAAGGGGGCAAGTTGCGCGAAGAAATTTTACATGCGGCATAGAGCGCCCGCAAGCGAATTTTACAAAGCCGTGGTATGCTTATACCCGTAAGCGGCTTTGACAAGTGCAAAGACCCGAAAATCGGCGCCATGCGTCGATTTTTTATGCCCGGTTTTTCGCAAAAAAAAGTACCCCGAAGGGTACTTTGTCCAGCGCTTAGGAGCGTTTAGTCACTGCGTTGACGATCAGCAAGAGAATGACGGAACCCGCCACGCCGATCAATACACTGTAGAGATTGAATCCGGAAACCTTGCCCAGACCCAAGAAGTTGCTTGCAATCCAACCGCCGATAAAGGATCCAACGATCCCGGTGATAATATTGGCGATAGCGCCCATTTGCGCGTCCTTACCCACGATCATACTGGCGATCCAACCTGTCAAAGCTCCGAAGATTAACCAAAATAACATATTGATCTCCTTTCATGACTAAACAATGATTGCATACTTTTTATACCCGCTGCCCGGGTCTCTATTCACAATTTACAAAAAACATACATTCTTTCCGGCGAAGCACATTAAATTTCTTCGCCGGCGAATTGCGAGCGGTACAACTCGGCGTAGACGCCGTCTTTTTGCATGAGCGCGTCGTGGCTGCCCTGCTCAACGATATTGCCGTCCTGTAAGACGAGGATCGTATCGGCGCCGACGATGGTCGAGAGCCGGTGGGCGATGACGAAATTGGTGCGTCCCGCCATCAGGCGGTCCATCGCCTTTTGGATCATCTTTTCCGTACGCGTGTCCACCGAACTGGTCGCCTCGTCCAAGATCAAAATATCCGGATCCGAGATCAGGGCGCGGGCGATGGTCAACAGCTGCCGCTGCCCCTGAGAAATCTCGGAACCCGACTCGGTGATTTTTGTCTCGTAGCCCTTGGGCAGGGTGCGGATAAAGTTATCGGAGTAGGTCGCCTTTGCCGCCGTTACGATCTCTTCGTCGGTGGCATCGCGCCGGCCGTAGGCGATATTGTCGGCGATGGTGCCCGAAAACAGCCAAGTGTCCTGGAGCACCATGCCGAAGTGGCGTCGAAGGTCGTCGCGGGACATATCGCGAATGTCTATGCCGTCGATAGTAATGCGGCCCGAATCCACGTCGTAGAAGCGGAGGAGCAGGTTGATCAACGTCGTCTTTCCGGCGCCGGTTGGGCCGACGATGGCGATGGTTTCGCCGCTTTTTACGTCGAGGCTAAAGCCCTTAATGACCTCGCGGCCCGGTTGGTAGCCGAAGTGCACGTCTTCAAATCGCACGGCGCCTTGAATGTCTTCGAGGACGGCGGCGTCTTGTACGGGGGCTTCTTCGGGCGCATCAAGCACCTGAAAGATGCGGTCCGCGGCCGAAATCGCCGATTGCAGCGCCCCGACCACTTCCGCCATGCCACTGATGGGTTGGTTGAGCTTGCGGGAATATTGGAAGAACGCCTGAATGGCGCCCAAGGTAATATTGCCGGCGAGCACCAAATATCCGCCGAATACGGCGATGGCGACGTAGCCCAGATTCGAGATAAAGCCCATCAGGGGCATAATTTGTCCCGAGATAAACTGCGCCTTATACGAGTTTTCGTACAAATCTTCGTTGATGGCGTCGAATTCCGAAAGCGCCCGAGACTCAAAGGTAAAGCTCTTTACCACCTCGCGGGAGCTGATGACTTCTTCCATATAGCCGTCGATCTTGCCCAAATGGTGGCTCTTTTTGCGGAAATAGCCCTGGCTGATCGAGGCGATCTTCGCCGTTACGATGCCGCTTACCGGAAGCACCACCAGAGAGATCAGCGTCAAGCGGGGTTCGATGGAAAACATCATAATCAAGATTCCTACAATGGTCACCACCGCGCTGATAATCTGCGCGATATTTTGGCGCATATTGTTGACGATCGATTCCATATCGTTGGTCATGCGCGAGAGGAGATCCCCCACCGAATAGCCGTCAAGATAGGCGACGGGGAGTCGCTCGATCTTGTCCGAGAACTCCTGCCGCAGCGTATAGACCGTCTTTTGGGTGATATCCACCAGAATGCGGCCGCGAATATAATAAAAGAGCGACGAGAGCAGATACAGCACCGCCAAGATCAGGATCAAGCGCAGCAGATATTCGTAGTCGATGGCGACCTTCGCCTTGAGGGATTCGAAGATGCTCGTAATCCCCAACCCCAAGATCCAGGGCGTAAAGATATCGAAGATCGTCGAAGTGGCCGTAAAGAGCACCGCGAGAAACATCGGCAATTTGTCTTGATTCAGATAGCCGAACAGGCGGCGCAGAATCTTTCGGCTCTCCCGGGTGCGCAGGGAGCGCTTGTCTTTTTCCGAGACCACATGCATATGTCTAGGCATAGGCGGCCTCCTCTCCCAATTGCGAAGCGGCGATCTCGCGGTAGATCTCCGAAGACGCCATCAGTTCGTCGTGGGTGCCGCGCGAGAGAATCTTTCCGTCCTCGAGGACGAGGATTTCGTCGGCATCCAGCACCGTCATCACCCGTTGGGCGACGATAATGGTCGCGGCGTCTTTGCTGATGGGGGCGAGGGCCTTTCTGAGCGCCTTGTCGGTCTTAAAATCCAGCGCCGAGAAGGCGTCGTCGAAGAGCAAAATCTTCGGCCGCTTTGCCAGGGCGCGGGCGATGGAAAGCCGCTGTTTTTGCCCGCCGGATAGGTTCTTTCCGCTTTGGGATACGGCGCTGTCGATCCCCGATTCCATCTTGGAGACGAAGCCGTCCGCCTGGGAAATCTCCAAAAATTCCAAGGCGTCCTCGTCCGAAAGGGGGATGTCGCGGCCCAAGGACAGATTGTCGCGCACGCTCCGCGAGAGCAGATGCGGGCGCTGGGGCGCATAGCCCAATGCCTTTCGAAGGGCGTCAGTGGACAGATCGCCGATGGGTACGCCGTTTAGGCGAATTTCCCCTTCGCTCACCTCGTAAAAGCGGTGGATCAGCTGGAGGATGGTGCTCTTGCCGCTGCCGGTCCCGCCGATAATGGCGAGCTTTTTGCCCGCTTCTACTTCAAACGAGATGTCCGAGAGCACCGGCCGTTCCGCGCCGGGATACGAGAAGCTCACGTGGTCGAAGGTAAGGGTGGTCTTCTGTTCGGGGAGCGCCCGTTTGTCCTCGTCGGGATAGATCGGCGTCGCCAACAGTTCCGAGATCCGGTCGTAGGCGGCGCGGGCGTTGGGATACATGGCAAAGAGCATAGAAAACATGCTCAATGCGAACATGATTTGGGTAATATACTGAATGAAGGCCATCAGATCGCCCACTTCGATTGCCCCCGCCGAAATCCGACCGGCGCCGAAGTACAACAGCGCGATCATCGTCATATTGAAAATGAGATTGAAGGCGGGCAGCATAATTACCATATAATTGTTGACTTCTTCCGACACCGCGCGCATCTCGTCGTTTACCGTAGTAAACCGTTCGTGCTCGTAGCCCTCCCGGCGAAAGGCGCGGATCACGCGGATCCCCGTCAAGCGTTCGCGAAATCGGAGGTTGATGGCATCCATCAGCACGCGGATCTTACCGAAGCCGGGGATCGATTTTCTCGCGATCCAGGACACCAGCCCCAAGAGCATAGGCGCGCTTACGAGAATCACCGCCGAGAGCGGAAGGTCCGTCGTCACCGCCATAAAGGTGGCGCCGAAAAACATAAGGGGCGCGCGGACCATGGGCCGTAGGGTGACGATCGCCATCCGCTCCAGTTGGCTGATGTCGTCGGTGGCGCGGGTCAATATGGAGGGCGCGCCGAAGGTCTCGAACTGCTCGAACCGGAGCGACAATACATGCGAAAAAATCGCCCGGCGAATATCCCGTGAAAATCCCATGGAAATCTTGGACGCCAAATGGCCCGCCGCCGTCATCAAAAGCACCGAGACGAGGGCGAGGCCGATCATATACAGGCCGTATTCCAAGATCAAGTCCACATTGCCCCTGAGCACCCCGGCGTCGATGATAAAACTCATCAAGCGGGGTAGATACAAATCGGCCAGAATACTCAGGCCGATCAGGAGCACTTCGGGGACGATCAGGGGAATGTAGGGTTTGATATGCTGTTTCATTCCACCATCCTTTTGTGCATACATCGATTGTGATTTGTACGTTAGTTGTCGAAATAAATACCCGTTCCTTGGGAGGGATACACATGGGCGAGAGTATAGGCATACGCAACAAGCGCTTCGTCGCGGTGGCGGGGGGGTTCGGTTTCGACCAAAACGCCTTAAAGGGCCGCTGGAGCGGCTACAATGTGGACCGATCTTGCGGCGTCACCGCCCTGGCGAATTTGATCAGCTACGAAAAGCGCGAGTTTTCCCTCGATAAAAAAGATGCCCTCGCCCGCATGGACCGCATCTTGTACCACGCCCCGCCCCGCCCTTGGGGCATCGTGGGCGCGAGCATCTTAGAAGCGGCGCTGGAGAATATCCTGCCGCAGATGCGCCTAAAGGCGATCGCCGGGCATATCTACGGCGATGCCGCGCGGTCTTTTATTCGAGAGGGCTTGGCGGCGGACAAGCCCGTGGCGCTGATGAACACCAATCATCCCCATCCGGGCTTTCGCTACCATTGGGTCACCATCACTGAACTATTATATGAGGACGGGGCGGAATTCGTGCGGTTTTCGTCCTGGGGGCGGCGCTACAAACTGCCCTTCGACGTGCTCCTCACCCCCAAGACCGTCTACCGGGTGCTGGCGTATTTGGAGCATAAGGACGCGGGGAGAAGGGTATAAAGCGATCACACCGAAACGACCGAAACGGAGGTACGCTATGGAAAAACTATACGTAAAACAGAAGGTCCTCAAGATCACCGACCACTATCCCATCCTCGACGAGCGGGAGAACGAAATCTATCACGTCGACCAGGACTTTAAGCTGATCGGCAACACCGTTCGGGTCTCCGATGCCCGCGGCGAGGAGATCTTCGTCGTCGACCGCGAAGTCTTCGCCTTCCTGCCGCGCTTTTACGTGCGCTTTGCCGACGGCCGTGAAATCAAACTGCAGGGGCGACTCTCCTTTTTGCGGACCAAGATCGACATCGAATCCGACGATATGGACCTCGCCGTAGAGGGCGACCTGATCGCCAAGGACTTCCGCATCTTCGACCGGGACGGGGGCAGAGAGATCGGAAGTGTCGATCGCAAGATCCTCGCCTGGGGCGACACCTACGAGATCACCGTCGATGTGCCCGAAATGCGCGATGTGGTCGTCGCCGTTATGATCGCCGTCGACCACCTGATCGACATGGCGGAAAACAGCTAAAACAAAAAACGCGTCGCGGTAGCTCTGCGGCGCGTTTTTCTGTGGATGTATCGATCTTACAAGCGGCGTCCTTTGCCGTAACGAAAGTTGCGAGAGACAACGGTCCCCATAGCGACGAGAAGAAAAAACAGGAGATGGTGCGAAAGGCGCACGGCGCTTCCGTCGAAGGGAACGAGCAGCGCGTTGTGTAGGGCGTGTACCGCGACGGCGGTGACGATGCCGCCTTCGTCGTAAAAGGCGTCGATCAACAAAGAGATTGCCGCGCCGCGAAGGGCCTGGGTCAGTACATAAAACCCCGTCAGGTATAGGGGCGCGTGCCACAGTCCCCACAAGAGACCGGTGGCGATGGCGCCGTAGGGGCCGGCAGGGAGTTCGGGCCGCAGGATCTTTCGCAGAAACAGCTCTTCCGAAAAGACGAAGACGAGGGTTCCGATCAGGCCGTTGGCCGCCCGGGAAAGGGAGTGCGCCGAAAATGCCGCCCCGGCGGCAAAAAAGGTCGCGAGCGCGGCGGCGGTAAGGATCAAAAGGGGCGGAAGCAGTATGCGGCGGTCCGTATGGCGCCACCACAGCCACAAAACCCCCAGAGAAAGGGCGCCCTCTACATAAACCCCATAGGGCGTAAAGCCCGAGGCGAGGACGTAAAAGGCGAAGAGGACGAGGGCGGGAAGGCGAAACTTCTCGTTTCGCACGCCGTATAAGAGCCCCGGCACCAAGAGGGCGAGCTTCTGCGGAAGCACCCAGGGGGCGCCGAAGTAGAGGAGCATCATAACTGCAGAAGCGATCCCAGTCCCGGTTCCGCCGCCAGGGCATCCGCCACATCGGCGAGGATTTCTTCCATGCGGTCCATCCCTTTATGCGCGAGCCGGCTCGTGGGGCCCGAGAGACTGATCCCGGCGATGAGCTCGCCTCGGGCATAGATCCCCTTCGCCATACACGAGAGGCCGTACTCGTATTCCTCGCGGTCATAGGCGGTGCCAGTCTCGTCGATGGTCTTAAGATCGGCGAGAATGCTCTTCTCGTCGCAGAGGGTCGAGATGGTGCGGGGCGTAAAGACTGTATTTTCGAGATACTGCCGTCGGTCCTCCTCTTCGTACTCCGCGAGAAAAATCTTTCCGATGGCGGAGCAGTACAGCGGAGCGATGGGGATCAAATGCCGCATAATAAAAAACTCCTCGCCCGCCACCGTATCTAGCATAACGATCGCGTCGTCTACGCAGATCCCCAGGTTCAGACTCTCGCCGCTCAAGGCGACGCCCCGCTCCATAATGGGGCGGGTGACGTCGGTGAAGTTCCAGCGGTTTCGGATTTCCGCCTCAAAGGGCAAAAAGCCCAGCCCCAAACTATAACGGTCCTCGGCGTCTTTTGCCACCAGCCGGTCCGATTCCAGCGTATAGAGGATCTTAAACACGCTGGTCTTGGGGAAGTTTAGCGCCTGGGCGATCTCGCCGATGCCGTGGGAACCGCGGTGTTCCAGCAGAAAATGCAAAATTTGCAGTGCCCGTCGGACCATGGGCACGATGTATTCCGGTTTCTTTGCCATAAGGGCAACTCTCCTTTATAATAGTACCATTCGATACAGAAATGCCTGTATTTTCAGTATAGCAGATAATTTCCGACAGAAGAAACGGAGGAATGCCCATGTCCAAAGAAATCGTCGCAGCCAGATACAGAAACACCGCCGCCAGCGCCTTGGAAGAAGGCGCCGATTTGGCGAAGCGCTACGCCGATGTGGCGGATTTTACCCTGGGGGATCCCGATCTCGCCACCCCCGAGATCATCATCCGCGCGGCCGCCGAAGACGCCTTGGCGGGGCACACCCACTACACCGACAGCTGCGGAGACCCGGAGCTGATCGAAGAGATCCTCGCCTTTCAGCGCGAGGAATACGGCATGGCGCTCTCGAAAGAGAACGTCCTCGTCACCACCTCCGCCTGCCACGGTATGTGGCTCGTGCTCGAGGCGATGCTCGATCCGGGCGACGAGGTCATCGTCATCGAACCCTACTTTCCGCCCTATGCCGATCAGATCGCCATGGCGGGCGGCGTCCCCGTGTTCGTAGAGACCGATCCCGACGCGGGATTCGTGCCCGACATCGAACAGATTCGCCGAAAGATCACCGAAAAGACCAAGGCGATCATCTTGAATACCCCCAACAACCCCTCGGGTCTCACCTTAAACACCGAAACCCTGACGGAAATCGGACATCTGGCAAAGGAGGCGGATCTCTTTTTGATCGCCGACGACATCTACACCGCCTTTTCCTACGAGACGCCCTTCGTCCCCGTTGCCTCCTTAGAAGACTTCTTTTCGCGCACCGTCACCCTGCGTTCGTTCTCCAAAAACTTCGCCATGACCGGCTGGCGCATCGGCTATATCCTTGCCGATCCCGCGTTGATCCGCGCGGCGGATATCATCAACGAGAGCAATGTCTATGCCGCCCCCTCTATTTCACAGCGGGCGGCGATCCACGCCTTACGACATCGCAAAGCGGTTCAACCCGCGCTGGTGGCGGAGTTTAAGAAGCGCACCCGCCGCGCCTACGAGCGCATCCGGCGGCTGAAGAACGTGCACGTCGCCCCGCCCCGCGGCACCTTCTATTTATTTATGGACGTCCGCCCCACCGGCCTTTCGGAAGAAGAAGTATGGCGACGCCTCGCCGAAGAGGCCCACGTACTCACCGTACGGGGCAGCGGCTTCGGAAAGAGCGCAGAGGGCTTTCTGCGCCTCGCCGTCACATTGGACGTCGATGCCATCGACCGCGCCTTCGATCGCATCGAGCAAATGGAAATCTTTCAATAAACGCGAAAAAGCGCCCCTTCCGGCATCGAAGGGGCGCTTTTCGCTCTATACTTTTTAAGGAGCACGATTAGACATAGATGAATGGATGCAGGAATACACCTGCCGACTATATTTTACCACAAATTCTCCATTTGGGTAGGGGGTAGAGCGAAAGAATGTCGTAAACAAGTCTAAGAATCGGCATGGGGAACATCCGTTAGATAAAACTTTGAAAAAGTTTACGAGAATGTCATCTGTTGTAAACGCATCTTTGGTACAATGAGCGTGAAACAAAGGAGGCACTATGCGAATCGGACTCTTTACGGACACCTATTACCCGGAGATCAACGGGGTGGCCAACTCCACCTATATGTTGCGCAACGCTCTGGAGGCCATGGGACACACCGTATACGTCATTACCTCCCGCGTAAGCGGCACGGAAAGTTCTCCGGAGGAACATATCTATCGCATTCCCAGCATCAAGCCTTATCTGGTCAAGGATCGGCATCTGGCGCTGGTGGTAGAACCCTATTGGAAGCACAAGGGCAAGCAAATGGAGCTCGATGTGATCCACACCCAGACGGAATTTACCGTCGGCATGCTCGGCATGCGGATCGCTCAAAAATTCGGCATTCCGCTGGTACATAGCTATCACACCATGTACGAAGACTACACCCATTATTTCCACGTGCCCAAGAGCGAAAAACTCAAGCCCGTGGTGCGCATGCTCAGCGCCAAATTCTGCAATTACGCCGACGGCGTCATCGTCCCCACCGACAAAGTGCGCAAAAAGCTGCACAGCTACAAGGTCTACCGCGACGTGTATGTGGTGCCCACCGGGCTCGACCCCGCCAAGTACGGCAATTGCGATGCAAACGAGGTAGAGCGCCTGCGTGCGCGCTACGGCCTCGAATCCGGCTATACCCTGCTGTATATCGGCCGCCTCGCCGAGGAAAAAAACATCGACCAGGTCATCGACCACTACAAAAAGCTCGAGGACGCGGGCGAGGACGTGAACCTCTTGATCGTCGGCGACGGCCCCGTGCGGGGAAAGCTCGAAAAACAGGCGCGGGATCTTCGTATCCGAAGCATCGCCTTTACCGGCGCCGTGCTCTGGGAGGAGATCCAGAACTATTACGCCCTGGGCGATCTCTTCGTATCTGCCTCGACCTCCGAGACCCAGGGGCTCACCTACAACGAGGCGCTGGCATCGGGCCTGCCGATCTTGGTGCGCCGCGACCCCTGCCTCGAGCAGGTCCTCCGAGAGGGCGAAAACGGCATGGGTTTCGTCGGCGAGGAGGAGTTCCTAAAGGGCTATCGCGCCATCCGCGCCCTGCCCGAAGGCCTCGCGCCCGAGGCATACACCGATCGCGACTTCGCCCAAGAAGTCCTCGCGGTCTACAAAGAAATCTCGTCCGAGGCCATGCGCCACCGGGCATAAGAAGGGGAAACCCTTCTTTTTTTGTGCCCTCGCTATTTTTTACATAGCGCAGTCCTCCTTAACGGGAACTTAATCTACCCCTATTCTGAATGGTCTTTGCCTTTGCTATACTGCAATTGTTTGAAGGTCGATATATAAGTAGCAAGTATGCAGAAAGGTAAGAATGATTTCGTTGAGAAGAGGTGTGGCCCTTCTGTTGGCGCTGCTCATGGTCTTGAGCAGCGTGCCCGTCGGCGCCCTTCGTCTACGGCGAGTCTAAATCCATCGGTAAGACCGTCACGGTGAAGGTAGACAATTCGCCCCAGATTTTGAACGTAAAACCCGCGAACAACGCCGAAACGCTCGACGACAAGCGGCCCGAAATCTCGGCCACCCTCTTGAATGTGTCCGACCGGGCGACGGCGACGATCTCCCTAAACGGCGGCGAGAAACAGCCCATGGTGCGCGAAGGCGCGCTCGTGCGCTACACCCCCGATACCGACCTTAAAGACGGCAAGACGGAGGCGACCATCACCGTCACCGATGGCGATGTGGTAAAGGAATATTCCTGGAAGTTCTATGTGGGCAAGGCCACCGTGAAGCACTACCGCGGCCAGATCCACTCTCACTCCAACTATTCCGACGGGGCGGGTACGCCAGAAGAAGCGGTCCAATACGCATCCACCGCGGATCATATCGACTTCTTCTCTTTGACCGACCACTCCAACTATTTCGATAAAGAGGGCAATCTCGGCACCATCGACGACGAAAACAGCGGTCTGAAAGATCCCCGCGACGGCAGCAAGTCCAAGTGGAAGCGCTACAAAGAAATCGTCGAAGCCGCGCGCACCGAGGACTTCCTCCCCATCTACGGGTACGAAATGACCTGGACGAAAACCGGCGCCAACTACGGCCATATGAACACCTACAACACCGAAGGCTTTGTATCCCGAAACGATGCGATCCTAAACAATAAGGAAGGCTCGAAGGGACTCTTGGCCTACTACGAAATGTTGAAGGATCTGGACCAAACGACCTTCTCCCAATTCAACCACCCGGGAGAGACCTTCGGCACCTTTGACGACTTCGGCCACTACGATCCCAAAGTCAACGAAAATGTCAAGCTCGTAGAGATCGGAAACGGGGAAGGGGCCATCCCCTCTCAAGGCTATTTCCCGAGCTACAACGAGTACTTTAAGGCGCTCGACAAGGGCTGGAAACTCGCCCCCTCCATCAACCAAGACAATCACAAAAAGAAATGGGGCGATGCCAACGAAGGGCGTACGGTCGTCATCGCCGATGCCCTTACCAAGGAGAACGTGATCGAAGCGATCCGCGATCTCAAGGTATACGCCACCGAAGACAAGGATTTGACCATCGAATACGAAATCGACGGCAAGGGAATGGGCGCTACCGTCGAAAACGCAAAGGACAAGCTGCAGGTGCGCATCGCCGTCGCCGAACAAAACGAAGAGAGCATCGGCACGGTAGAACTGCTGACCGTGGGCGGCAAGGTGATCAAGACACTAAACAGCGCCGAATCCCTGGCCTCCTTTGAGTTTGACCAACCGAACGACTATCCCTACTATGTGGTGCGCGTCACCGAGGCGGATGGCGATGTGGCCCTGACCGCGCCTATCTGGACCGGAAAGGTAAGCGCCGAAGGGATCGACTCCCTAACCCCGGTAGGAAACAACGAAGCCGTCGTCGGCGAAGAAAAGGTGTTGAACTATACCTTCAAATCCGATAGCGCGAAAAAGGTCGACAAAGTAGAAGTTCTCGACGGCGACAAGGTGATCGGCACCGCCGAGGGCTATGAATTGGCGGGATCTGCTCAAAAATCCGTCGCCGTTACGCCGACCGAACAGGGCGTCCGCAAATGGACCCTCCGCCTCAAAGCCGACGGCAAGGTATTCACCAAAGACGTTCAAGTCACCGTATTCCCGGCCGACTTGAAGACCGTGCCTATCTCCGATGCGCAAAAGGCAAAAGAGGGCGAAGTGGTACAGGTGGAAGGACAGTTGACTTCCAATGTATCCGGCTACGACAAGAACACCGCCTTCTTCGATGCGTCCTATATTCAAGACGCCACCGGCGGCATTAACATCTTCCCGATTGCCGAGAACTTAAAAGAAGGCGCCAAAGTGCGCATCAAGGGCGTAAAGAGCGCCTATCAGGGCGAGCGGCAAATCAACATCACTTCTATAGAAGTATTGGATGAAAATGCGACCCCCCTCGCTCCCACCGATTTGAAGACCGGAGCGGTCAAAGACAATCTCGGCCTTCTCGTAAAGACGAAGGGAACCGTAAAGAAAGTCAACGCAGACAAATCCGAAATCGTCATCGACGACGGATCCGGCGAAATTCGCGTGTTTATCGACGGCTATATCGGCCGTCCCGGCGTCGCCGACAAGAGCATGCCCGAAATCGCCGTGGGCGATACGCTGGAGGCGATCGGCCTTTCTTCCATCGACCCCGACGGCAATCGGATTCGCGTACGCAACCGCAATGATATCCGGGTCAATGGCGACGCCGAGGCTCCGACGAATCCCGAGCAACCCGAGCAACCGGAAAAGCCGACGGATCCGAAGGAACCGACGACTCCACCGAGCGGAGGCAACACCCCCGGCACATGGCGTCCCATTTTCGGCGGCCTCTTCCCGCCGGCGCCCGAAACATCCGGCACCGAAAAGACCCCGGCGCCCGAAGAAACCATTCTTCCGCCGAAGTACTTTGTCGACGTGCCCAAAGACGCCTGGTTTAAGGACGCCGTGGACCGCATGGTTTCCGCGGGCATTATGAAGGGCGTCGGAGACGACGAGTTCGCACCGGCACGGCCGGCAAGTCGTGGCATGATCCTCACCATGCTCCACCGCATGGCGGGCAGTCCCGCGGCCAAGGGCGACGTTCCCTTCACCGACGTGCCCCGCGACAAGTGGTATGCAGAAGCGGTACGCTGGGCCTACGAAGCGGGAGTCGCCAAGGGCATCAGCGCCACCGAATTCGGCGCCGACAGAGACATCACCCGCGAACAGCTGGCGACGCTTCTGTATCGCTACTTCCTCGAAAAAGGCGTCATCGCCAAAGAGGACGCAATCGAACCCATCGCGGGCGCCTCTCCCTGGGCGCAGGAAGCGCTGAGCTGGGCAAAGAAAGAGGGCATCCTCATCGGCCGTGGCGAAGAAGGTATGGCACCCAAGGCGGTCGCCACCCGCGCCGAGATCGCGACGATCTTTACCCGACTCCTCGACAAAGGCCTAACTAAATAAGAAGACAAATACCTCCCAAAAGGCGAAGCGAAAGTTTCGCCTTTTTTGTGTTGACAACAACCTCGTACCTTGTTACTATATATAAGCTCTCTCGAAAAGAGCGCGCCAAAATTAAAAGTTCTTAAAAAGAACTTGACGCGGCGGCAAATTCGAGGTAGTATATACAAGTTGTCTCTTGAAGGGAAAGCAAGTGTAAACAAAACTTAACAAAGTTTTAAAAAGCGCTTGACAAAGTCTTTTCGAGAAGATATACTAAATAAGCTGCTTCACCGAAGCGGCGCATTGAACCAAGTTAATTAAATGGTATAAGAGAATAAACCATAACACATCTAAGCTTAAAGCGGAAACACAGTCAGTGAATCCGAGTTAGGCAAACTCAAAAGTTTTTATTGAGAGTTTGATCCTGGCTCAGGACGAACGCTGGCGGCGCGCCTAACACATGCAAGTCGAGCGATGAACCTCTTCGGATCCCTTCGGGGTGAAGAAGAGCGGATTAGCGGCGGACGGGTGAGTAACGCGTGAGGAACCTGCCTCTCACAACGGGATAGCCTCGGGAAACCGGGATTAATACCGTATGAGACCA